>NZ_VCMY01000017.1:0-106639 GCF_005924235.1 Mycobacterium sp. DBP42
CCGATCGCATCGGCACGCCGCTGCTCATGGGTGCGCGGATCGTGCTCACACACCGTGTCCGCCAACGCATCCAAACGCTGATCCAATGCCGCCCCGTCAACAGCATCGACATTGGCCCAGATCGTGGCGTTGCCCAAGCTGCCGGGCTCGACCTGCACGAACCGCTCCTCGGTCAGATCCGGCGGGACCCGCACCCCATTCGGATCGAGTTTGGCGACCCATTGATCGATCCGGTCCCGCAACTGTCGTTCGGAGAACCGCATCCAGCGGTGCGCGCGGGCGGCCAGTTCGGCATCCAAGGATTCCCACACCGCCGGGTCGGTGGTGGCGGTGCGGGTGATCAGCATCCGCACCACCCGATAGTCGATATCCCCGACCGCGAACCGCGCCGCCACCTGAGGCAGTTTGTCCCGCAGCACCCGGGCATGATGGATCTGGGTGCCGGCCCGACCGCGGCTGATCCGCATCGCCGCCGAAATCTCGGCCCCCACCGCTTCAAACGGATCGGTGGTCCAGAAAATCGACTCGGCCAACTCCTGTTCGCGTAGCGTGTCCAGCGCCCCGATCGCGGCCAACCGGCCCGCGATCGCCACCGACTCGGCCCGCGCCGCAGCGCTGACCGCATCGATCAGGTCGGCAGCGGAACGTTCGAACATGTGTGCGAGTATGCCACCCGGGTACGACGAGTTGGCCGCACTCCCCTGACCAGCGCTAATGCGGCTTGCGAGTGATGACGTCGGCGACCCGCGCGATCGGCGAGGTCCGCGACCGCCCGCCGGCCTCGTGTCGGTCGGCGAGCTTGTAGGCGACATAGAGCCCACGCACGCCGAGCCACCGCAGCGGCTCGGGTTCCCAATTGCGCGATCGATGCCCGACCCACGGCAGCTCTGTGATGGAGGTGTCGCGACGCAAGACCAGGTCCGCCAAGGTCCGGCCGGCCAGGTTGGTGGCGGTGACTCCGTGGCCGACATAGCCGCCGGCCCAGCCCAGTCCACTGGCCCGGTCCAGACCGACACTCGCCTGCCAGTCCCGGGGCACTGCCAGCACCCCGCACCACCCATGGGCGATCGGCACCTCGCGCACCTGCGGCAGGATCGAATGCAGCACGTCGGTGAGCAGCCGGATGGTGCGGGCCGGTACCTGCCCGTCCACGTCGGTGCGTGAGGCGAAGCGGTAGGGGACGCTGCGCCCGCCGATGGCGATGCGATCGTCGACTGTGCGCTGCGCGTAGAAGAAACCGTGCGCACTGTCTCCCACGGTTTCGCAGCCCTGCCAACCGATTTCGTCCCACAACGCCGCCGGGATCGGGTCGGTGGCGATCATCGAGCTGTTCATCGGCAGCCAGGTACGGCGCAGACTCGGCAGCGCCGGGGTGAAGCCCTCCGTGGCGCGCAGGATGATCGGCGCCCGCACCGTGCCCAGGGCAGTGACGGCGCGGCCCGACGCGATCTCGGTGACCGGCGTGTTCTCGTAGATCGTGACGCCGCGGCGTTCGACGGCTTCGGCCAACCCGCGGGCCAGCCGGGCCGGCTGGATCCGGGCGCAGTGCGGGGTGCGGTAGGCCGACACCACACCGTCAAAGCGAATATGTTCGGCGGCTTGCTCTTTCGTCAGTTCCGCAACGTCATTGCCCCAGGCGCGTTCCTCGGCGATCGCGTCGGCAAGGCGGGCCGCTTGGGCAGCGTTGCGGGCGATCTCCAAGGTTCCGCCCTTGACCGCCCCGGCGTCGATTCCCTCTCGACGGGCTACTTCGATCACGTCGTCGACGGCCTCGTTGAGTGCCTGCTGCCAGGCGAGCACCCGTTCACGTCCGTGCTGCCGTGCCATCCGGTGCCGATCACCCGGTGCCAGGCCCGACAGCCAGCCGCCGTTGCGACCTGACGCCCCGAAGCCCGCGAACCGGGCCTCCAGCACCGTGATCCGCAGCGACGGGTCGGCCTGCGCGAGGTAGTAGGCGGTCCACAACCCGGTATATCCGGCGCCGACGATGCACACGTCCGCATCCCCATCGTCGGGCAGGGGCGGTCGAGGCGTGGGCAGCTGGTCGAACCAGTGGGAAACCTGACCGTTCACCGTGTTGGGCACCGCTGGATTGTGCCAGGACTTCTCGGACGTCGGGAGGAATGTGAAGGCGCGTACATCCTTCTTTCTGCCATGAGTCGATCAATTACTGCCAACGGAAATTGGCTGGCTGACCTCGCGGTTTACACAGGCATAACCGACATGGACGAGAAAGGAAGAAGCAGAAAATGAAGAAGTTCGGATTCGCCGTCATAGCCGCCAGCGGACTGGGCGCAGCCGTCCTGGGCCTGGCCGCACCGGCCCTGGCCGCTGAGCCCGCTCCCGTCGCAGCTCCCAATGCCGTCACCATCTCCGCTGGTGTGGACCACTTGGATTGGCTGGACCAGATCCACCCCAAGCCGATGGTCCCGAAGGTGGACAACACCGTGCGCCACAGCGGCCGTTGATATCGACAGGCAAAGCGGGGCAGTCCGGAAACGGACTGTCCCGCTTTACCGTTGGTGGGCATCAGCTCAGAACGCGTAGCGGTGATATTGCGCCATGTACCGCAGCACCGGTACCGGTTTCATGATGGCCAGCATCAACCGGTAGCGCCAGGCCAGTGTGGCGAACACCGGGTCGTCGAATGGCGACATCCGAGACAACAGCCGGGTACCCGGCACCGCGCGCAGGATGTCCTCGGGTTTGTCGATGGCCCAATGCAGTTTGGCCCCGGATCGGCGAACCACCGTGTTGATCCACTGCGATCTGATACCGAGGGTGTTGAACGCGTCGAATTGCAGTTCGCCGGAAGGAAATCCGTCGACGATGCGACGCAGCAACGCCACCCCGTCGTGTTCGGTGAGATACATCGTCAGCCCCTCACCGATCATCAGGGTCGGACGCTCGGCGGGAATGTCGCGCAGCCAGGCCGGGTCGGTCACCGAGGCGGCGATCACGTGATAGTGCTCCGCGGACGGGTAGAGCTGCTCGCGCAAATGTGCGACGTCGGGGTAGTCGATGTCGTACCACTCGACTCCGGGGCCGGGCTCCAGTCGGAAGAACCGCCCGTCCAGTCCGCACCCCAGATGCAGCACCACAGCCTCGGGATGCACGGCCAGGAACTGGCGGGTCCAGTGGTCGAAGTGCGCGCTGCGGGTGGTCACCGCCGGTGACTTCGCCTCGGTGATCGAGGTGCGGCTCCAGTCGTAGTCGATGCGGTCGGCGATTTCCTTGGCCAGCTTGTCACCGAGGATCGGGTGGGGCAGCCCGGCGTCGAGCGCCTTGGCGTAGAACGTGGCCAGCATGGTCTGCGGCGCCCCGGAGAGGTCGACTTTCAGCTTGTCGGTCATATCGCCAGGTTAGGCCGCAATACGCTTGGCGCCCAGTGGCTTAACGTCCTACGGCGTGGTGTTCAGTTGCCGTTGCGGGCGCGTTTGGCCGCGCGTAGGCCCACCCAGAACTTCGCTGCCTCGGCGATCGATTCCTCGACCGGCCTTGGCTGCCAACCCAGTTCACGCACGGCCTTGGAGTGATCGAGCTCGGCTTCGGCCCGCATGAGCCGCAGGGATTCGAGCGACAACCGCTCATCGGTGCCACGGAGCTTGCCCTTGAGGGTGCCTGCGGCGGCGAGCGCGTAGGACACCGGCAGCGGCAGAGACCGCTGCGGGGGCGCGACACCGGCGGCCTCGGCCGCCAGCCGGGCCACCTCGGCGTTGCTGATCATCTTCTCCGAGATCAGGTAGCGCTCACCCGGGGTGCCGCGTTCGGCGGCCAGCAGCATGGCTTGGGCTGCGTCGTCGATACCGACTGCTTCCAGGTCGATCCCGCTCATCACAAACGGCAGCTTGCCGAAAGCCGCTCCGGCGATGATCGCTCCGTGCGGGGTCCGGCCCCAGTCGCCGCTGCCGTACGTGGTGGACACGCACATCGCGACGGCGGGCAGCCCGCGTTCACGTGCGTACTGCAGCACCAGTTCTTCGGCTTGCACCCGGGAGCGCACGTACGGCGTCACCCCCCGCAGGTCGATCACGTCGTCCTCCGAAGACCGTTTGCCGCGCTTGCGCCCGACGGTGACGTAGCTGCTGGTGTAGACGAATTTGCGCAGGCCGTCGATCTCGGCGGCGACCTCGAGCACGTTGCGGGTGCCCTCGACGTTGGTGCGAAACAACGGTGCCGGGTCGCGCAGCCATCCGCGGGGGTCGACGACACAGTGGTAGACGACGTCGCAGCCGGTCATCGCCTCGCGGAGAGCCGCGGTGTCGAAGACGTCGCCGAGAACCCGCGTGACGTCGAGGTCGTCGATTCCCACGGTGTTGGCGCCGGCCCGCACCATGGCCCGGATCTCGGACCCGTCGTCTGCGGTGACCAACTGCCGCAGCACATGGGAGCCGAGAAATCCGTTGGCCCCGATGACCAGCTTGGCGCTCACTGGCCGCCCCCGAACTTCTTGAGCCACGCTTCGGCCTCGTCGGTCAGGGTGCCGAGTTCGGCCGCCTTGCGGCACCACTTGCGGGCCGCGGAGGCGAATCGCAGGGGGTTGTAGACGTCTTCCTGACGGCACCAGAGGCCGTCGCCGGCGTAGGTCAGGATCGAGATGTTGGTGGCGGTGATGATGGTGCCGTCACCCGGGTCGCGCATCGGATTGTCCAGTTCGCAGATGATGCGGCCGGTCGGCTCGTCGATCACCGACCACAGCGACGGGAACGACGTCATGTAGCTGCCGGGGAATGTGGTCATGGTCTTCCAGATCCACGGCCGTACCTGCTCGCGGCCTTTCATCGTGCCCACGGCGTGCTCGATGTAGTCGACGTCGACGGTGTAGTGGTCGGCCCACACATCCCAGTTCTTGGTCTGCGCGGCCCGATCGACGGTCTGCTCGAACGTCTCGAAGGCAGCGGCGAGTTCCTCGCGGCTGAAAGGGCTGCTCGTCACCCCAAAACTAGAACACGTTCTACCGGTCTTTGTCGAGGCCCGTCACTGCGGTACCAGCACCTGTCGGGAACCCAGCGGGGCCTGCAGTGCCACTGCGGCACTGCCCGGCAACGCAAGGGCGATGCACATCCGGCCGACCGACTCCGGCGGCGTTCCGCCGCGAAGGTCGATCGTGACCGCATCCGCGGTCTCGTGCGTGACCAGGTGCACCCCGAAGCAATCCGGGGTACCCGCGGTGAAGTTGACCAGCAGGCCGTTCTCGTGACGGCTGAAGGATTCGATCCGGGTCAGATGCGGGTCGACGATCGCGGGGTTGTCGGTGAACAGCGTTCGGGCGGGATCCGGTGGCACCTCAGGCACCGCGACCGGGCCCGGCTCGGCCGCCGCGGTGGGGCATCCGGCGAACAGGAGTAAACCGGCAAGCGCGGTGGTTGGCACTACACGCATGCGCTCCACGGTAGCGCCGGAGCACAATGTGGTTTGACGAGCAGAAGGAGAGAACGGCATGAGCAACCAGGCGAACGGGACGGCCACGGCGATCCTGGCAGGGGGCTGTTTCTGGGGCATGCAGGACCTCATCCGCAAGCAGCCCGGCGTGGTCTCCACCCGCGTCGGCTACACCGGCGGTCGCAACGACCACCCCACGTATCGGAACCATCCCGGGCATGCGGAAGCCGTCGAGATCGAATACGACCCGGCGCAGACCGATTACCGCGCGCTGCTGGAATTCTTCTTCCAGATCCACGATCCGTCCACCAAGGACCGGCAGGGCAACGACGTCGGCACCAGCTACCGCTCGGCGATCTTCTACCTCGATGACGAGCAGAAGCGCATCGCCCTGGACACCATCGCCGATGTGGACGCCTCGGGACTGTGGCCGGGCAAGGTGGTCACCGAGGTGACCGCGGCGAGCGATTTCTGGGAGGCCGAGCCCGAGCATCAGGACTACCTGGTGCACTACCCGAACGGGTACACCTGCCACTTCCCGCGCGCGGGCTGGAAGCTGCCCAAGCGGCAGACCACCGGATAGCCGATCAGGCCCCCAGCGGCGTGGCGCGGCGATGCACGACGATGCGCCCGCCCGCCGCCGGGGTATAGGCCACCCCGCGGGAGTGCACCTTTTCGCCCGGTGCGGTGGTGGTCTCGATGACGAAGTGGCGCAATATCGTTCGCAACACCACGTCCATTTCCACGTTGGCGAAGACCGCTCCGACGCAGCGCCGCGTGCCGCCGCCGTACGGCAGCCAGCCCAGGCCGGGTCGGTTGCCGACGAAGCGCTGCGGGTCGAACCGATCTGGATTCGGGAACTCATTCAACGATTCCTGGATCTGCGATATCGCCACGATGACCGAGTAACCCCGCGGGATCTCCCACTCCCCCAACCGGATCGACGGCGCGTAGATGTGCCGGCCGGCGAAGTCGATGACGGTGCGGTTGCGCTGCACCTCCAGGATGGTGGCCTGACGGTACTCGTTGCCGTCGGTGGCGGCCTCGGCCACCAGGTCGGCCAGCACCTGCGGATGACGGCTGATCCGCTCGAAAGCCCAGCCCAGGGTCGAAGCCGTGGTCTCATGCCCGGCGGCCAGCAGGGTCAGCAACTCATCGCCGATGTCTTTGCGGGACATGGCAGATCCGTCCTCGTAGGTGCTGCGTAACAGCAGCGCCAGGATGTCGTCGCGCTGGTCGAAGTCGGGGTCGGCCTCGACCTTGTCGATCAACCGGCCGATGACGGCGTCGTATTGCTCGCGGTATCTGGCCAACCGGCCCCACGGGCTGAACCTGCCGTAGGTCCGGGCCGGGGTCGGCACCACCACCAGCCGTGAACCCAACGTGACCCATGGCGGGATGATGCGGCGCAATTCATCGAGTTGCTCACCGTCGGCGCCGAACACGGCGCGCAGGATCGCGTTCAGGGTGATCCGCATCATCGGCTCGAGCGTCTCGAACTCCCGGCCCTCGGGCCAGCTCGCGGTTTCCCGCAGGGTCTCCTCTTCGAAGATCTGCTCGTAGTTCCTGATGCTCTTGCCGTGGAACGGCGGGGTGAGCAGCTTGCGACGGCGGCGGTGATCGGTGCCGTCGAGGGCGAACACCGATCCGGATCCGAGGATTCGGCTCAGGTTGGGCTGGATGTTGCCGACGTCGTCGGTGTTGGCGGCGAAGAGCTGCTTGGCCAGTTGAGCGTCGGCGATCATCACAGTGGGGCCGAAGATCGGGAGTTTGAGGCGGAAGACGTCGCCCTGGCGGCGGGCGACCTGTTTGACCACCCAGCGCCTGGCCACGGCAAAGCCGATGGCCTGCAAGGGCTTCGGAACCCGCGCGGGTGGCGGTATCCGCCCCGGCGTGACGGTCTCGGCGGACTTCTTTGTAGCGACGAGCTCGGTCATACGACCTCCAGCCAGTTCTGGTACCGCGCGGTACCAATGGGTTATGAGGTACGGTACTCCCAGGTACCAGGCAACGCAAGGGGGTCAGCCACGATGACCTACCGGCTGCGGTTACTCGATGGGCTCGCCACGGCGATCGCCGAGAAGGGCTATCGCGAGAGCACGGTGGCCGACATCGTCCGCCATGCCCGCACCTCCAAGCGCACGTTCTACGACCAGTTCGGCACCAAGGAGGACGGCTTCCTCGAGCTGTTGCGGGCCAACAACGCCGCCCTCGTCGACGGCATCCAGGGCGCCGTCGATCCCGACGCGCACTGGCAAGACCAGATCGCCCAGGCGGTGGGCGCCTACGTCGACCACATCGCGTCGGCCCCGGCGATCACCTTGAGCTGGATCCGTGAGTTGCCGGCGCTGGGAAGCAGGGCCCGCCCGCTGCAGCGCGCGGCGCTGCGCGAGCTGACCGATCTGCTCATCGAACTCAGTGGCAGTGCCGGCTTTGAGCGGGCCGGGTTACCTCGGCTCACCGAGCCGATGGCCATCATCCTGCTCGGCGGGCTGCGCGAGCTCACGGCGCTGATCGTCGAGGACGGCCGCGACATCCACGAGATCTACGGGCCTGCAGTGGCCGCGTCAACGGCGATCATGACCGCGAATTCAGCTGAGCAGCAAGCGCGCTGACTTCTCCAGCCGTTGCGTGACGGCCGCATACGGGTCGTAGCCCATGCCCGCCCACACCAGGGTCCCGGTGTAGAGCAGTTCCAGGGCTTCGATGACGTCCAGGTCCACATCGGGTCCGAGCGCGGCCACCAGCCGGCCGCGGATGTCGGCACCGATCCGTTGCCGCAGCACGTCCACGTCGGGATCCTTGCCGAGCAGGGCGTTGGTCACCGCCCCGGCGAACTCGGGTTCGCCGGCCAACAGTGACGCGATGTGCTGCAACACCTCGACCACCCGGGTGGCCGGGTCCGCTGAGGTGTGCGCAGCCGGCGGCGCAGCCGAGAGACGACGCCAGAACACCTCGGCCACGAGGTGTTCTTTGGAGGAGAAGTAGGTATAGGCCGTGGCTGCCCCGACACCGGCCTCGGCAGCCACCCGGCGCACGGTCAACCCGGGGAATCCGTCCCTGGTGATCAGCTGCAATGCAGCCTGACCCAGGCGCTCCACGGTGTCGGCCTGCCGGGCACTCAGACGGCGGCGCGTGGACTCCAAGGCCGCATCGGACACGTGTCCGGACGCTACTACAACCACCACTGGCCAGCAACGGTAGGTTGGGCATTCATGAGCACCGCCGACACCACCCTGCCGCCCCACGCCCAACGCTTGTTCGACCTTGCCGAGCAGGTCACCGGCTTCATGCCGGCCGACGAAGGCCGCGCCCTCTACGACGCCGGACTGCGCTATCTCGGCGGCGGGATCGGTGTCGAGATCGGCACCTACTGCGGCAAGTCGACCGTGATGCTCGGCGCGGCCGCACAGCAGACCGGCTCGGTTCTCTACACCGTCGACCATCACCACGGCTCGGAAGAGCACCAGGCCGGCTGGGAATACCACGACACCACCATGGTCGACCCGGTGACCGGATTGTTCGACACGCTACCCACGATGCGCCACACGCTGGACGCCGCGGGCCTCGACGAGCATGTGGTGGCCGTGGTCGGCCGCTCACCCGTGGTCGCGCGGGGATGGCGAACGCCGTTGCGGCTGCTGTTCATCGACGGCGGTCACACCGAGGAGGCCGCGCAGCGTGACTTCGACGGCTGGGCCCGGTGGGTCGACGTCGGCGGTGCGCTGATCATCCACGACGTGTTCCCGGATCCCGACGACGGCGGTCAGGCCCCGTTCCACATCTACCAGCGCGCACTCGCGACCGGTGCCTTCGCAGAGGTGGTCGTGATGGGTTCGATGCGGGTACTGGAGCGGACCTCGGGCGAACCGGGACAGTTGGACTAGCGGTCCCCGGCTTTTCCGCCGACACACTCGCAGTCATACTCCCCCTCGAGGCCGCGCGGCAGCCCCACGCCTCGGAAGATGCCGCTGGCCGCGGTGGTCCGCGACAAGGCGTCGGCGGCCAGGACCATCGCCGCACCGGTCCAGGTGGTGCGCTCCTCGGGCCAGCGCTTGCCGTCGGCGAAAACCAGTCCGGTCCAATAGGATCCGTCACCCTCGCGTAGATGCTGCATCGCCACGAACTGCTCGTGGGCCCGAGGAGTGTCGCCGATCGCATCCAGTGCCATCACCAGCTCACAGGTCTCCGCGCCGGTGACCCACGGCCGGTGGTCGACGCACCGGATGCCCAGCCCGGGCACCACGAAGTCGTCCCAGCGTTGCGCGATGCGGGCGTGGGCCGCCTCGCCCTGCAGGGCGCCACCGAGCACCGGGTAGTACCACTCCATGGCATGGGTGTCCTTGGCGGAGAACGCCTCTGGATGGGCGGCGATGGCGTGGCCGAGCCGGCCGACGGCCACCTCCCATTCCGGTTGCGGATCGTCGAGGAAATCGGCCAGCGCCAGGCCGCAGCGAATGCTGTGATACACACTGGCGCAGCCGGTCAGCAGGGCTTCCTCGACCGGGCCCGACGGGCTTGCCGCCCAGTAGATCTCGCCACCGGGGGCCTGCAAACCCAGCACGAAGTCGAGCGCACGGGTCACCACGGGCCACATCGACTCCGCGAAGGCACGGTCCCCGGTGATGAGCACATGGTGCCAAACCCCGGTCGCCACGTAGGCGCAGAAGTTGCTGTCGCTGTTGGCATCCTCGATCACGCCGTTGCGCAGCTGAATGGGCCAGGAACCGTCGGGCCGCTGCACGTTGCGGCACCAGTCGAATGCCGCCCGGGCCGGTTCGATCAGCCCGGCCACGGTCAGCGCCATGGCGTTCTCCACATGGTCCCACGGATCGGTATGTCCGCCGTCGAACCACGGCAGCGCCCCCGAGGTTTCCTGGGTCGCCGCGATCGAGCGCGCCGTCTGCACGCAGTCTTCTGGAGTCAGAACTCCGGGCACACCGGGGATCTCAGGCACAAACACAGCGCGGGCCTACCCGTTGTCTTCCGGCTTGTGGAAATACAGTGCAACGCTCTTGCCGATCACCGGGTTCAGCAGCGACTCGGCGGTGCGGGTGGCCCAGGGCCGGCCCATCATGTCCCACACCAGCAGCTGGTGGTAGGCCTTGACCGCGAAGTGGTCGTTCTTCTCCGTGCCGACAAGGCATTTGAGCCACCAGTACGGAGAGTGCAACGCGTGCTCGTGATGCGTATGGGTCAGCGTGAGCCCGTGGGCCAACACCTTGTCGCGCAGTTCGTCGGCCTTGTAGATGCGGATGTGCCCGCCCTCGTTGGCGTGGTACTCGTCCGAGAGCAGCCAGCAGAGCTTCTCGGGCAACCATCGCGGCACGGTGATGGCCAGCGAGCCACCGGGTTTGAGGACACGCACCAGTTCGGCGATGGCACGGTCGTCCTGCGGAACGTGCTCCAGGATCTCCGAGGCGATGACGCAGTCGAAGCTCGCGTCGGGGTACGGGAGGTCGAGAGCGTCTCCCTTGACGGCCTCCCCCTTGGCCGACAGCGGGACCTCGCCCTCTTCCCGCATGGCCTGCAACATCGTGTCGACATCGTTGAGGTCGGACACACTCTGGTCGAAGCCGACCACCGAGGCCCCGCGCCGATAGGCCTCGAACGTGTGCCGGCCCGCGCCGCAGCCGACGTCGATCACCGTCGTGCCCGGTCCGACACCGAGACGGTCGAAATCGACGGTCAGCATGGCGCCACCTTTCCTTCTTGTGCTCCTCGCGTGCGCGTCCAAACCCGTGCCTGGGCCATCTCGTACACCGATACCGTCTGTGCGGCAACGGATTCCCAACTGAAGACATCGAGTGCTCGCTGTCGCCCGGCGGCGCCGAGCTTGCGGCGCTCCAACGGCGAGTCGAGCAGTTCACCCAGCACCGCGGTCAGCTCGTCGACGTCGGCCGGGCGCACCAGCCGGGCGCAGGATCCGTCGTCCCCGACCACCTCGGGCAGGGCACCCGTGCGGCTCGCCACGATCGGGGTGCCACTGGCCATGGCTTCCACCGCGGGCAGTGAAAAGCCCTCGTACAGCGACGGGATGCAGGCCACCTCGGCGGAAGCGAGCAGCGCGGCGAGTTCCTCGTCGCTCAACCCACTGGAGCTGTGCACGATGTCGGAAATACCGAGTTCGGCAATGAGTTTCTCGGTCGGACCGTTCGGTTCGAGCTTGGACACCAACTGCACGTCGAGATCGCGGGCCACCCGCAGCCGGGCCACCGCATGGAGCAGATGACTGACGCCCTTGAGCGGGACATCGGCACTGGCGATCGCGATGATGCGGCCGCTCACCCGGTGGTCGCTGGGCTTGAACAGTTCGGTGTCCACACCCAGCGGCACGATGTGCAGCTGATCCGGTGTCACCCCGAAGTCCTCGGCGATGTCGGCGGCAGACGAGGACGACACGGTGAGCAGCTCGGGGATCCTGCGGGCCACCTTCTTCTGCATCTCGGCGAACCCGTACCAACGCCGCACCAGTGGCTTGCGCCACCACTTGGCGGCGGCGATTTCGACCACCCGGTCGCGGGTGATCGGGTGGTGCACGGTGGCCACGACCGGCAGGCCGCTCTCGGCGATCTTCAGCAGCGCCGAGCCCAGGCTCTGGTTGTCGTGCACGACATCGAACTCGTCGCGGCGGTCGGCCAGGATGCGGGCGACGCGCATGGTGAACGTCCGCGGCTCGGGGAACCCGGCGCTCCACATGGTGGCCAGCTCCAGCGCGTCGATGCCGGAGCGGATCTCGCTGGGCCTGGGCACACGGAAGGGGTCCGGTTCGCGGTAGAGATCGAGGCTGGGGACCTTGGTCAGTTTGACCCGCGGATCGAGCCCCTCGGGATAGGGCTGGCCGGAGAACACCTCGACGTCATGGCCGAGTTCGGCGAGCCCGCGGCTCAGATAGCGCACGTAGACGCCCTGGCCGCCACAATGGGTCTTGCTCCGATAGGACAGCAACGCGATACGCATAATCAGATCACCCGACGGCCGAAATCGTGCTGAGCTGGGAATACACGCTCACGCGTCGACTCCGAACCCTCTGGACATGTGTCCAGACTATAGTTTGACCTGCTAGCCAACGCAACGCGTCGGCCTGCACCTACGCCGGAGGGAAGCCACCCGTGGCAACCGGGCCCCAACGCACCGGCGTGACCCGGATCAGGCACTTGCCCTGGTCAACCATCGCCTGCCGGTACTCATCCCAATCCGGGTGTTCACCGGCGACCGCGCGAAAGTAGTCGACCAGCGGCTCCACCGCCTCCGGGAGCCCGATCACCTCGGCATCGCCATCGACTTGTACGTACGGTCCGTTGAACTCCTCGGACAGCACGGTCACGCTGGCACGGGGTGTGCGCCGGCAGTTGGCGGATTTCGCCCGCTGCGGGTAGCTCGCGATCACGATGCGGCCCCGATCATCCACCCCGCCCGTCACCGGGGAGGTCTGCAGCGAGCCGTCGGCGCGGAACGTGGTGAGCACCATGTGGTGTCGCGGTCGCACGAAGTCCAGGAGTTCGTCGATACCCACTCGGTCAGCGGTCGCATACTTTCGGGCCATGCTTCGACGGTAGGACAAAGGCGAAGGGCCGGGGGAAACCCAGCCCGGTCAGCCGAGCACCCCGCACGGCCGCGACATCGGTCGGCACCACCGTGCCCGACGACGGCTCGTAGCACTCCAGAACCTCACCGGTGGTCCCGGCAAGCAAAACCCAGTGCCGCGGGATGCCGCGCTCACCGACCAGCATCGGAACCGGCCACCCTTCCGTGACGGCGCGAAGCACATCCGACAGCGAGTCGCAGGTGCCGCGGAAGAGCCGCCACCGGTATGTCACCGACCGTTTCCCACTGCGGTGGGTCAGAGCGCGCGCCATTCCGGCGGGCGTGGTGCCCAGCCGCCGGGGCCAAATCCGGTTGACGGCAGCGTGAATTCGGCCCTGCTCGGCGGCGAACCACGCCGGGCCGTCCGGGTGCAACAACTCCGCGCGGTAGGCGTGGTCCATCATGGCGCCGGCCACCAGCGCGACCGTCGGGCCGCAAGTGACCCCGTCGCGCTGCCGCAGCCCAAGGGCCGCCACCAAGCGATCAATTTCTGCCATTGGAACTAAAGCGCCTGAGCTGCTGGTTTGAACCGATATCTGGCAGCGTAACGAATAGCGTGGAAGAGGACAGTCCAGTGCGAAACACATTCGGAAGGTCTCGGATCGCCGCCGCGGCGGCAGGCGTGGCGGTGGCGGCCATCATCGGGTCGGCCGGACCGGCCGCGGCCGCGCCCAACGGCCCCAGTAATGCCGAGCAGACCATCAGACAGCTTGAGTCCCAGGGCTACACGGTGGTGGTCAACCGTCTCGGTTCGTCACCGCTGAAGCAGGCCTCCGTGGTCGCCATACGACCGGGACCGAACTTCAGCCGCACCGACACACTGAGCGCCGTCACCACCCGCACGGTGTACGTCGACGTCAAGTAGCAGACAGCGGGCGCCGTCGGCATCGATAATGGCTCGATGGCGGTGAGAATGGACGAGCTCCTGGGCGGCAAGCTGGGCGCCCTGCGATACCAGCCCACTGCCAAGCGAATTCGGGTGTGCCTGGGCGGCGAGCCGGTGGCCGACACCGGCGCGGCGGTGCTGATCTGGGAGCCGCGGCGGGTGGTGCCGACGTACGCGGTACCGCGTTCGGCGTTGACGGCGCAACTTGTTCCGGCCGGCGGGGATGTCGGCGACGACGAAATCCTCGGTTTCCTGGACCCGTCGGTGCCGTTCACCGCGCACACCTGTCCGGGAACGGCGTTCGACGTCATCGCCGGTGAGGAAACCGGTGCGGCCGCAGCATTTCGGCCGGACGACCCGGAGTTGGCCGACTACGTGATCCTGGACTTCGCGACGTTCGAGTGGCGCGAGGAGGACGAGCCGATCGTCGCGCATCCGCACGATCCGTTCCACCGGATCGATGTCCGGCGCAGCCGTCGACGGGTCCGCATCGAGCTCGACGGACGGGTGTTGGCCGAATCCTGCAGTCCCATGGCGCTATTCGAGACCGGACTGCCCACCCGCCACTACCTTCCCCGCGAAGACGTGACTGCCGTCCTCGATGTCAGCGACACCGTCACATATTGCGCGTACAAGGGCCGGGCCACCTACTATTCGCCGCCCGGCGGGCCCGCCGATCTGGCTTGGTCGTATCACGAGCCGCTGATCGACGCGGTGCCGGTCCGCGATCACATCTGCTTCTTCGACGAGCGGGTCGATGTATTCCTCGACGGGGAACGCATGCAGCGACCCAGCACTGCGTGGAGCTGACCGAGCCGACCGAACGTCTGTTTCGACCGGCCCACTTCTGGCAACATCAGTCACCGACACCACAGTCGGCTGACCGGAGGTCATGATGGGCTCGTCCGATGTCACGCTCACCGCAGCCGCCGGGACCGAAGGCGGTGGTGCCGCGCTCGATCAGGTGATCGGGATGTCGGTGGTCGCCCTGATCGTCACGGTCGCACTGCTGTGGATCGGCTACCTGCACCGCAACCGACGCATCACCTGGCTGAACAACTTCGCCGAGTGGCTGGGACGCAAGTTCCACCGGCCGCCGTGGGTCGCGTTGCAGGTGTTCCTGTTCACCGCGACGATCATCTGCGCGCTGTTCGGTTTCATCTGGGATGTCAGCCTGCATATCGGCAAGGGACGTGACGAGGGCCCCCTGGCCAACCCCGCGCACTACTTCATCCTGATCGGGCTGTTCCTGCTGTTCATCGCCGGGTCGATGGCCATCGTGCTGCCCTACGACAAGCCTGGGCCCGCCGCCATCCGGATCACCCGGACCTGGTACGCCCCCGTGGGCGGGGTGCTGATGGCGTTGTGCGGGCTCTACGCTCTCATCGGATTTCCGCTCGACGACATCTGGCACCGCATCTTCGGCCAGGACGTCACACTTTGGGGCCCAACACATTTGATGCTGATCGGCGGGGCCGGCCTGTCTCTGATCGCCGTGCTGTTGCTGGAACACGAAGGCCGTGTCGCGATGGGGCCCGAGGGCATGGCCGAGGACAGCAAGTTCAACAAGTTTCTCTATTTCCTCTCGTTCGGCGGTCTGTTCATCGGTCTCTCGGTGTTCCAGATCGAGTACGACTTCGGCGTCGAGCAGTTCCGGCTCGTGCTGCAGCCGATGATGATCGCGGCCGCGGCCGCACTGGCGGCCGTCGCGGCCCGGCTGGTGCTCGGCCCGGGTGCGGCGTTGATCGCCGCCGGGTTCGCCATCGCCTTGCGCGGGGTCGTGGCCTTGATCGTCGGGCCGGTTCTGGGTGCGCCGACGAGTTGGTTCGCGCTCTACCTCGGTCCGGCCCTGGTGGTCGAACTCCTCGCACTGACCCCACTCGTCAAGCGGCCCATCCTTTTCGGTGCGGTCGGCGGGCTCGGGGTGGGCACCGTCGGGCTGTGGCTGGAATCGTTGTGGATCGGCGCGGTCTATCACTACCCGTGGCCCACCAGCATGTGGGGCGAAGCGCTGGCCATGGCGATCCCGGTGGCCGTCGCGATGGGCCTGTGCGGCGCGCTGCTCGCCCTGGTGCTCACCGGCCAACCGCTGCCCCGCCCCGCGGTGGGGATTTCCGTCGTGGTGGTCACCGTCCTGGTGATCGGCGGTGCGGTGGCCAACGGGTTACGCACCGAAGTCCCGCAAAACGCCAGCGCCACCATCACTTTGACGGACCTGCCGGCCCCGGACGGGCAGCGCGTGGCCTCCGCCGACGTCCAGATCACCCCGGTCGACCTGGTCGGTGACGATCCGGAGTGGGTGTCGATCCTGGCGTGGCAGGGCGGCCTGGCCGACCACCGCGGTCTGGTGATCAACCGTTTGGAGCAGGTCGGCCCAGGCCACTACCGCTCGACGCAGCCCATCCCGGTGTCGGGCACCTGGAAGACCCTGCTGCGCGTGCAGGACGGAACCACCATGGCCGGGGTGCCGATCTACCTGCCCGCCGATCCCGGCATCGGCGCCGCCGAGACCCCGGCGTTGACCTCCAGCAACCGGGAGTTCGTGCAGGAGATCACGATCCTGCAGCGCGAACGCAATCTCGATCATCCGTCGTGGCTCTTCAACGCGGCGTCGCTGGTGGTCCTGGTGTGCACACTGATCCTGATCGCCGGGCTGACCTGGGGTGCGGGCCGGATCAATGCCCGAGAGCTGGCCGCCGGCCGTGAACCCGCTGGACACCCATGATCGATCCGATCCGCTTCCAGGCCGACCACACGCTGCTGTTGGCGTTGCCGGCCTTCGCCCCGGCGGTCGTCGTGGTGGGTGTCGTGGTGTACGTCGCCATGCGGGACCGCCGCGGCGGGCCGCGTGATTACGTTCGAGATGAAGGTGTCGACGACTCAGGCGAAGATGGTTCACCGTGATCAACCTCAAAAGCAGTGTCATCGTCCTGGCGTCCGCTCTCGCCCTGGTGACGGCCGGTTGTGGCGGCTCCGGCGATACTCAGAAGTCCGAAGGTTCAGCTGATTCGGCCACCCCTTCGGCGACCACGGTCAATCCGTCGGACATGACCAACGAGCAGCAGGCACCGGCTCGGCTGCTGATCGACGTCACGATCAAGAGCGGTGAGGTCAACCCGACGAACCAACGGCTGCAAGGCAAGGTCGGCGAGCCGATCGTGGTGCGGGTGAACAGCGATGCCGCCGATGAGCTGCACGTGCACTCCAATCTCGAGCACACTTTCAAGATCGAGCCACGCAACGGCCAGCAGTTCCAGTTCACCGTCGACGTGCCCGGCACGGTCGACATCGAGCTGCATCAGCTGAACCGCACGATCGCCAGCGTGCAAGTGCAACAGTGACTCCCGCGTCGACCGCTCTCCTGGCCCACGGTCTGGGCGGCTCGACCGATCTCCCGATCCCCTACACCTACGCACTGATCGGTGCGGCGTGGACGCTCACGTTCACCTTCGCGGTGGTGGCGCTGGCCTGGCGGCAGCCCCGGTTCGATGCGGACAAGCCGGGTTTACCGCTGCCGTCGTGGGTGACGACGACTCTGGACTCCGCCGCGACGCGCTGGGGCCTGGGTGTGCTCTCGCTGGTCTTGACCGGGTGGGTGGCCTACACCGCGTTCACCCGACCGGCCGCCGTCAACCCGCTGCCCAGCGTCTTCTACGTCCTGTTGTGGGTGGGGCTGGTAGCGGTCTCGGTGTTGTTCGGCCCGGTGTGGCGGCTGATCTCACCGGTGCGCGCGGTGTGCCGCTTCCTGCCGGGAAGGCACGCCCGGCGCTATCCGGAGCGGATCGGCTATTGGCCGGCGGCCGCCGGCCTGTTCGCCTTCGTCTGGCTGGAGCTGGCCAGCCCCGATCCGGGATCGGTTGCGGCCATTCGTAACTGGCTCCTGATCTACCTGGTGGTGACGCTCACCGGCGCCGTGTGCTGCGGGACGCGCTGGCCGGAGAGCGCCGACCCGTTCGAGGTGTACAGCACGGTGGTGTCCAAGCTGTCGCCACTGCGCCGCCACGACGGGCGGATGGTGCTGGGCAACCCGTTCGATCATCTGCCCTCGCTGCCGGTGCGGCCCGGGCTGGTCGCGGTGCTGGCGGTACTGCTGGGCTCGACCGCGTTCGACAGCTTCTCGGCAATGCCCCAGTGGCGCAACTTCGTCGACGCACATTCAGGATCTCCATTGGGCGCCAGTCTGATCCGTACCGGGGGGCTTCTGGTGTTCGCCGCCACGGTGGCCGTCACATTCTGGGCGGCCACCCGTACCACCGGCGGGGTCGATCGCCGACTTCGGCGCGAGCTGCCAGGGCTGATGGCCCATTCCCTGATCCCGATCGTCGTCGGCTACGTGTTCGCGCACTACCTGTCCTATCTCGTGGAGCGCGGCCAGCAGGCGGTGATCTTGCTGTTCGGGCTCCATGACGTGCAGGTGAGCTACTTTCTGTCGGCCCACCCGACGCTGCTGGCCACCCTGAAGGTCGGGTTCGTGCTGACCGGTCACGTTGCCGGAGTGATCGCCGCGCACGATCGGGCACTGCGCCTGCTGCCGAGACAACATCAGCTCACCGGCCAGCTCGCGACGATGCTGGTGATGGTCGGCTATACGTTCACCGGGCTGTACCTGCTGTTCGGCGGGTAGCGTCGGGTTCATGCAGATGTCCAAGCAGGCTCGGGCACTCATCGTCGTCGACGTGCAGAACGATTTCTGCGAAGGCGGCTCGCTGGCGGTCGCCGGTGGTGCGGCGGTGGCACGCGACATCAGCGCATTGCTGGCCACCGACCACGGGTACGACCACGTGGTGGCCACCAAGGATTTCCACATCGACCCGGGTGACCATTTCTCCGACACCCCCGATTACCGGACGTCATGGCCGCGGCACTGCGTGGCCGAAACCCCGGGGGCGGCTTTTCATCCCGATTTCGATCCGACCGCGGTCGAGGCGGTGTTCGAGAAGGGACACCATTCGGCGGCCTACAGCGGTTTCGAGGGTGTCGATGACTCTGGTACGACGCTCGCGGACTGGCTGAGTCTGCGGGGCGTCGAGGCGGTGGACGTGGTCGGTATCGCCACCGACTACTGCGTCGCGGCCACCGCCTCAGACGCGGTCAAGGCCGGGCTGCGCACCCGCGTGCTGACCGGCCTGACCGCCGGAGTCGCCCCGGAGAGCTCAACGGCGGCAATCGATCAACTCCGAAGAGCCGGGGTCCAGATCAGCTAGTCGGGTCGGCGGGCCGTCCCGTCCACCGGGGGTCTCGCCGCTCGATGTAGGCGCGCACCCCTTCGCGTGCGTCGTCGTGCGCCATCAGGCTCAGGTGGATCTCGGTCTCCCTGGCGCCGACACCGGCCCGGTCGAGGTCATACGAGTCCCACAGCAGCCGCTTGCTGGCCGCGACCGACATCGGTGCGGTGTTGATCGCGATGTCGTGGGCGAGTTCCAGTGCGGCGGGCAACACCTGCTCGGCCGGTAGCACCCGGCTGCCCAAGCTGAGTTCGACGGCGCGGCGCCCGTCGAATGTCGCCCCGGTCAGCAGGATCTCGGCGGCGTTGGCCAGGCCGACCAGCCGGGGCAGGACCCAGTGCGAGTAGGCGTCACCCACCATGCCGCGCCGGACCTGCACTACGCCGTACCGCGCGTCCGCGGCGAAAAGCCGGATGTCACATTGCAAAGCAAGTGTCAGCCCGATGCCGATGGCGTGACCGTTGACCGCGGCGATCACCGGTTTACCGAGGGTCCAGGCCGGCACGACCAGGCCCGCGGCGCTGAATTCCCGAGCGGGCTCGGTGAAGGTCTGCTCGCCCGCCCCGAGGTCCGCGCCGGCGCAGAAGGCGGGTGGTGCCCCGGTCAGCACGATCACGCGAACCGCGTCGTCGCCGTCGCAACGCAGAAAGGCGTCGGCGAGCTCCTCGCGCATGCCGCCGCCGAAGGCATTGCGACGCTCGGGGCGGTTCAGCATGACGATCGCGACGGAGCCGTCGAACGTGACCCGCAGGGTCTGGTACTGCGGTAGCTCAGAGCGAGTGGTCACCGCTGTAACGTACCGCCGCACATTCGACCGGCCACGGCTCCCCGGGAGCCGTAAGGTCGAATGTGTGACTGTGGAGACGTGGCGGGGCAAGGCCTACCCACTGGGTGCGACGTACGACGGCTCGGGCACCAACTTCGCGTTGTTCAGTGAGGTCGCCGAGAAGGTCGAACTGTGCCTGTTCGACCCGGACGAGTCCGGGACGCTGCACGAAACCCGGGTGACGCTTCCCGAGGTCGACGGATTTGTCTGGCACGGTTTCATTCCGGGAGTCGAGCCGGGCCAGCGCTACGGCTATCGCGTGCACGGCCCGTACGATCCCGCAGCCGGTCACCGGTGCAACCCGAACAAGCTGGTGCTGGATCCCTACGCCAAGGCCATCGAGGGATCCTTCGACTGGGGTCAGCCGCTGTTTTCGTACAACTTCGACGAGCCGGCAACCCGCAACGACGACGATTCGGCGGCCAGCATGCCGAAGGCCGTGGTGATCAACCCGTACTTCGACTGGGGCGTCGATCATCCGCCCAGCCATGAGTACGCCGACACCGTCATCTACGAGGCCCACGTCAAGGGACTGACCCAGACCCACCCGGATGTCCCCGAGCAGCTGCGCGGAACCTACGCCGGCGTTGCTCACCCGGTGATTGTCGAGCACCTGAAAGCCTTGGGGGTCAACGCCATCGAGCTGATGCCGGTGCATCACTTCGTGGACGACTCGACTCTGGTCGAGAAGGGCTTGTCGAATTACTGGGGCTACAACACGATCGGGTTCCTGGCACCCGACCCCCGCTACAGTTCGGCAGGTACCCCGGGCGGCCACGTCCAGGAATTCAAGGCCATGGTGCGGGAACTGCACGCCAACGGCATCGAGGTGATCCTCGACGTCGTCTACAACCACACGGCCGAGGGCAACCACCTGGGCCCGACATTGTCCATGCGCGGCATCGACAACGCCGCCTATTACCGGCTGGTCGACGACGACTTGCAGTACTACATGGACTACACCGGCACCGGCAACAGTCTCAATGTCGGCCATCCCCATTCGCTGCAACTGATCATGGACTCGCTGCGGTACTGGGTCACCGAGATGCATGTCGACGGCTTCCGTTTCGATCTGGCCGCCACCCTGGCCCGCGAGTTCTACGATGTGGACCGCCTGAGCGCGTTTTTCGAACTGGTGCAGCAGGATCCGATCGTCAGCCAGGTCAAGCTGATCGCCGAGCCGTGGGATGTCGGCCCCGGCGGGTACCAGGTGGGTAACTTCCCGCCGCAGTGGACGGAGTGGAACGGCAAGTTCCGCGACACCGTTCGCGACTACTGGCGCGGTGAGCCGGCCACCCTCGACGAGTTCGCCTACCGGCTGACCGGCTCGGCCGATCTGTATGAGCAGACCGGGCGCCGCCCGTTCGCCTCCATCAACTTCGTCACCGCCCATGACGGTTTCACGCTGCGTGACCTGGTGTCCTACAACGAGAAACACAATCAGGCCAACGGCGAGGACAACCGCGACGGTGAGAGCAACAACAAGTCGTGGAACTGCGGCGCCGAGGGCCCGTCAGACGATCCGGAGATCAACCGGCTTCGCGCCCGCCAGCAGCGCAATTTCCTGGCCACTCTGTTGCTCTCCCAAGGCGTTCCGATGCTCTCACACGGTGACGAGCTCGGCCGCACCCAGAGTGGCAACAACAACGTGTACTGCCAGGACAACGAGATTTCCTGGATCGATTGGGCCAGCGCCGATTCCGATCTCCTCGAGTTCACCCGTTCGGTGTCGGCCCTGCGCGCCGCACATCCGGTGTTCCGGCGCCGCAGGTTCTTCGACGGCCGGCCGGTCCGCGAGGCGGGTAGCGACGGGTCGCCCGACATCGCCTGGTTCGCACCCGACGGTTCGGACATGACGGCCGAGGATTGGGAGACCGGGTATGCCAAGTCGGTGGCGATGTACTTGAACGGGGAGGGCATCGCCGATCCCGATGTCCGGGGCCAGCGCGTGGTCGACGACTCGTTCTTGCTGTGTTTCAACGCGCACTACGAACCGATCGAGTTTGTTTTACCCCCCGAACAATTCGCCGCCCGGTGGGTTCCGGCAATCAGCACGTCGGCAAACTCCACACGCGACGCGGCCGCCGCCGGCAGCGCGGTGAAAGTCGATGCGCGCGCCGTCCTGATACTGCAGTCGGAATCAGATTGAACGTCAATTCAAGAGGTTGCTCATCGATCGGATGTCCCTGCCCTAACCAGGAAGTCTGGTAACTTGAACATGTAGCAGCCGTGGCCGCCTAAGTAGACATTGAGCGCTTGTTTCGATGTCACCGGCCGGGCGGGCTGGGGGGTACGAGCCGAAGAGCGGCGGCAACTACCCTGCGGCCACGGCTGCGGCCTCTTACGGGCTGTGCCGCGGCACCCCACATCCCAACCCAGTTGATTCATTCGACGTTCACCGGCCGGTCACCTCGGTGTGGCCGTGGCCTCGCGGTTGCCGGGGCGGCTGGTGCGGTAGCACTGGACCGTCGTAGGTACCCAACCAACCGCTGGGTTAGTGTGCAGTCATGCAGCTAGCCCTCACCCCGGAGGAAGCCGCCTTCCGCGACGAACTCCGCACCTTCTTTACGACGAAGATTCCCGCCGAGCTTCGCGAACGAAACCGGCTCGGGCTGCCGATCGGCAAAGAAGGCATCGTCACAGCGCACAAGATCCTGCATGAGCACGGACTCGCGGTGCCCAACTGGCCCGTCGAGTGGGGCGGCAAGGACTGGACGCCCAATCAGCACCAGATCTGGCTCGACGAGATGCAGCTGGCCAGCGTCCCCGAGCCGCTGACCTTCAACGCCCGGATGGTGGGGCCGGTGATCGCCGAGTTCGGATCACAGGAGATCAAGGAGCGCTTCCTGCCGCCGACCGCCGCGCTCGACATCTGGTGGTGCCAGGGCTTCTCCGAGCCCGAGGCCGGCTCCGACCTGGCGTCGCTGCGCACCACCGCGATACGCGACGGCGACAGCTACGTGGTCAACGGCCAGAAGACCTGGACCACCCTGGGTCAGCACGCGGACTGGATCTTCTGCCTGGTCCGGACCGACCCGCAGGCACCCAAGAAGCAGGCCGGCATCTCGTTCCTGTTGTTCGAGATGAACACCCCCGGCGTCACGCTGCGCCCGATCAAGCTGATCGACGGCAGCTACGAGGTCAACGAGGTGTTCTTCGAGGACGTCCGGGTTCCCGCCGACCAGCTCGTCGGCGAAGAGAATCAGGGCTGGACCTACGCGAAGTTCCTGCTCGGCAACGAGCGCACCGGTATCGCCCAGGTTGCCCGCACCAAGGTGCGGCTGGCCGAGGTGAAGGAACGCGCCGCGGCCAACGGCCTGCTGGCCGACCCGCTGTTCGCCGCCCGCCTGGCCGAGGCCGAAAACGACGTGCTGGCATTGGAACTCACCCAGATGCGGGTGACCTCCGATTCGGCCGACGGCAAGCCGAGCCCGGCCTCGTCGGTGCTGAAGCTGCGCGGCAGCCAGTTGCAGCAGACCGCCACCGAACTGCTGGTCGAGGTCGCCGGCGCTGACGCCCTGCCCTACGAGGCCGGCGACATCGCCTCCCCGGACTGGGCGCAGCACGCCGCCCCGCACTACCTCAACTACCGCAAGACCTCGATCTACGGCGGTAGCAACGAGGTGCAGCGCACCATCATCGCGTCCACCATTCTCGGATTGTGAGTTGAGCCATGGACTTTCAGCTGACTGACGAACAGACCCTGCTGGCCGACACCACCCGTGACCTGCTGTCAGGCTATGACACCGAAAAGCGCAACAAGGTGGTGGAGGCCGAGCCCGGATTCGACCGCCAGATCTGGGGGCAGCTCGCCGAGGTGGGCGTGCTGGGCCTCGGGTTCGACGAGGATTCCGGTGGCCAGATCGAGATCATGGTGGTGCTGAACGAGCTCGGGCGCCGGCTGGCCCCCGAGCCGGTGCTGCACGGTGCGATCGGCCCGGGCGCGATCATCGCCGAGGCCGGCACCGACGCCCAGCGCGCGCTTCTCGACGAAGTCGCCTCCGGCGAACGGATTCTGGCCTTCGCCCACGCTGAGCCGAGTGCCCGTGGATCGGCTGGTGTGACCACCACCGCGAAGCGCAGCGGCGACGGATGGACCCTGAGCGGTACCAAGAACCCGGTGCTGGCCGGCGACATCGCCGACACGTTGATCGTGAGCGCGGCCCTGCCCGACGGCGGCACCGGACTTTTCCTGGTCGACGCCGCCAACGTGAGCCGCCAGGGCTACCGCACCTTCGACGGCCAGCGCGGCGCCCAGGTCACCCTGGACGCGGCCCCCGCCGAACCGCTGGGTGAGGCCGTCGACGCCAGTGCCGCGATCACCGACGCGCTGGTTCGGATCTCGGCGGGCCTGTGTGCCGAGGCGGTCGGCGCGATGGACGAATCGCTGCGCCTGACCACCGACTACCTCAAGCAGCGCAAGCAGTTCGGGGTGACGCTGAGCAAGTTCCAAACCCTGACCCAGCGGGCCGCCGACATGTACATGTCGCTGGAGCTGGCGCGCAGCATGGGCAACTACGCCGCAATGTCCATCGCCGACGGGGAACTGGACCCGGTGATCGCGGCCCGCGCCAAGCTGCAGATCGGGCGTTCGGGCCGGCACATCGCGCAGGAGTCGATCCAACTGCACGGTGGTATCGGTGTCACCGCGGAGTACCCCATCGGGCACTACGCCGCCCGGCTGACCGCGATCGAGCACACCCTGGGCTCGTCTTCTGACCAGCTACGGACGCTGGTCGGCCAGCTCGACAGCTACGAGATCGCCACGCTCTGACACGAGTTCTGAAGGGGCCTCGGCTGGTTCATCCGGCCGGGGCCCTCTCGGTATCGCCATCGCGAGGAGGGCGGCACCGGCGGCCGCGGCGGCCGCGATCAACAACCCGGCACGGAACCCACCCAACGACGGCAAGGCGTGCCCGGCCACGGTGATGGTCATCTGAGCCAGCACCGCGGTCATCACCGCACTCGACGTCGAGGTACCCAGCGAGCGGGCCAGTGAGTTGATGCTGTTGGCGGACGCGGTTTCCGACACCGGCACTGCGGCGTTGATCAGGGCCGGGAGGGCCGCGAAGGCGAACCCGACGCCGAAACTGACGATCAGGCCGAGCACCATCACCCCGGCCGGGGTACCGAGCAACACGGTGCCGGCCAGGTAGCCCGCGGCGATGATCACGCTGCCGATCACCAGCACGACCTTCGGTCCGCGCGCGGCCACCACGCGGGCGGCCACCGGTGCGGCGGCCATCATCGCCAGCCCGCCGGGCGCCATCCACAGGCCGGTGGCGATCATGCTCTGGCCCAAGCCGAATCCCGTTTCCCGGGGCATCTCCAGCAGTTGCGGGCCGACGAGCGACAACGCGAACATGCCGAAGCCCACCGCGATGGACGCCAGGTTCGTCAGGAGCACCGGACGTTTCAGCGTGGTCCGCATGTCCACGATCGGTGCGGGTACCCGGTACTGCCACCAGGTGAACACCCCGAAGGTCACCGCCGCGCCGGCGAACAGCCCCAGCGTGGTGACACTGCTCCAGCCCCACATCCCGCCTTTGGAGATCGGCAGCAACAGCATCACCAGCCCGATCCCCAGTGTGAGGGCACCGATCGGATCGAAGCGGTGATCGGACGAGACGGGTTCCAGGTCCGGGACCAGCAGGACGAAAAGAATGCCGGAAGCCAGGCCGAGGAAGGCCGAGCACCAGAACAGGGCGTGCCAGTTGAAGTGTTCGGCGATCACCGCCGACAGCGGCAGCCCCAGCGCGCCGCCGACGCCCAGCGAGGCACTCATCAGCCCCATCGCCGAGGCCACCCGCTCGGCGGGCAGGGCGGTGCGCAGCACGCTGATGCCCAGTGGGATTACCGGAGCACCGAAGCCCTGCAGACCTCGCCCGATCACCAGCGGGATCAGCGAGGTGGTCGTCGCGGCGATCAGCGAGCCGGTGAACAGCAGCGCGGCGCACAGCACCAGGATCCGTTTGGGGTCGTACATGTCACCGAGCCGACCCAGCATCGGCGTGGCGACGGCGCCGGTCAGCAGGGTCGCGGTGATCGCCCAGGACGCGTTGGCCGCGCTGGTGTCGAGCAGCGCAGGCAGCTGCGGAATGAGCGGAATGATCAGGGTCTGCATGAGCGAGACGCTGATGCCCGCGGCGGCGAGCACTGCGATCAGCAGCCCACCGGACGCCGATCGGCGCGTGGGCTGATTAGGCATGCTAAAGAAGGTATCAGCCGATCAGGCGCGCCACCGAAGCCAGCGGGACAGGTAGCCAGCTCGGCCGGTACCGAGCCTCATAGGCCGCCTCGTAGACCGCCTTGTCCAGCTCATAGGCGGCCAGCAAGGCGGCATGCTCGCGCGGATCGACACCGGCCACCGCGGCGTAGCCGTCGCAGAACGCCGTGCTGTTGCGGT
This sequence comes from Mycobacterium sp. DBP42, assembly GCF_005924235.1. Classification (NCBI taxonomy): domain Bacteria; kingdom Bacillati; phylum Actinomycetota; class Actinomycetes; order Mycobacteriales; family Mycobacteriaceae; genus Mycobacterium; species Mycobacterium sp. DBP42. The sequence goes on from NZ_VCMY01000017.1 coordinate 26,313, forward strand.
CGGCCCATTCCCTGGCCCTGGCGGCCAGTTGCCTGGCCCGGTCATCGTCTCCTGCCAGGTCCACCAGCCGCGCATACGCCGCGTACTCGAATGACCGCACCATGCCCGCGACGTCGCGCATCGGAGAATCCGGGCTGCGGCGCAGCTCCAGCGGCTGGCCGGGCTCCCCTTCGAAGTCGATCAGCAGCCATCGCTCCGGGGTTCGCAGCACCTGGCCCAGATGTAGATCGCCATGGACCCGCTGCACGTTCACCGGCTCCTCGGCCAGCTTACGGTAGCGCTCCTCGATCAATGAAACATGTTGACGCAGTTCGGGTACGGCCTCGGCGGCGGTGGCCAGACGGGCGGACATGAGCTCGGCCGGGAACGGCACCGACTCGGTGCCGAGTTGCTCGGCCAGACAGGCATGCACCGAGGCCACCGCCTCGCCCAGCCGGTAGGACTCGGCGGCGAAGTCACCGCCCACCTCGTCGGCATAGAGGTCACCTTCGGCGAACAGATCCCGGGTGCTGGCGGTGGCCATGTCCCAGCCCTCAGCAGAGTTGGCGGCGAACTCGGTCACCATGCCGAGCGCGAAAGTCTCACCGTCCCAGTCGATCTCCATCGAGCCGAGCAGCGCAGCGACGTGCGGATTGCCCGCCCTGACCAGCACCCGGTTGAGTTCGATGTCAGGATTGACACCGGGGGTGATCCGGCGGAACACCTTGAGTACGGCTTCCTGCCCGAACACCACACTGGTGTTGCTCTGCTCGGCCCCCGAAACTCGCGGCGCCGCGTCCAGTGGCAGGACAGCACCGGGCTCCTTGCCGCACCTGAGCCCGTCCACTTCGGCAGATCGGTCGATCATCTGCAGCAGGTACCGCGCGGCGTCCTGGTCATAGAGCGCGTCGTAGGCGGTCCGCCCGTCGCCACTACCGATGGTGGCCACTGCGCTGTACTCGTCGATCGGCTCGGCATCCCACTTCACCAGCACCTGGTATCGCTCTGCGCTCCCGTCGGCATAGGACACCTTCAGCAACGTGAGGTCCAGATCGTCACTGAGCGAGGCCACCAAACCCGGTGTTGCGGAGACCAATTCACGGCCACGTCCGGCGTACCACCGTTGTTGGCCGAGCCAGTCACCGAATTCGACACTCATTGCTGCACTCCAGGGTCTTGCTCGGGCTTGCGGAGCTGGAACCAGTAGAACCCGTGCCCCGGAAGGGTCAGCAGGTACGGCAACTGGCCGATGCTGGGGAATTCCACGTAGCCGGACATTTCGATGGGCGTATAACCGTTCCACTCCTGCAAATTCAGCTCGATGGGCTGCGGGAAGCGGGAGAGGTTGTTGACGCACAGTATGGCGTCGGCCTCGACGCCGGCTTCCTCGTCGATCTGGCGGACATAGGCCAGCACCGACGGGTTGGAACCGCCGAGCTCACGGAACGTCCCGACGGCGAACGCCTCATGGCGGCCGCGCACCGCCAACATGTTGCGGGTCCAGTTCAGCAACGAGGTCGAACTGTCGCGCTGGGCCTCGACATTCACCGACTGGTATCCGTACACCGCGTCCTGGTTCGGCGGCAGGTACAGCCGGCCCGGGTTGGCCGTGGAGAATCCGGTGTTGCGGTCCGGGGTCCACTGCATGGGGGTGCGCACGCTGTCGCGGTCGCCGAGCCAGATGATGTCGCCCATACCGATCTCGTCACCGTAATAGAGCATCGGGGATCCGGGCAGTGACAACAGCAGCGCGGTGAACAGCTCGATTTGGTTGCGGTCGTTTTCCAGCAACGGAGCCAGCCGACGGCGGATACCGACATTGGCCTTCATCCGCGGGTCCTTGGCGTACTCGGCGTACATGTAGTCACGCTCGTCGTCGGTGACCATCTCCAGCGTCAGCTCGTCGTGGTTGCGCAGGAAGATCGCCCAGTGCGCCATCTCCGGGATGGCCGGCGTCTGCGCCAGGATCTCCGAGATCGGGAACCGCGACTCCCGGCGCACCGCCATGAAAATGCGTGGCATCAGGGGGAAGTGGAAAGCCATGTGGCATTCGTCGCCGCCGGTGGCCGGATCACCGAAGTACTCCACGACATCGGCGGGCCACTGGTTGGCCTCGGCCAGCAGAACCCGCCCGGGGTATTCGTCGTCGACCACCTTGCGGCAGCGTTTGAGAAAGGCGTGGGTCTCGGGCAGGTTCTCGCAGTTGGTGCCCTCACGCTCGAACAGATAGGGCACCGCGTCCAACCGGAAACCGTCGATACCCAGGTCCAGCCAGAACCGCAGGACATCGATCATCGCTTCCTGCACGGCGGGATTGTCGTAGTTCAGATCGGGCTGGTGCGAGAAGAACCGGTGCCAATAGAACTGGCGGCGCACCGGATCGAACGTCCAGTTCGACTCCTCGGTGTCGACGAAGATGATGCGCGCGTCGGCGTAGCGGTCGCTGCTGTCACTCCAGACGTAGAAGTCGCCGTATGGCCCGTCCGGGTTGTGCCGCGACTCCTGGAACCACGCGTGCGAATCGGAGGTGTGGTTCATCACGAGATCGGTGATGACGCGAATACCCCTGCGATGCGCCCCGTCGAGCAGCGTCACGAAGTCTTCCACGGTGCCGAACTCCGGCAGCACCTTGTAGAAGTCCCGGATGTCGTAGCCACCGTCACGCAGTGGCGAATCGTAGAAGGGCGGCAGCCACAGGCAGTCCACGCCCAGCCATTTCAGGTAGTCGAGCTGTTGGGTCAGGCCCCGCAGATCGCCGACGCCGTCGGCATTGGAGTCGTAGAACGCACGCACCAGAACCTCGTAGAACACCGCGCGCTTGAACCAGTCACGCTCGGTCGGCAGGGTTCTGGCGTGGCCGAAGTCCTCCGCGGTCGGATGCTCGACCAGTGATTGATTGTCCGCAGCGTTGTCCATACAGGTTTCCAACGTACCCACTCGCAGGCCCTCCGACACCCGCTACGAACCGCCAATGGCCTTGGCACCCCGAAATGATCCTGCAGCAACGTGATTCGCCCGGCCGGGTGTGTTTGCGGAAAAACTAACGGTTGAATAAGAGACGGCGACGGGTTACGTTTTTCCCGCATTTGATCTCCTCGTCGGCCATGGGCCGGCGATCACGAACACTCGACGAGGGATGGCCTGTGGGTGAGTCCGCACCAAATGACGGTGAAGCACCAGTAATCGTTGGTCTGTCTGATGCGGCGATGCACATGTACATCGCAGCGATCGACGCGCTACCGCCCGCCGGCGACCCTGAGTACGCCGACCGTGTCGCGGTCGTTCTCAGCGGTCTGCGCAAGCTGCAGACATCGCTGTCGGAGGCGGCGGGCCGCAGCCGCGTCACGCCGTCGGTCATCGTCGCGCTGAGCGGCGTACGGCACCGCTACGACGAGCTGATGACAGCGGCGGCCGAAGGGCCGGCCGCCACGCTCGGTCAGCGCCTCTACGTGGCCCGCGGCCGCGCCAAGCTGTCCACCCAGGAAGCCGCGAACGGCGTCGGCCTGCGCAAAGACCTCATCGAGGCCGTCGAGGCCGAGGAGCCCGCGACCGAGTCCGAAACCGCTCAGATCAAGGACCTGATCGCCGCTCTCGGCGGCTGAATCGCCCAACGTCCGGACGGTAGGGTCGCTGCGTGACTCGCGATCATGGTGACCCCGGTGATGCCCCTTCGGTTCCTCCCCCGCTGACGGAGGTAATCGAGGGGGCACGCCCGTCTGCGGCCGAGGAAGCCCGCACCATCGCCGCGTCGACGAACGCGGGCACGCTGGCCACGCTCACCACCGACGGCGAGCCGTGGGCGTCCTTCATCACTTACGGCCTGCTGGCCGGGGCGCCGGTGCTGTGTGTGTCGAACATGGCCGAGCACGGCCGCAATCTGGCCGGCGACCCTCGGGCCAGCATCTCGATCGTCGCTCCCGACGCCGGATCCGACCCGCTGGCGAGCAGCCGCATCACGCTGGCCGGGATAGCGGAGCGGCCCGCAGGTGCCGAGCTGGACGCCGCACGGCAGGCCCACCTGGACGCGGTGGCCGCTGCCCGCTATTACATCGACTTCAGTGACTTCTCCCTGTGGGTGCTGCGGGTGCAGCGCGTGCGCTGGGTCGGCGGCTACGGCCGAATGGACTCGGCCACCGGCGAGGCCTACGCCGAGGCAGAACCCGATCCGGTGGCACCGCACGCCACGGGGGCGATCGAACATCTCAACGCCGACCACGCCGGTTCGCTGGCCGATATGGCCCGCATCCTCGGCGGCTATCCCGACACGACCTCGGCGGTGTGCACCGGCGCCGACCGCTACGGCCTGGATCTGCGGGTCACCACCGAGCGTGGAGTGGCCTACACCCGGGTCGGCTATGCCACGCCGATCAGCTCGTACGGCGAGTTGCGGGCGGCCACAGTCGAGTTGGCCCAGCGCGCCAGGCAGGCCTGAGACCGCGCCGATCCCGTGCAATACGATCGCGGGTATGCCTGAGCGCCCGGAAACCTGGCAAGCCGCCTTCGACCTGATCCGCACGCGCGGGTACGAACACCGCGAGGAACCTTTCCGGCTGGCCTCCGGGCAGTTGAGCCACGACTACATCGACGGCAAGTTCGCCATCGACACCGGCGAACGGATGGCGATCGTCAGCCGGGCGGTCGCCGATCTGGCCGCGGCGAGCGGCATCGAGTTCGACGCCGTCGGCGGCCTGACCATGGGCGCTGACCCGTTGGCGCACGGCGTGGCCATGGTGACCGGCAAGGCCTGGTTCTCGGTGCGCAAGGAACAGAAGTCCCGCGGCCGCGAGCAGTGGATCGAGGGCACCCGGCTCGAACCCGGCACCCGCGTGCTGCTCGTCGACGACGTGATCAGCACGGGCGGCTCGACCGAGATCGCCTATGAGCGCGTCACCTCCGTCGGGGCCGTGGTCACCGGCGTCATCCCGATGGTGGACCGCGGCGACATCGCGACCGGACGGTTCGCCAAGCGCGGGGTGCCGTTCGCCGCGCTGGTCACCTACCGCGACCTCGGCATCGAACCGGTCAAAGACGTCTAGCTAGACCACCAGCACCGGCGCCCGCTCCAGCGCCAGGCTCACCACCACGCCGGGACCGAACGCACGCGCCCGCGAGCTGGGCAGCTGCGCGTGGATCAGGGAGCCATCCGGCAGGCTCAGGTACACGTGGGACGTCGGTCCCAGGAAGGCCACCGACTCCACCACCGCCGGCCCGTCCGGATCGGCACGTACCCGGATCGTTTCCGGGCGCAGCATCGCGATACCGGTCCCCGAGGTGATCGAGCCGGGCAGCGTAGGCAACTCGGCGCCCAGCAATCTGGCCCGGCCACGGGATACCCGGGCGCGCACCTTGTTGTGCAGACCCACGAACTCGGCCACGAATGGAGTCGACGGCCGGGCATAGAGCTCGGCAGGCGTAGCGAGCTGCTCGAGTTTGCCATGGCTCATGACCCCGACCCGATCCGCAACGGCCAGCGCCTCCTCCTGGTCGTGGGTGACGAACAGTGCCGTGATTCCGACCTCCAGCTGCACCCGGCGGATCTCGTCGCGCAACTGGGAGCGCACCTTGGCGTCGAGTGCCGACAGCGGCTCGTCGAGCAACAGCACCCTCGGCTCGATTGCCAGTGCCCGGGCGAGCGCCACCCGCTGCTGCTCACCGCCTGACAGCTCGCTGGCGTACTTGCCGCGGTGCGCCGCCAGGCCCACCAGATCGAGCATGTCCGCCGCTTGGAACAGCCTGTCCCGCTTGGATTTTCCGCGCATCTTCAGACCGAAGGCGACGTTGTCCAGCACGGTCAGGTGCGGGAACAGGCTGTAGGCCTGGAACACCATGCCCATGTCTCGTTTGTTGGCCGGCACCGCGCTGATGTCCCGCCCGCCGACCAGCACGGTCCCGGCGGTGGCCTCCTCAAGCCCGGCCAGGATCCGCAGTGCGGTGGTCTTGCCGCAACCCGATGGGCCGAGCAGGGCCACCAACTCCCCCGGCTCGATGGACAGGCTCAGGCCGTCGAGCGCGTTGACGTTGCCATAAGTGCGGGTGAGGTCGCGAAGTTCAACCCGCACACCGGCGCCGACGCTCACTGCTGGACTCCTGACCTTCTGCGACGGCCACGGGTGACGGCCGCCAAAATCAACAACAACACGAATCCGAGCAGCAGCGTGGCCAGCGAGGCGGCCACCGATGTCGGCCCGTCGACCTTGCCGATCGCCACGATCTGAACCGGCAGGGTCTCGAACCCGCTCAGCGAGGCCACGGTGTATTCACCGAGCACCACCGCGATCGAGATGAACGCCGCCGACAGGATTCCCGACCAGATGTTGGGCACGATAACCCGGCCGATCGTCGATACCCAACCGGCGCCCAGCGAGCGGGCCGCCTCCGCCAACGTCTGCAGGTCGATGGCGGCCAGTGCGGAATCGATGGCCCGGTAGGCGAAAGGCAACACCAGCACCACGTACACGAAGGTCAGGGTGAGCGCGGACTCGCCGAGAAGGTAGGTCACCCACAGGTAGACGTTGCGCAGGCCCACCACGACCACCAGGGCCGGAATGGTCAGTGGCAGCAGGCAGAGAAACTCGACGAACCGCCCGGCCCACCGGGCCCGCAGGCGTACCCAGATCATCGTCGGCACCAACAGGATGAGCATGACGACGACGGTGAACACCGCGAGCAGCAAGGAGATCAGGATCGCGTGATAGAGCTCCTCGTCGGCCACGAGGTTGCGCCATGCGGCAGCGGTGCGCCCGCCGGCGATGAGGTTGCGGGTGGAGAAATCCGCCATCGCGTAGAGGGGAAACAAGAAGAACAGGCCGAACAGCACCCACAGTGCGGTGCGGACCGCCCGATTCACTTGAGCCACCTCGCCGTCCGTCGGACCAGCGCGTTGTAGGCGATCATGACCGCGGCCACCACCACGATCATCTCCAACGCCAGCGCGTAGGCGAACCCGGACTGGCCCAGCACCACCTCGCTGGTGAGGGCGGCCCGGATCAACAGCGGCACGATCGGGCTGCCCTGGCTGACCAGAGCGGCCGCGGTGGCATATGCGGCGAAAGCGTTGGCGAACAACAGCAGTGCCGAGCCGAGGAAAGCCGGGCTCAACAACGGGACGGCCACTTCCCGCAGACACTGCCACCGTGACGCGCCGAGGCTCACCGCGGCCTCGAGCCACTGTTCGCGCAGCCCCTCCAGCGCCGGCAGGAACACGATCACCATCAGCGGGATCTGAAAATAGCTGTAGACCACGATCAGCCCGGCCAGACCATAGAGCCAGCCGGAACCGGCCAGGTCCCAGCCGAGGTTTTCCCTGACCCACAACGTCAATACGCCGTTGAGCCCGATGGTGGCCAGGAATGCGAAAGCCAGTGCCACCCCGCCGAATTGGGCAAGTACGCTGCACAGCGCCAGCACCGCGCGCCGCAACATCGACGCCGGCGGGCTGCTGACGATCAACCAGGCCAGTACGGCGCCCAGAACCGCCCCGATCAGTGCGGTACTCGCCGACAACGCGATACTTTTCGCCAGTGCGGTCAACGCGGTGCCGGAGAACAGCGCGGCGATGCGGTCAAGGGAGAAGGATCCGTCGGCGAAGAACGCCATGACGATCACCGTGACGGTCGGCACGATCAGGAACACCGTCACCACCGCCACGAACGGCAGCAATGGCAGGGCATCCCGGACACGCCTTGTGCTAGCCGGCATAGCGGACCTCAGCCGATCGCCTTGGCCCAGTTGTCGGCCAGATACTTGTTGGCCGTGTCGGTTTGGGCCTGGGTCGCGACCGTCACCGGACCGTCGATGGGCGGCAGCTGACCGAATGCCGCGCGGTCGGCGGTGCCGGCCAGGATCATCTTGTCGGCGCGCACCGGGCGGACCCCACCCTTGGCGTACAGGTTCTGCCCTTCGTCGCTGAACAGGAATTCCTGCCACAGCCGGGCGGCCGCCGGATGCGGGGCATCCTTGTTGATGGCCTGGTAGTAGTAACCGGCCACCAGGGCCTCATGCGGAACGATCACCTGCCAGCCGGGGACTTTCTGACTCTCGGTGCCGTTGAGGTAGTTCCAGTCGATCACCACCGGGGTCTGTCCCGATTCGATGGTGGCCGGGGTCGGGTCCAGCGGCAAGAAGTTGCCGGCCTCGTTGAGCTTGGCGAAGAACGCGACGCCGGGCGCGATGTCGTCAGCCGATCCGCCCTGGGCCACGGCCGCCATCAACACACCGGCGAAGGCGGCACCGGCCTGGGTCGGGTCACCGTTGAGCGCGACCTTGCCGTGGTACTCGGGTTTGAGCAGGTCTTCGACGGAGGTGATCGGTGGAACCTTGGTCGAGTCGAACCCGATGGACATGAAACCGCCGTAGTCGTTGACCCAGGTGCCGTCGGGGTCCTTGAGCTTCTCCGGGATGTCGTCGAAGGTGGCCACCTTGTAGGGCGCGAACATCGACGTATTCGCCAGCGCCACCGACTGTCCCAGGTCGAACACGTCGGGTGCGGTGCTCTTGCCCTTCTGCTGGTTGGCCGCGTTGATCTCTTCCTGGCTGGACCCGTCGGGCTGTGCCGAGTTCACCAAGATGTCGTACTTGTCCGAGAAGGCCTTGATGATGGCGCCGTAGTTTGCCCAATCCGGGGGCAACGCAATCACATTGAGTGCACCTTCGGCCTTGGCCGCTTCGACGAGCTTGTCCATCCCGCCGAAATCCTGGGCCGATCTGGCCTCGGCGACCTTGACCCCGGTATCGGTCTTGCCGCCCGCGGTGTCCTTCTGCGGCGGGGCGCACGCCGCCAGACCCAGCGCGACGAGCGTCGAGGCGGCGAGGGCGGATACCGTCGCGATCCGGGATGCGATCATGTGCCAAGTCCTCCGATGGTCTCCGAGCGCGCACCGGCACCCTATCGTGACGGCGTTGACATCGCCTGATGTCGGCTGACGTACCAGGCGGCACCCGAATGCGCCTACCCTGGGGCCATGTCCGGGCTTGAGGCCATCGCCCAGTTCGCAAATGCGCCCTGCGCCGTACTCGCCACGCTGGGCGCCGACGGCGCACCGCATCTGGTGCCGGTGGTATTCGCGGTGCACATTCCTGCCGATCCCGACACTCCCGCCACCATCTACAGCGCCGTGGACGCCAAGCGCAAGACCACACACAAACTGCGCCGGCTGGCCAACATCGAAGGCGATTCCCGGGTGAGCCTTCTCGTCGACCACTACACCGACGAATGGGCCCACCTGTGGTGGGTCCGGGCCGACGGGCAGGCGGCAACGCATTACAGCGGTGAGGAGATGGCCACCGGATACGCACTGCTGCGGGCGAAATATCGCCAGTACGAGCGCATTGCGTTGGACGGGCCGGTGATCTCCATCGGCGTCACGCGCTGGTCGTCCTGGCAGGCGTGAGCAGCTCCCAGCCTCGCCGGCCGGGCCCCGCAGACCACCTCGACCCTTGTGCTCCAGATCACATCGGGGAATGGTGGAGGCCAGGTCCGGCGGGCCGCATCGGGGCGCCCCGGGGACACCAGGAGGCATGCCATGGCGGACAAGACTCACTCGACAGGCAACGGGGCTGTTCCCACCGCGGACAGTCCCGCCGCCATTCGCAACGTGGTGCTCGTCGGCCCGTCGGGTGCCGGCAAGACCACCCTGGTGGAGGCGCTGCTGGTCGCCGCGGGAGTGCTGACCCGCGCAGGTTCGGTGGTCGACGGGTCGACGGTCTGCGATTTCGACGACGCCGAGATCAATCAGCAGCGTTCGGTCGGGCTGGCGCTGGCGCCGTTGCAGCACAACGGGATCAAGGTCAATCTGATCGACACCCCCGGGTACGCCGATTTCGTCGGCGAACTGCGCGCGGGGTTACGCGCCGCCGATTGCGCACTGTTCGTCATCGCCGCCAACGAGGACATCGATGAGCCCACGAAGGCGCTCTGGCAGGAGTGCGCGGCGGTGGGCATGCCGCGCGCGGTCGTCATCACCAAGCTCGACCACGCCAGGGCCGACTACGCCAACACATTGGCCGGTGCCCAGCAGGCCTTCGGCGACAAGGTGGCCCCGTTGTACTTCCCGGCCGGCGAGGGCGTGATCGGGCTACTCACCCGAACCCACTACGACTACGGCGACGGCACCCGGACCACCCGGTCACCGGACGGCTCCTATGACGATCAGATCGCCGAGCTACGCGGTTCCCTGATCGAGGGGATCATCGAGGAATCCGAGGACGAGACGCTCATGGAGCGTTACCTCGGCGGCGAGGAGATCGACGAATCGGTGTTGATCGCCGATCTGGAGAAGGCCGTGGCCCGTGGTTCGTTCTTCCCGGTGATCCCGGTGTGCAGCGGGTCCGGGGTGGGCACGCTGGAGTTACTCGAGATCGCCACCCGCGGCTTCCCGTCACCGCCCGAGCATCGGCTGCCCGAGGTGTTCGCCGCCAGTGGCGCGGCCCGCAAGCCGATGGCCTGCGATGCGGACGGGCCGCTGCTGGCCGAGGTGGTGAAGACGACGTCGGACCCTTATGTCGGCAGGGTCAGCCTGGTCCGGGTGTTCTCCGGCACCATCAGGCCCGACGCCACCGTGCATGTGTCGGGCCATTTTTCTGCCTTCACCGACTCGGTGGCCCCGGAGGGCTCCCACGGCCACGCCGACCATGATGAAGACGAGCGCATCGGCACCCTGTCCTTCCCGCTGGGCAAGCAGCAGCGCCCGGCGCCCTCGGTGGTGGCCGGGGACATCTGCGCGATCGGCCGGCTCAGCCGGGCCGAGACCGGTGACACCCTGAGCGACAAGGCCGACCCGCTGGTGCTGCGCCCGTGGGAGATGCCCGACCCGCTGCTGCCGATCGCGGTGCAGCCCCGTGCGAAGACCGACGAGGACAAGCTCTCGGTCGGGTTGCAGCGGCTGGCCGCCGAGGATCCCACCTTGCGCATCGAGCAGAATCCGGAGACCCACCAGATCGTGCTGTGGTGCATGGGTGAGGCGCACGCCGGGGTGGTGCTCGACGCGCTGTCCCGGCGCTACGGCGTGTCGGTGGACACCGTCGAGCTGCGGGTACCGCTGCGAGAAACGCTCGGCGGCAAGGCAAAAGGACATGGCAGGCACGTCAAGCAGTCCGGTGGCCACGGCCAGTATGCGGTCTGCGACATCGAGGTCGAGCCGCTGCCGGAGGGCAGCGGATTCGAGTTCGTGGACAAGGTTGTCGGCGGGGCCGTGCCGCGCCAGTTCATTCCGAGCGTCGAAAAGGGTGTGCGGGCCCAGATGGAGAAAGGCATGGGCAGTGATCACGGGGACGGCGGCTACCCCGTCGTCGACATCCGGGTGACACTGGTCGACGGGAAGGCCCACAGCGTCGACTCGTCGGACTTCGCCTTCCAGATGGCCGGCGGACTCGCGCTGCGGGAAGCCGCTGCGGCGGCCGGCGTCAGCCTGCTCGAGCCCATCGACGACGTGACCGTGGTGGTGCCCGACGATCTGGTGGGCGCGGTGATGGGCGATCTGGCCGGCCGGCGTGGCCGCGTCCTGGGCACCGACAAGGCCGATGAGGACCGGACGCTGATCAAGGCTGAGATACCGGAGGTCGAGCTCACCCGCTACGCGATCGACCTGCGGTCGCTCTCGCATGGTGCCGGGGCGTTCACCCGTGCGTTCGCCCGATACGAGCCGATGCCGGACGCAGCCGCTGCCCGCGTGCGCAAGGCGGTTTAACTCTCCATCGAGGCGTAGAACTCGTCGGTGCCCGCGCCGTCTTCGAGTTGGACGCCGAAGGTGTTCAAGGCAAATGCCAGCGTGCTGTAGCCACCGAAGGTGAACATCAGGTCCATGCGCTGCCGGTCGTCCAGCTGCTGGCCCAGGCGCTCCCAGGTGTGGGGGCAGACTCGCGAGCCGGTGTGTAACTCGTCCACCGCATCGAGCACGGCCTGGTCGAATTCGTTTGCCGCTGTGCCACTTCGGGTCGCCTCGATGTCTGCTTCGGTAAGCCCGACCTGCAGGGCCATCGCGCTGTGGTGTCCCCACTCGTACGCACAGTCGTGGTGGAACGCGGTGCGCAGGATCACGAGTTCACGGAGCCGCTCGGGCAGCGTGGATTCTTTTTGCAGGTAGGTGTTGAACGGCAGGAAGGCGCCGGCCAGCACCGGGTGACGCACCAGGGTCGACAACGCATTTCCCACCATGTCCGGGCGACGGCGCTCGGGCGGCACCGTGGAGGCCAGCGCCTCGCGGGCCTGGTCGTCCCACTCTTCGGCTGGCAGCGGCGTCAGCATGCGGTACCCCAACTTTACGATCGGCTAGTAATCCCCTTTACGATCGTAAAGGACACTCAGCCGCAGCGCACATAAGGGGAAGCACCGATGGACACCACCCGGGAACGCCTCGTCGAGGCGGCGGTGCAGCTGTTCACCCGCCACGGCTTCGCCGGGACATCACTGCAGATGATCGCCGACGAACTGGGCTTCACCAAGGCCGCCATCTACTACCATTTCCGCACCCGTGAACAGCTGCTGACCGCCGTCCTGGACCCGGTGCTGCAGCAGATGCAGCGGGTCGTCGAGGAAGCCGAGAACCTGCGCGGCGTGCACAGCCGGGCCGACCACATGGTGCGTGGCTACGTCGATCTGGCCGTGCGCAACCGCGCCCTGGTCTCGGTACTGGGGTGCGACCCGAGTGTGAACGAGGCGCTGCGTACACGACCCGAGTGGGACACCGTCATCGACCGCCAGATGGCCCTGCTGGCCGACGTCGACCCCGGACCGGCAGGCACGGTCAAGGCCGCAATGGTGTTCTCGGGCATCGCCGGAGGGGCGGGTATCGCCTCGGCCGGCCTCACCGACGACGAGCTCCACCACCACCTCGCCGAGGCCGCCCGCCGCACCCTCGGCCTGCGGATCAGACGCTGACGAAATCGCTTGCCATGCAACAAATTTATCGAAAGGAAGACTCATGACCCCCGCACAGCAGAAGACCGCGCTGGTTACCGGAGGTGCATCTGGAATCGGCAAGGCGATCGCCGATCGCCTTGCCGCAGACGGTTATCGGGTCGCCACCCTCGACCTGACCGCGACCGGCGACGAGTATTCCTACGCAGCCGACGTCACCGACCGATCCCAGGTCGACGCCGTCTTCAAGGCGGTCCGCGAGCAGTTGGGCGCCGTCACGATCCTGGTGAACTCGGCCGGTCTCAGCGATTTCACGCCGTTCACCGAACTCACCTTCGAACGGTGGCAGAAGGTCATCGACGTCAACCTCCACGGTGTCTTCCACGTCGTGCAGGCCGCACTGCCGGACATGATCGAGGCCGGCTGGGGCCGCATCGTCAACATCTCCTCGTCGAGCACTCACTCCGGCGTGCCGTACATGTGCGACTACGTGGCTGCCAAGTCCGGTGTCAACGGCCTGACCAAGTCGCTGGCGCTGGAGTTCGGTCCGGCCGGGATCACCGTCAACGCCGTGCCCCCGGGTTTTATCGACACCCCGATGCTGCGTGCCGCCGAATCTCGGGGCGAACTCGGCGACATTCGCGACACGATCAACGCCACCCCGGTACGTCGAATGGGTAAGCCCGAAGACATTGCCGCCACGTGTTCGTTTCTTGTTTCGGAAGAGGCCGGTTACATCACCGGCCAGATCGTCGGCGTGAATGGCGGCCGAAATACCTGATCAGCACCTACGCTGTGACGGGGGTCTCCTGGTACGGCGGATTTGATATTCGCCGCACCGGGTCTCCGGTAGTTGCACTTATCTCTAATTGTTTGGGACAGTTTGCAGACCTTTAGTTGCTGGCTGCGTCAATAATTCGGAGGTTTGCGCGTGGCCTCATCCACCGCGACACTGCGGGACCGCTTGGAACAGCGGTTCAAGCATTGGCGGTACGACCCGCCGTACAAGACTGCCAACGCGGCGATGGTCATCGTCGTGGTGGCAGTCCTGGCGTTGACGTGGATGCAGTTCCGCGGCGTGTTCGAGGAGAAGACACAGCTCACCGTGCTGGCCAACCGGTCCGGTCTGTCGATGGACCCGGGTTCGAAAGTCACCTTCAACGGGGTGCCCATCGGACGGCTCACCGCGGTGGATGTGGCGCAGGTCGACGGTGAGCAGCAGGCCAAGCTGAGCCTGGACGTCAAGCCGCAGTACCTGAAGCTGATCCCGGAGAACGTGACCGCCGAACTCAAGGCCACCACGGTGTTCGGCAACAAGTACATCTCGTTCGTCGCTCCGGACGATCCCTCGGCGGCGCGGGTCGACCCGTCCGTCCCGATTCACGCCAAGGGCGTGACGACGGAGTTCAACACCCTGTTCGAGACCATCACCGCGATCTCCGAGCAGATCGACCCGATCAAGCTCAACGAAACCCTGACCGCCACCGCGCAAGCCCTCGACGGCCTGGGGGACAAGTTCGGTCAGTCGATCGTCAACGGCAACGACATCCTGTCGGATCTGAACCCGCGGATGCCCCAGATCCGCCGCGACATCTCCGGTCTGGCCGACCTCGGCGAGGTCTACGCCGACGCGGCCCCCGACCTGTTCGACAGCCTGAGCAACGCCGTCACCACCGCCCGCACCCTCAACGAGCAGCGCGGCAACCTCGACCAGGCCCTGGTGGCAGCCGTCGGTTTCGGCAACACCGGCGGCGACATCTTCGAACGCGGCGGGCCATACCTGGTCCGCGGCAACCAGGATCTGCTGCCGGTCAGCAAGATGCTGGACCGCAACAGCCCCGCCCTGTATTGCATGATCCACAACTACGCCGAGGCCGCACCGAAGTTCGCCCAGCAGACCCGCAACGGCTACGGGTTCGAGCTGCAGGACTTCCTGGTCGGTGCACCCAACCCGTGGGTGTATCCGGACAATCTGCCGCGGGTGAACGCCAAGGGCGGCCCCGAGGGGCGGCCAGGCTGCTGGCAGCCGATCACCAGGGACCTGTGGCCCGCCCCGTACCTGGTGCTGGACACCGGCGCCTCGATCGCGCCCTACAACCATTTCGAACTGGGCCAGCCGCTCGTGACCGAATATGTGTGGGGCCGCCAGATCGGCGAGAACACCATCAACCCCTGACGGGCTTGCTTTCCAGTTCAGCCTCGAGCTTCTCCTCGTAGGCACCCTCGTCACGGCCCAGAGCGATGGTGGCGGCGGCCATCGCGCCGACCGCCACAGACAGTGCCAACGGCTGCCACCCGGTGATCGCCAGGTGCTCGCCCAGGACAACCGAGCCGAGCACCACGGCCACCACGGGCTCCAGCACCAACATGGTCGGCACCGAGGTCTGCAACGACCCGGCGTGAAATGCCGACTGCTGCAACAGCGTGGCGATCACCCCGAGAGCCACCACCAGGTACAGGGCCGGGGTGGTGAGCACGGCGAGCATGCCGTCCACGGCGATCGTGTGCATCACGATCTTGGTCAGCACCGCGACCACGCCGAACATCACGCCCACCGCGAGTGCCAGCAACACCGCGCGCCGCCAGTTGGTGCTACGTGTGGCGGCCAGGACGCACAGACCGACCGCTGCCGTGCACACCACCGCGACGATGACCGTGGTCGCCACGGACACCCCATAGGTTCCGGTGCTGGCCCTGGCCAGTGCCACGAACACCGTGAGTGCCCCGGTCAGCAGCAGGGCCCACAGCCATTCGGCCCGGCTGACCCGGCGGTGGGCCAGCCGGGCGCTGAGCGGCAGCGCGAACAACAACGCCGACACCAGCACCGGCTGAACCAGCAGCAGTGAGCCGAAACCCAGCGCCAGCGCCTGGAATACGTATCCGGCCACGGCGGACGCCGTTCCCGCCCACCACAGCCTGCGGCGCAACAGCGTGCGCAGCATGACGGCGCTGACCCCCTTCTCGGGCGGGACGTCCATCGTGGCGCGCTGCCGCACCACGATGCCGACAGCCGCGAAAATCGCCGCGCAGAGGGCAAACAGCACCGCAAGACTGTTGCCGAGCAAGCCTCGTCAACCCCTTTCGGGCCAGTGTGTCGGCCACCCCGGGAGGGGAGAAGGCCAGTGCCCCCAACCGTAGAGCGCTGACGCCTCCCCCGCTGCTCGGGGTCAGACCACCTGCAGATGCCGCTTCGGCGGCTCGTCGGGGGAGCCTGCGGGATCGGTCGGCGGGGCGGGGGCGATCTTGTCGTTGACGCTGGCGACCGCCAGGTCGACGCGGTTCACCGCGGTGTCGCAGAGGTCGCGGACCCGGCCACTGGCGGTCTCGACCTCGTCGGCGGCACTGCGCAGGTAAGCCCTGAGGTTCACCCGGAGCCGCTCACCGGCCCTGCGGGCCCGCACCCGAACTCGGTCGTCGACCTCGACGGTCACGTATGGCAACAATCGAAATCTCATGGCAGAAACCTCATAGCCCCGCTCCCATCTGCGCTTGCCTTGGCACACAGTATCCGCGCCCGGGCGTGGTTCGAGCCAGACGTGACCGGCGCCGCATATGGGCAGTCTATGGCCGGCGGATCACATCGGCCCTCAGCTTCCGGCACCGTCCCAATCGGTCAGGGTCCAGCCATCGGTCGGGTTGCCCTCGATGACGACGTACCCTGTGTTGTCGAGCGGGTGTTGCATCAGCAGTTGGGGATTGGGATTGATGACGTTCATCTGGACCCACAACATGATCGCGGCACCGTGCGAGTACGCGACGGGATTGTCGTCCCCGCTGTCGTAAATCTGCTGGACTGCCTCGTCGAACCGGCCGTCGAATTCGTTGCCGTCGATCGAACCAGGTATCCGGGCATTGCGGTCCCCGCGCAGCCACCGCTCTGGGGCCGCGAAGTACGTCTGGACCGCGCTTGCCTCGGGCTGGCCCTCGTAGATGCCGGCTTCGACCTCGTGGAGCCCGGGCAGCACCGTGATCGGCTCGTGGAGGGTGTCGGCCATGGGCTGCGCGGTCTGCTGAGTCCGGATCATGGTTGAGGCGAATATGCCGTCGTAATGGTGCGGGGCCAGCCGCTGCGCGCTGGCCGCGGCTTGGGTGCGGCCCAGATCCGTGAGCGACGGACCGGGCGTGGAGCTGTCGATGAGTCCCGAGGCATTACCCGCCGACTGGGCGTGACGTACGAAGGTCAGGGTGATGGAGCGGTAACCGCCCGCGGAAGCCGTCGGGGCCAGCAGGGTTGCGACGACGAGCGCAATCACCGCACACAGGGTTTGTAGCCGACGCATTCTCAGCCTCTCCGCGTAGTTTTATTAGCATGACTACCCTTAACGATGACAGGGTCGCACGGACCCTGGACCAGATGTACACCGCATCCGCCGAGCAGTTCGCGAAATTGCGAGAGGACGGATCGCGCCGGTTCGCCGATCTGTCCAAGGCAAGCGCGCAGGAGCGTGCGGACGCACTCAGCGACATCTACATGCCGGTGACGCGCGAAGCCGGCCGATTGCTGTACTCGCTGGTTCGGGCCACCAAGCCGGCGGTCGTGGTCGAGTTCGGGATGTCCTTCGGGCTCTCGGCCCTGCACTTGGCATCGGCGGTGCGCGACAACGGAACTGGCCGGGTGTACACCACCGAGCTCAGTGCCACCAAGATCGCGGCGGCCAAGCAGACGTTCGCCGAGACCGGGCTGGACGACGTCATCACCGTGCTCGAAGGCGACGCGTTGCAGACGCTGAAATCGGTGACCGGCGAGATCGGTTTCGTCCTTCTCGACGGCTGGAAGGAGCTCTACCTTCCCGTCCTCGAGCTCCTGGAGCCGCGGCTCACCGCCGGCGCGCTGGTGGTCGCGGACAACACCTCGATGGCCGACACCCAGCCGTATCTGGACCGGGTCCGTGAGCCGTCGAACGGGTATGTCAGCGTCAACTTCCTGGCTCGCGACAGCGACAGCATGGAGCTCAGCTGCCGGGTCTAAGAGATGACCCGTAAGGGGTCATGCGGCGCCAATCAGCTTGGGTGCTGGTTGTTTTCGGCTGGTCCCGCGACGTCCACGCTGCTGGCGTGGCCTGTTCGGGGGTGGGCCGAGTGTCGCTTGTTCAGCAGAGGCCACCGGGTGGCGGCTGCCGGTCCTGGCCGATCCCACACCGTCAGGTGGTGTTGGTGGCTGGTGCCGGTTGACTGAACCCTCCCACTCTTGCGGGGAGGCCAGCCCATCGCGCAGGACGTGGGCAAGTCGGTAATCGACCCGCGCGGTGCGCGGATCGTTGGGGTTGGCGAACTCGACGCAGGACGCCAACGCAGCGGATACAGTGTCACGATCGCCGTGCAGCCCGCAGTGTGGGCAGTGGTGGGTGCGCTGCGCCAGCGTTTTCGCGACGCGTTGTCCGCACAGGCAGTGCTGGCTCATTGCGGTGCTGCGCGTGCCGGCACGAAAGAACTGTCCTTTGGTGGCCGCGCATTCTGCGGCGAGGGACGCCACGAGCATGCCGGGGCTGAACAACGCGATCCTTTTGCCCCACAACCGCGCCCAGGTGCTGATGTTGGTGTCCTCGACAGTGATGTTGTTGCCGTGGGTCGATACGATCCGCGCGGCCACATCGGCCGCGCGGAACCGCTTGGCCTGGCTGGCGGCGCGTGATTCGGTGGCGTGATCACAGCGGGTGCGCTGATACCGGCGCGAGAGGTTGTCGCGGCGGTAGGCGCGCAACGGTGCCCTGTCGCAGCGAGCATGCCGCGCTCCACCCGGGTTGGTGATCCGCCGGGGCGCAAGCGCGGCCGCAGCGCGCCGCAGCGCTCTTTTCTGTTGGCGCACCGACGGGCCGTACTGTGACGCGTTGGTGTTGCGCCGCGACCGATCCAGCGCCTTTTGCCGCGCTCGGGCCCGCTTGGCAACACGAGCGGCGGACCGGTGCTGGGCTGCGGTGCACTCAATCTGATCGATGATCAGCTTTGCGGGCTGATCATCAGGAAACGAGGCGACCGATACGTTGGACACGTTCGCGTCCACCCCGGCGCGGCGACCGGCCGGAATCTGTTCGCGGCGAGCACGGGTGGCTGGAGACTGATAGCCGGCCTGATGCACCAAAAGATGAGCGTAGTACCGCCACCCGCCGGGGGCTTTGCGGTCACGCACCCGCACCACATCAATCTTGTGCCACGCCCTAGAGTCAGCCAGAAAATGAGCCAGGTGCGCCCACTGCCCCGCGCCCTGCGCCAGCCGGACAGCCCAGACGAGATCTCCGCTCGGCAGGCCGGTGAACACCACCGCCAACACACCGTCGTGATCCCACCAACTGCCGCCGCCCGGTCGCGTCGGTGCGCAAAGGCGTGCGGGTTGGGCCAGAATCGAGGTTCCCACCGGCCGGGCGGCCGCCGCACTGCCAGTGGTGATCTCGGTCGGCAACAGCGGGTGCCGGTAGGCGCCAAGATGTCCGTCCAGGCTGCCGACCAGGCGATAGGTTTCCCACGTCGGCGTCGCCTTCGTGTGCGACCGGGCCCGGCCGGGAATGCGGGTGAAATCCCACCACGACCCGATACGCGGCGTGCCCTGCCGGCGCCCCGACGAGTCGGCGAACAGATGCCGGTCAATCGTCTGCCACACCTCATCGGCGATATGTAGGCCGATGGCTTTGGTCAGGTGATCACGCATCCACCCGCTGGCCTCGATATGGGCCTTGGCTGCGGCTTCGATACCTTTGCGGGACAATCCCAAGCGCGCGCGCAGCGCCTTCGGATCCGCCGTGCGTTCATGATGAGCCGCCCAGTACGCCCCGCACCGCGCTTGGGCGTCGCGTTGCAACGCGCGACGTAGCCGAAACACCGCCTCCCACTGCCGCTCCACCCGACGACGCATCCGGTCGTCGGAAACGTCGAGTTCAAGGCGGATCACCGACACCGGCCCCTCATAGGAGAAGTTCGGCTTTTTCGACTTGCCCCGCCGCCGCGCCGCGCACACCACATCACCGCTGGTCGCGGTCACGATGTCGGTGGGCGCAGCTGTCATGAAACCCATGCAATCACAGACCACCGACACACACCGCTGGCGAATCTGCTGCCGCCAGCGGCGGACCCGCCCCGAGCCTGCCTTTGCCAGTGCGAGTAGAGCTGGTGTTGGCACACCTGCGCACCAACCTGACTACCCAAGCGTTGACAGCGCTGTTTCACCTAGCCTGGACCAGATCCTCCATCACCTTGTGCCTGTGATCATCAGCTGCGCGTACCGGCGCCGCGCCAACACAGCTGGCCAGTGCCGGCCCGGCAGCCGCAACGAAGTCGTCAACCACAGCCTCCCGGCCCACTGGCCGACCAAATCGGCTGGAACATTGATGATTCCAAGATCGTCCGGCATATCGGCGAGGCCTTCACCCTGTCGTCGTCCACCTTGCTGTGGATCGCCATCGGGGTGGCCGCCTACGCCCTGATCGAGTTCATCGAGGCGGCCGGGCTGTGGCTGACGAAGCGCTGGGGCGAGTACTTCGCGGTGATCGCCACCGGAATCTTTCTGCCGCTGGAGATCTACGAGTTGACCGAGAAGGTCACCGTCCTGCGCCTCGGCGCGCTGGCGGTCAACCTGGCCGCGGTGATCTGGTTGCTCTGGAGTAAAAGGCTTTTCGGGATCAACGGCGGCGGCAAGGCCTACCGGGCCGAACACCACACCGAAAGCCTGCTCAGTGTCGAGCGGGCCGGACTGGCTACGCCTGATGCTCCTCACGCGCACGATTCCGGTACGCCGAGGGCGTCTGGCCACAAAACTGGGTGAAGCAGCGCGTGAACGAGCTGAGGTTCTCGAATCCCACCGCTGTCGCTGTGGCCTGCACCGACTGATCCGGCCCGGCCAGCAGTGCCATGGCCCGCAGCATCCGGGCATGCAGAAGGTATGTCCGCCAAGAGATTCCGATCGTCTCGGCGAACAGCCGGCGCAGGGTCCGCTCGGACACCGCAACCGCCCGGCTGACGTCTTCGGCCGTGACCGAGGCCAGGTGTTCCTTGGTGTGGGCCAGCGCGGCGGCGACGATCGGGTGATCGGTGGTCGGAAGGCTCAGCGGCGCTTCGTGATCGAGCGCATCGGCGACGAGGTTGGCCAGGGTTCGGAAGAACGTGTCCGAGGTGTCGTCTCCGTGGGCACGGTCGATCGGCCAGCGCAGGCCGTAGATCATCATCTCGCGGATCAGCGGTGAGACCGCGATGATCCTGGCCCGGTCACCCGGATCGGCGATCATCTGCGCATCGAACATCACCGCGACGGTCTTGACGTCGGGGTTCATCACCGCCTGGTGTTGCAGGCCGGCCGGAATCCAGGCGGCCTGCTGCGGCGGCAGCAGATAGTGTGCGGCGTCGGTCTCCACCTCGACCACACCGTGCAGCGCGTACTCGATCTGGTGCACCTCATGCGAGTGCCAGCCGGTGATCAGCCCATCGCCTTCGTAGAGGTAGCTGCCGGCCGGCGCGTGCCCGCCGCGGCGCAGCTCGATGACCGGCCTGGACATGTTGGCCGATTGGGTCAAACCTCTGTCCGAAGATGCAGAGACGGTCACGGTGTCCGAGGGTACTAGTTGAACTATGCAGACCGACGACCTGATCCTGATCAGCATCGACGACCATGTCGTCGAGCCGCCCGACATGTTCCTGCGACACGTTCCGGCCAAGTACAAGGAAGAGGCCCCCATCGTCGTCACCGACGACAAGGGCGTCGACCAGTGGATGTACCAGGGCCGGCCCCAGGGCGTGTCCGGTCTGAACGCCGTGGTGTCCTGGCCCGCCGAGGAGTGGGGACGTGATCCGGCCGGGTTCGCCGAGATGCGCCCCGGCGTGTACGACGTGCACGAGCGGGTCCGGGACATGGACCGCAACGGCATCCTGGCCTCGATGTGTTTCCCGACCTTCACCGGGTTCTCCGCCCGCCACCTCAACATGCACCGCGAAGAGGCGACGCTGGTCATGGTGTCGGCCTACAACGACTGGCACATTGACGAGTGGGCCGGTTCGTACCCCGGCCGGTTCGTCCCCATCGCCATCATGCCGACCTGGAACCCCGAGGCCATGTGTCGCGAGATCCGCCGGGTCGCCGCCAAGGGTTGCCGCGCGGTCACCATGCCGGAACTGCCGCACCTGGAAGGACTTCCGAGCTACTTCGACGAGGACTACTGGGGCCCGGTGTTCCGGACGCTGTCCGAGGAGAACGTGGTGATGTGCCTGCACATCGGCACCGGCTTCGGCGCGATCTCGATGGCCAAGGACGCCCCGATCGACAATCTGATCATCCTGGCCACCCAGGTCTCGGCGATGTGCGCCCAGGATCTGCTGTGGGGACCGGCCATGCGTAACTACCCCGATCTCAAGTTCGCCTTCTCCGAGGGCGGAATCGGTTGGATTCCTTTCTATCTGGACCGCAGCGACCGCCACTACACCAACCAGAAGTGGCTGCGCCGTGACTTCGGCGACAAGCTGCCAAGCGATGTGTTCCGCGAGCACTCGCTGGCCTGCTACGTGACCGACAAGACGTCGCTGAAGCTGCGGCACGAGATCGGCATCGACATCATCGCCTGGGAGTGCGACTACCCGCACAGCGACTGCTTCTGGCCCGATGCCCCCGAGCAGGTGCTGGCCGAGCTGAACGCCGCGGGCGCAAGCGATTCCGACATCAACAAGATCACCTGGGAGAACTCGGCCCGGTTCTTCAGCTGGGATCCGTTCAAGCACACCGCGCGTGATCAGGCCAACGTCGGCGCCCTGCGCGCCAAGGCCACCGATGTCGACACCTCGATCCGGCCGCGCGCGGAGTGGGCGCGCCTGTACGAGCAGAAGCAGCTCACCAAGGCCTGATCTGTCGGCCTGCCTAGGGAAGATCGAACATCCACAGTGGGTTGGTGATCAGCTCCCTGGGCAGGTAGTCGGATTCGACCTCGATACGCATGCCTTCGTCGGCAGCCATGGCGGCCAACCCGAGAAGCGGAAGTGACGTGAATCCCGCTGGGTGTTCACGTCGTTCCTCGCTACCGGTCCAGTAGGTGCGATGGCTGTTCAGCGCGATCTCCAGCTGATCGGTGAACGCGTCCTGATCTCCGATCGACGCCAGCACCCCGAACAGATCCAGCTGCAGAAAGCGTGCCTCTTCGCGCGCCGAGATCGTGGGCTGGTCGACAAATGGCACTGTCTCGCTGATCTTCCTGGCCCATGACTCGTCACCGCGATCGCGCGCCAGCAGTATTTCCACCAGGCCGAGCATCGCCCGGTCGAATCTGGTGCCGGGGGTCAGCGTGCCGGCGTCGAATCCCGCCAGCGTATCGAGCATCGTCTTGTTCCGGGTTGCCCGCGCCCACCAGTACGCGGTCAACCATGTCGCGACGTTGACCCCACTCGGCACCGGGCCGGTTCCGCACGTTTCCAACCCCTCCGAATCCAGTTCGATCACAAAGGATTCCCCGGGCGGCAGCGCAGCCAGCTGGAACGCCGCGTGTATCACCTGGGCCGCGCGGCGGGCGGCCCGCCGGGTCTCGAAGGTTGCGCCGGACGGGTCGAGTCCGAACTGAAACCGAGCGCCGGCATCCGCGGCGGCCGCAATCATGGGCAGCACGTTCGCCGGCGAGGAAGTGATCAGATCGTAGAGTGAGCGAACCGCTTGCTCGGAATCCGTCGCAAGCCGACCGATCTCAGACAGTGGCATGCCCAACTCATGCCTCGTCACCGTTGGCATGCTTCCCCCATTCGATGCCGAACTTCCTGACCCTATCGCCACATTCATGCGTGGGCAGACACCAAAATGACGGTGTGGATCGGGCCGGCAGGGACTCCCTGACCGATTGGTGCCGCGGACCCCTTGTCCAGTGGGTGACAATGTGATCACTCACGGGAATGAGGGGGCACGAGGTGCCGTACACGGTGTCGCAGGTTCGAGCGTCCGATCCTGAGTCGTTGCTCAATGCTTCCCGTGAAGCGGAAGCAGCGGCGACCCGGGTGGATGCCCAGATCAGCACGGCGCAGTCCCAGTTCGTGACCCTCGCAAACGACTGGACGGGAACCGCCGCCGACGCCGCGCAGAAACAGGGTCGCGAAATGTTCGAGGACCAGGCCGCATACCGGGACAAATTGCGCGCGTTGAAAACTCCCCTCTCGAGCGGCGGTAGAAAGCTCGCCGACATCCGATCCAGCCTCGACAAGGCCGTGAATTCCGCCGAAGAGTGGTGGGATGTCTCCGACGACGGCACAGTGAAGCCCGGCCGGATGCTGTCCTGGTACGCCTCGCTCTCGCGGGTGAACGCACTCGTCGTGGAATCCAGACGGATCCCCATCGATGCGATATCAAACTGAAGCTCGCCCAGTTCGAAGCCGCGGATCGCGACACCGCCTACAAGCTGCGCAAGATCGGCTGGGACCTGTCGTGACTCCACCGTTGACCGTGACGGTCGCGACGATGCGGGCGACCTCGACCGGCCTGGAAAACCTGGCGAGCGGTTTCTACAACGACGGTGGCGGGCCGATGCTGTCGGCCGCGGCCGGTCCCGTCGGTGGGCTGGACACCGGCTCCGCCTGCCGCGAAGTCGGTGACGCCTTCATGCGGCGTGCGCAGGTTCTCGGGACCGCCGCATCGACCTTCGCCGGAAAGTTGGATTCCGGGGCCTTCCTCTACGAACACGGCGACAGCGCGGCCGCTGAACGCATCGAGTTCGACCCACCCGAAGAGGAAGAGAAGAAAGTCGGTGACGATCCGGGCGAACCCGGGTACGACCCGGTCAACGAATACGAGGACGCCCTTCACGCAGCCGGATTGCTCGACGGCCGGTCAGGTGGGCTCTACCGGGAGTGGTTGGCCAACGCTGCACGCAATGACGTTCCGCCCGAGGTGATTGTCGACATCGCCCGCAACCAGCACATCACACCCCAGAGTTTCGATGTACTCAAGGGCGCGGAGCGCGTCACCGACAACAACGGCAAGTCCTATTTCCTGCTGCCGAAGGGCACCGGCAGCGAGGATGCCCGCAAGGCTGCGCTGATGACCTACATCCTCAATGCCGACACCGGATACGAGGACGCAGAAGGCAGCGCCGGCAACGACTTCTCCGAAACTCCGTATACCGCGGCCGAGGTGCAGCGCATCATCGAGCGGCAGAATGCGAACGTATGGAGCTATGCGGCCGCCGAGCACTTCACCGGCCGCCTCACGACCACACCGAACGGGATGCTGATGGGACTGGGCGGCAATTTGATCGAAGATCCGATGAGCCAACAGGGCGGTTCGACCTACGGCGACGTCTTCCTGATGAACATCGACAATCCATCCGATCCCGCTCAACAACTACGCGACATCATTCGCAACGGCCACGCCTACTACGAAAACGACAACGGCGGGCCGGCCCGCCCCGGAGCCCTGGACCTTGATCGGCTGCTGCACCACGAGGAGCGCCACTCCCAACAGTGGGCTCAACTCGGCTTCAAGAATTTTGTGGAGCAGTACGGCCAGAAGATGCTGGAGGAGCAGGTCACCGGCAGCCGCAACCCGTTCGAGACCAACGCCGGTGCGTCGGACGGCGGTTATCACGAATGATCCGCCGGGTTGGCCGAGAACGGCAAGACATTCCTGACGTTGTGCACGTCCAACCCTTCGACGGGCGGTCTCAGTGATGACTCGTGTTCTTGGTTCGATGCTGATCGCACTGACGCTGCTTCTCGCGATATGCGGCTGTAATCCGCTCGGCAAGAACCCGATTGCCCCCTCCGTACCCGTCGCCTTTGGCATTCGCGTCACCGACGGCAACCTGCGCATCTGGACGGGCCTGCCCTGCCCCGGGACCACCGAAGTGGATGTGACCTTCGATCAGGAACAGACCGATCGGGCCGAGCTGAAGCTGGCCGCTCCGGGTCCGGCCGCACAACCGGGAGCCGCTCCGGTCCCAGGGGTCGAGGTCGAGCATCTGACCATCGGCGGACCCTATTCCGGATTCGAGGTCCGCTCGGCGTTACCTGACGGTTTCGACTGGCGCACAGCCGAGACGGTGTCTCTGTTCACCCGCGGAGCTCCGATCACCTGGGGAGCGGACAGCGAACTTGCCGAGGCCGAGGAGCACTCCGGCGAGCATCCGAATGACACGTATTGGTTTCAGGGCATCGGGTGGCTGAACCCAGCCCAGGTGGCCGAGCAGGCCGGCCGGACCTTCATCCCGGTCTGCAGCCCCGACCCAGCCAAGAACCATGATCTCCCAAGGATTTTCGGCGTTCGCGTTGCCGATGGGAGCCTACGGATCTGGCCCGGATCACACTGCGACGCCGTCGAGCACGTGATCGTCACGTTCCAACCCGAACAAGCCGACCTCGTCCTCAGTTCATCCCACCCCTACAGCGTGCGACTCGATCAGCTCACCATCGGGAGCCCGCTGTCCGACTTCAACGTCACCAGGCCGCTGCCCGGCGGATTCGACTGGAGTTCCGCCGCCACGGTCCTCCTGCGCGTGTTTCAGCAGACCAACACCGACCCTTGGACCACGCCCACCGACCTGAGCCCTGCCCGCACCGAATCCACCCAGCACCCCGAGGACACGTACTGGTTCCAAGGATTCGGCTGGCTCGACCCCACTGAGGTCTCCGCCCGCGACGGCAAGGACTTCCTGACCGCCTGTGCGCAGGCGCAATAGCCTCAGGCACGAAGAGGTACGCCACCGCCCTTTGCGTTCATCGAAGTGAAAGCCTCTGCGGCGGACACCTCGTCGGCAGGGATGCTCGCGGCGGTGACGGCCAGTGACTTGAATGCTCGTGCGGCCACACTGAGGCTGTGCCCGAACAGGTGGCTCGGATCCGGCGATTCACCCCAGACCAGGAGCTCGGTACACATCGCGGGGATTGGTCGGCCGTCACCGGAGACCGCCCCGGAGTAGGTGTCGGCACCCATGACCAGCACACACTGCTCCTCCTCGTGATGCTCCGGCGTCTGTAGCGCATCGACCAACTCGGCACCGAGGATCTGCACCGGGCGGACGTCACCCCCGTCGGAAAGCGCGACCGTGACCCGCCAGCCACTCATCATCCGGTCGACGATGAGTCCCCCCGCGTTGAGAGCCAGCTCCGCCGCATCCCGGGCCACCACGTGCATCCGGTATGTCAAAGCACCGCAGCCCTTTTCGCCCTTCATCGCAGCACCTGCCCCCGCCCGCGACGTCGACATGGTGACCTCCCACCGGATACGCAACCCGCCCCGACATCATTCCGGGACGCCTAACTGTAATAGTTACAGTAGGTTGGGTACAAGTAGCCGATCGGCTGGTGACGCCCTAGTGGGTGATCTGCCAGTCCGCGGCCTCGCGCTGCTGGTTCCAGAACTCGTCGAACCGTCCCCGCGCGGACAGCAGCTCCTCGATGCTGCCGTCCTCGACGATCCGTCCGCCGTCGAGGAACAGCACCCGGTCGGCGTGCCGGATGCTGGCCAGCCGGTGCGCGACGATCACCCGCGTCCGCGCACGCTCATCGGCGGTGAGGGCATCGACCACCGCCGCCTCGTTCTCCGTGTCCAGGGCGCTGGTCGCCTCATCGACCAGCAACACCGGCGCCGGCTTGACCAGTGCCCGGGCGATGCTGACCCGCTGCCGCTCACCGCCGGACAACGCGGTGCCGGCTTCGCCGACCTTGGCGCCGTCACCGTCGGGCAGCCGCCCGGTCAGCTCGTCCACCCGAGCCAGCCGCGCCGCGTCGGCGAGTTGCTCGGCACTGGCATCCGGATCGCCGACCAGGATGTTCTCCCGGATCGTCCCGTCGAACAGGTAGGGGTGCTGGAACACCACACTTGTTGCCGCCCTACGGGTTTCGGCGTCCATCTGGGCGGTGTCGACGCCGTCGATCAGCACGCGCCCCGCAGTCGGCTGGTGCAGCCCGGCGACGAGCGACAGGATGGTGCTCTTTCCCGATCCCGACGGGCCGACGATCGCGGTGGTGCCGCCGGGCTCCAGGACGAAGCTGACGTCCTCGAGCACCGGGGTGGTTCCGTAACCGAAGGTCACACAGTCGAATTCGATCCGGGGCGCGGTGTGCGCCGGCAATGTGGCGGTGCCGGTGGCCATCACGGGAGCATCGAGTACGGCACGGATCCGGCCGAGCGAGGCCCGGGTGGATTCGATTGCCGGGGCAAGCTCCGACAAGGAGGTGAACGGCTCAAGGTAGCGCGCGGCGACGACGATCATCGCGATCGCTTCGGGCACACCGAGGGTGCCGCGAACCGTCAGGAAGGTGGCCATTCCGGCCAGGATCACCAGTGCCAGTTGGCTGGCCAGGCTGAACAACAGTTGCCCCGGCACCTGCATCAGCAGCAGCCGCATGCTGGCACCGTGCTGCGCGGCCAGGGCGTCGCCCACCATGCTGCGGGCCGGCTCGACCCGCCGGGCCGCGCGCAGCGCCTGCTGGGTGCGGGCGAACTCGATGATGCGTTCGGTGAACGCCCGGTTCGTCTCGTCGGCCACGGTGTCGGCCTTACGGCTGAGCCGGCCCGAGGCCCAGAACGCACCCAGCAGGACCACCACGCCGGCCAGCGCGGCCAGCCCGAGTGGGACCGAGATGAACAGCAGCGCAACGGCAATGGCGGCAGGCAGCAGAATCGCACCGATCAACGGCGTCAGCAGGTTGACCACCATGCCGACCAGTTCCGGTCCGGTGGCAGCGATCGCCTGGCGGGCATTGGCGGTGTTCGCGCCGCCGTCGGCACCCAGCCAGTCCATCCGGATGCCGGGCAGCCGGTCGGCCACGTCGTGCTGGGTGTGGTCCAGCAGGGCGAAGCCGAGGTCGAATCCGAGCCGGGAGGTCGCGGTGTCGACGATCCATCCGATGACGGTCGCGGCGGTCAGCCATCCCAGCCAGGGCAGAGCGTCGCGCGGCACGTCGCTGAACAGGGCTGCCACCAGGGGGATTAACAGGACGGTGCCGGCCGCGCGGATCACCACCGAGGCCAGCGTGAGCGCGGCGTAGATGCCGACCTTCCCGCGGCGGTCCGCCGGGATGAGCGCGATCAGGGTGCGGATCATCGTGCCTCTCCTGCCGTGACGGCGGCGCCGGGATGCAGTGTCTGTCCGGTCTGCCAGAGCTGGTGGTAGCGCCCGCCTGCGGCCAGCAGTTCGTCATGTGTGCCGGATTCGGCGATCTGTCCGGCGTCGAGGACCACGATCTGGTCGGCGTGGGTGATGGTGTGCAGCCGGTGTGCGATCACCAGCACGGTGCGGTCCTTGGTCAGCCGGTTGAGGGCCTGTTGCACAAGGTATTCCGATTCCGGGTCGGCGAAGGCCGTGGCCTCGTCCAGGATCAGCACCGGAGTGTCGGCCAGGATGGCCCTGGCGATGGTGAGCCGTTGCCGCTCGCCTCCGGACAGCGCCGACGACGCACCGAGCACCGTCTGATAGCCCTGGGGCAGCCGCAGTATCCGTTCATGGATCTGGGCGTCGCGCGCGGCCTGCTCGATCCGTGCCTGATCCGCCTCCGGGTCGGCAAGCGCGATGTTCTCGGCGACGGTCCCGGCCACGAGCTGGGTGTCCTGCAGCACGAACCCGACCCGGCGATACAACTCGTCGGCGGACAGCGTTCGAATATCCTTGCCGTCCAACCGGATCGACCCCGAGTCGACATCGTGGAAGCGGGCCAGCAGCGCGGCAAGCGTGGACTTGCCCGACCCGGACGGACCGACCAGCGCGGTCACGGTGCCCGGGCGCAAGGTCAGCGAGACGTCCTGGATCACCGGAACGCTCGGCCGGTACCCGAAGGTCACCCCGTCGAACACCACAGCGGCCGAGGCGCCCGGCTGCCCCGGGTGCTCATGCAGCGAAAGGTCCGCCTCGTCGAGCGCGTTCTGGATCCGGCGCGCGGCCAGCATGCCGCCGCGGATTCCGCCCAGCCCGTAGCCCACGCCCAGCAGTCGGACCCCGAACGTGGTGCCCAGCAACAGGAACGGCAACAGGTCGACGGGGTCCATCGAGCCACCGATGATCATCGGAGTACCGACGGCCGCGATCAACCACAGGAACGTGCCCGGCCGGGTGACCAGGTCCATCAACGACTTCTTGCCGGTGAAGGGACGCTGCCAGCCGACCAGGAACCCGATGTACTCGTCGAGGCGGCGGCGGAAACTCGACGACGCCGCGCCGCCGAACACCCGAACGACAGGCTGGCCTTCGAGGTAGGCGCCGGCTTCCCCGCTCATCCGGTCGGCCCAACGTTGTGCCTGCCCGATCTTGGCTCCGGACTGGATGGTCATCACCGACATCAGCACCAGGTAGGTGAGCACCGGGATGAACAGCACGAGAGCCAGCCGCCAGTCGACAGTGAACAGGTAGACGAGCACGGCCACCGGTGCGACCACGGCCGCAACCGCATCAGGGATCGCGTGGGTCACCAGGTAGTGCAGTGACAAGGTGTCGTCCTGCACCAGTTGCTTGATCGAACCGGAACCCCGTGCGGTGAACCAGCCCAGCGGCAGCCGCGACATCTTGGTCAGCAGCCGGGTCCTCAGGTCACGGGCGAACTTCGCGTCGAGGCGGTGCAGCCAGAGTGTGAGCCCGGCGCCCAGCAGCGCGCCCAGGCCCAGCAGCCAGACCGCGGTCAAACCCAGTGTCCACAACCGGGATTCCTCAGCCCCGGCAAGGAGCAGCCTGGCCAGTTCGACCAGCAGCACGAAGGGGGCGAGCTGGATCAGTGTGATGATCGCCTGCAGCACACCCGACACGATCAGCGGGGTTTTCAGCGGCGCCAGCAATCGCCCCGCACCCTGTGCCCGCCAGGTACCTCGCGCCGGGGCCGCGGCCGGGGCGGCAACAGGTTCGACGACACCGGATTTCGCAGTCCCGGCCTTGGCATCGGGCTTGGTCTCGGTCTTGGCGGCCTTCTCTTCGGTGCGATCGGTGCCCATCGCCCGGCCCTCGGTCCAGTAGGCCTGGGCGTGCAGTTCGGATTTGGGAAAGCCGAATTCGTCCTTCAAACG
This sequence comes from Mycobacterium sp. DBP42, assembly GCF_005924235.1. Classification (NCBI taxonomy): domain Bacteria; kingdom Bacillati; phylum Actinomycetota; class Actinomycetes; order Mycobacteriales; family Mycobacteriaceae; genus Mycobacterium; species Mycobacterium sp. DBP42. The sequence goes on from NZ_VCMY01000017.1 coordinate 57,077, forward strand.
CGTGCGCAGGTGTTTGAGTGAGCCGGCCTCCGGCGTCACCCAGCAGTACCAGTCCGACCAGTCCCTGGCCTCGATCGCGGTGGCCAGCGATGTCGTGTCGTGGCGTTCGACCCAGTGCACCTGCAGCCGTGGATGTTCGGCGATCGGGATGAGCAGATCGTGCTCGTCGTGCTGCTCGAGATAAGCCTCGATCGGGACGTCGTGCGGCAGGGCGCCGATGATCCCGTTGATGGCGGGGATGGCTGCCGCATCACCGATCAACAGGTAGCCGGCGGGCAGGTCCTCCGGCACGGTGAATCCTGTCGAGCCCAGAGCCATCACCGGGATGGTGTCGCCCGGCTTGGCCGTCCTGGCCCACTTCGACGCCGGGCCGGATGGTTCGTGCAGCACCACATCGACCGCGAAACGTCCGGTGTCGGGGTCCATTTCGGACATCGTGTAGCCGCGCTGGAACTCGGTCTTCGAGCCGTCGGGGTCCGGAACCCAGAATCGCAGGTACGACGTCGGCTCGGCTATCGCGTCCTCGAACACCGTCGGCGACACCAGCCGCAGACGCAACATGTTCGGTGTCAGGTAGGTCGTCTCGACCACGGTCGCCTGATGATCGCGCGCGCCGAAGCCGCGCATCATCACTCCCTGAAATCCGCGTGCCATCAGCGGTCCTCTCCCCCGGCGGTCAGATCCGCCACGATGTCGACAATCGGCCTACCGGGCGCCACGGACGTCAGCAGGCCCCGGATCAGCGCGTTCAGCAAAAGTTCCAGATACTGCGGACCGCTCAGTTGCATGCCCGCGTTGTGCACCGCGCCCAGCGCGGCGTCGCCGGCCAGCCGTTGCGCGGCGGCGTCTCGTTCCAGGACGAATCCGTCGTCGCCGCCGCTGGCCTCGGCCTTGAGCTCGTGCTGGGCGGCCAGCCCGATGGCCAGCACGGCCACCGAACTGCTCAGCAAGGCGGCGCCCTCGGCGGTGTACCCGCGCCGGCCCAGCGCGGCGATCTCGTCGGCCAGCAGCCGGGCACCGGCTTCCCCGCGGGGGAACAGCACCTGCATATAGGTGGCGAGACCGGGATGTCCGAGCGCGAATCGGTGCAGGCTGACCCCGAAGGCCAGGAGATGGTCTTCGACCGATCCGGCGGGGTCGTCGGTGAACTCGAGTTCGGCGAGCAGACTCTCACCGACCAGCCGTTCCAGCTCCCAACGGCCGCTGATGTGGCGGTACAGCGCAGTCGCAGACACTGAAAGCCGGGCGGCCACCGCGTTGACGCTCAGATTGCGCATGCCCAGCTCACGCCCCGCGGCAACGATGTCGGACACCGCGATCAGCGGCGGACGTCCACCCACGCGCGCGGGCGCATCGGTTCCGGCCACAACTACCTCCACAGGAAAGTTACCCCCACAAACTAAGGGTCGCCTTAGTGAACGTCAACCGCTCCCCCGATAACAGAGCAATCGCTCTGTTATCGTGTCGCGGTGCCCCGCCCTCGCGTCCACGACCCGGATGCGGTCCTCGATGCCACCGAATCCCTGGCCGTGCACTCCGGACCGGCATCGGTGACCATCCGCGCCCTCAGTGACGCCGTCGGGGTTTCCAACGGCGCGTTGTATCACTCGTTCGGTTCGAGGGCCGGACTGCTCGGCCAGGTCTGGCTCCGGGCCGGGCGGCGGTTTCTGGCCATGCAGCGCGAGTTGGTCGAGGCTGCCCACCAGGGCAGCGTCGCGATCGCGGCGGCCGCGTACGCCCCGGTGATCTTCGCCGAGCGTCACCCGGCCTCGGCGCGGCTACTTCTACAGGTTCGGCGTGAGCAAGTGCTCGGCCCCGAACTGCCGGAGGATCTGGCCGCCCAAGCACGCGAGCTGCAAGAACAGTTGGTGGACTTGATGATCCAACTCGCGGTTGCCACGTGGGGCCGGCGCGACCGGGCCGCCGTGGACACCGTGACGACGTGCATCGTGGACCTGCCGACGGCCGTCCTGCTGCAGCGTAACCGTATTGACGATCCCACCGCCCGCGATCACCTCAACGCGGCGGTGTCTGCCGTGCTGGCGGTGGGACCTGCCCCTGACCCACGAACGAAGGAATCTCATGGCCACAAACCTTGATTACGACGGCGACATCGCCATCCTCGACCTCGGCGACGACGAGAACCGGTTCTCACCCGAATTCCTCGACGAGGTCGACGCACAGCTCGACACCATTCTGGCCCGAGGTGCCCATGGCCTGGTGACCACAGCCGAGGGCAAGTTCTACTCCAACGGGCTCGACCTGGATTGGCTTGGCGCCCACAGTGATCAGGGTGACTGGTATGTGGGACGGGTGCAGGGCCTGTTGGCCCGGATGCTGACGTTGCCGATCCCGACGGCCGCGGCGGTGGTGGGTCATGCCTTCGGTGCCGGCGCCATGCTGGCAATCGCCCACGACTTCCGGGCCATGCGTGACGACCGCGGCTTCTTCTGTTTCCCCGAGGTGGACATCCGGATCCCGTTCACCCCGGGAATGGCCGCGCTGATCCAGGCCAAGCTGACCCCGCAGGCCGCGGTCGCGTCCATGACCACCGGCCGCCGGTTCGGCGGCCGTGACGCACAGACGTGCGGACTGGTCGAGGCCACCGCACCCGAGGGCTCGGTGACCACGGTGGCCATCGACCTGCTGCGCCCGCTGGGCGGCAAGGACTCCGGCACCTTGGGCGCGATCAAGCAGGGCATGTTCGGCCCTGCAGTCGAGGCACTGACCGCGGCCCACGCCGCCGGCTAGTCAAACCGGGAGGGCGGTGCCGGTCTCGCGTTCGGCGAATTCGACCACCCGGGCCGCACTCTGGTAGTCGCATGCCACGGCCGATCGTCCGATCAGCACGGGGCCGCCGCGCAGCCCGAATCTGCCCTCTACACCGACATAGCTGCCGGGCGGAATCGGCTCGCTCAGGCAGTACAGCGTGGGCGCGGCTCCGGCATCGATGTCGTTGGCGAACACGTCGGCCACCGCCTTGACGCCGCGTTGGACCGCAGACATCAACGGTTTGTCGGAGACATTCGGCAGGTTGGAAGCCACCCAGCCCGGATGGGTGAGTTGGGTGACCACAGGCGATTTGGCGGCGCGCAAACGGCGGTCGAGGTCCAGGCCCCACAACATGACCGCCAGCTTCGACCGCCCGTAGGCGCCCATCACCGTCCACTTGTGGTGACGCAGGTGCATGTCATCGAGCCGCAGCGTCGCTGACTTGTGCGCCTCGGAGCCGACGTTGACGATCTGTTGCCGGACCCGGCCGTACAACAGATTCGTCAACGCGAACGGGCCGAGGAGGTTTGTGCCCATGGTCATCTCGAACCCGTCGACCGTGTCGGCCCGGTGTTGGCTGAGCGCTCCGGCGTTGTTGATCAGGATGTCGACGTCGCCATCGAGGCGCCCTGGAAACGCGTGCACGGATGACAGATCGGCGAGGTCGAGTTCGATCACCTCGGTGGATCCGCCGATCTCCGCCGCGCGCTGTGCCCCCAGCGCGGTGTTACGCACCGCCAGGATCACGTGCGCTCCGGCCCGCGTCAACGCGCGGGCGGTGCCGAGACCGACTCCGTTGGTCGCCCCGGTGACGATGATGCGTTTTCCGGTCAGATCGCCGAGCCGGTCCGGGGTCCACCTGAGGTTGGCTTGAGTGCTCACATCGGTGACAGTAGCGACGCATCGAGTTCGGGTAGCGGCCTGCGACAGATCTCCGCTGCCTCGGCGGGATCCATGCCCAGCATGCGCAGCACATCCTCGGTGACCTTATCGGCGGCGGCCGCGTCGTCTCGGTCGGGTTGGTCGCGTAGCAGCCGGCCCAGACCCAGCAGCGCGCCTGCGGCAACAGCCAGGGCCAGGTCGGGGTCGTCGACCAGGAACCTCCCCGCATGGGCACCGGCTTCGATGTCGCGCCGAGCCCTGGGCGCCAGGCCACGATCCGATGCCAGTAACTGCAGCCCGTTGGCGAGAATGATCTGGCTTTCCTGGGGACGTCGCCGGAACAGCCGTCCAGTCAGCCGGAAACTGCTGGCGAACACTTCAGCCGGGTCGTCGAGATCCCCGGTGAGCCGGTCCATCAGAGCGCCGTGGGCATCGAGCGCCTCGGCGACGGCCGCGTCGAACAGCTGCTCCTTGCTGTCGAAATGGTTGTAGAACGAGCCCATTCCGACATCGGCGGCCTGAGTGATCTCCAAGACCGGTGCGTTCAGCTTGCCGGCCGCGATGAATGACTGGGCTGCGCCGATCAGCGCCGCCCGGGTGCGCTGCTTGCGCCGCTCGAGCCGGCTCGGTTGCTCGTGGCCGCTCACAGCCACTCAGGTTAACAGGCCGGATTCAGTTCTGATGATTTCGTCAGATTGCCTTGACTGATGATTCCTTCGCATGTGACGATTTCGTCAATCCAAGGAGACGCGATGCAGGAACACCCTGGTCGGGCACCCAACCCGGTGATCAAAATCCACGATCTCGCCTGGCTGGAATTCGAGAAGCCCGACCTGGTCAAGGCGGAGGCTTTCGCTCGAGCATTCGGGTTCGAGGTCGCCGCACACACACCCACCGAGCTACGGCTGCGCGGGACCGACCCCGGTTCGCCGTGCGTATTTGTCCGGCCGGGTGAAAGCTCACGTTTCACCGCGGTGGCGTTCACCGCAGCCGACGCGCGTGATGTGCACAGGCTGGCACAACACACAGGCGCCCCGATCCGGGCTTTGCCCGACTCGCTGGGCGGCATCGCGGTCGACCTGGCCGATCCCACCGGCCTACCGGTGCGTGTGGTGGCCGGGACCCACCGACTCGGACGGTTGAGCCACCAGGAGCCGCTGCCGCTGAACTTCGGTCACGACGCTCCCCGCATCAACGCCACCCAGCGCCCGCCTCGGGTCCCCGCCAAAGTGCAGCGCCTCGGGCATCTGGTTCTGCAGACCACCCGCTACCGAGAAACTCTCGACTGGTACCTGCAACACCTCGGCCTGATCGTCAGCGATTTCCTGTTCTTTCCCGGACAACGGGAACGCGGACCCACGATGAGCTTCCTCCGTTGTGACCGTGGCATGACACCGACCGACCATCACACCCTCGCGCTCGCGCTCGGACCCGCAAACCGGTACGTGCACTCAGCCTTTCAGGTGTGCGACCTCGACGCGCTGGCCGCAGGCGGCCAGCATCTTCGCGACCGCGGCTATCAGCGGTCATGGGGTATCGGCCGCCACATCCAGGGCAGCCAGTTGTTCGACTACTGGCGCGATCCGGACGGATTCCTCGTCGAACACTTCACCGACGGTGACATGTTCGACTGCACTGCCGCGCCCGAATGGGCCCCTTTCACCGCGTCCGGGCTGTCGCAGTGGGGCCCTCCGGTGACCCGCGACTTCCTGGGCATCGACCCCCGATCGATCCCCGGCGAGGCGCGTTCGATGTTCAGCGCCCTGCGTTCCGACAACGAGTTCGACCTCAACCGCCTGCTCGGCCTGATGAAAGTTGCCCAGTCATGACACTTTCTGTCCTTCGCACCGCCGAATCCTGGTGGCTGCAAACACCTTCCGGCGCGGTCAGGATCACCACGACGGCCCGCACCACCGCGGAGCTACTCGCCGACCGCGACGCGGTGCGAGCAGCGGCATCCAGTACCGAGACCGTAGCGGTGGACTCGTTGGAACTGGTGTCGCCGATCACCAGACCTTGTCGGGTCGTCGCCCAGATGACCAATTACGCCTCACATGTCCGGGACTCCGGGATGAATCCTGACAACGTCCCACTGACGTTCTTCCGCAAGTCATCGGCCTCGATCACCGGCCCGCACGACGACATCATCAAGCCGGCTCACGTGCGCCTGCTGGACTACGAGGTCGAGATCGGACTGGTGATCGGGCGTGAGATCCCAGCCGGCACAGCGATTTCCACCGACCGACTCGCGGACTACATCGCAGGCCTGGTGGTCACCAACGACGTGTCGGCCCGCGACGTCCAGTTGCCGCAGACCCAGTTCTACGAGGCCAAGTCCTACCCGAGCTTCACCCCGGCCGGACCCGCGCTCGTCCTGCTCGACAGCGACGAGCTCGGCCGGTTCGGCGAGCTCAGGCTGCGGCTGCAGGTCAACGGCGAACTCCGGCAGGACATGCTGGTCGACGGCGACATGCTGTACCGGCCCGCGCAGGCGTTGCAGTCCCTGGCCCGGTTCCAGGACCTGGCCGCCGGTGATCTCATCCTCACCGGCACCCCGGCCGGCACGGCACTCAGCGCACCTCCCAAGCCGATCGAGATGATCGGCGCGCTCCTGCCGCCGGCGGTGAAGTGGAAGGCCTTCTTCAAACGCCAAGCCGGCAACCCGCGCTACCTGCACCACGGCGATGTCGTCGAGGCCTCGGTCTCCACCGATGACGGCGCGATCCACCTCGGCCGCCAACGCAACACTGTGCGGTTCGAGTGACCTCGGTCGTCATCGTCGGTGCCGGACCCACCGGGATCGTCGCCGCGACACTGTTTGCCCGCTACCACGTCGACTGTCTGGTGCTCGACCGCTGGCCCGAGGTCTACCGCCAACCACGTGCCGTACACCTCGACGATGAGATCTACCGCATCCTGGCCGATCTCGGTCTCGCCGAGCAGTTCGCGGCGATCTCCCGGCCCGCGGCCGGGTTACAGCTGCTCGACGCCGACCTGAAGGTGCTGGCCCGGTTCACTCGCGAGCCCGCGGGCAGGCATGGCCTCCCTCAGGCCAACATGTTCGACCAGCCCCAGCTCGAGGAACTGCTGCGCGCGAATCTGGCGCGGTATCCCCAGCTTCGGCTACGGACCAACGTCGAGATCACCGGTTTCACCAGGCTCGGCCAGGGCCGCCTTCAGGTTGCGTTCGTCGACCGCACCACCGGCGCCACCGAACACGTCGAGGCCGACTACCTCCTCGGCTGCGACGGCGCCAACAGCACGATCCGTCGAAGGCTCGGGGTCGCGATGACCGACATGCACTTCGAACAGCGCTGGTTGGTGGCCGACGTACGGAGCACTGTCGACCTCAAGCAGTGGGACGGGGTGCACCAGGTGTGCAACCCGGCCCGTGCCGCGACCTACATGCGAATCGGAAATGACCGCTACCGCTGGGAATTCAGGCTCTTGCCGAACGAATCGGTTGCGGACTACTCGACGCTTGAGACGCTTCGGCCGTTGATCGCACCGTGGGTGGGTAGTTGCGCCGACCTCGAGTTGGTACGGGTGGCCGAGTACACATTCCGGGCAGCGATCGCCGACCGCTGGCGCGTCGGCAATGTGTTCCTGCTCGGAGACGCCGCACATCTCACCCCGCCGTTCATCGGCCAGGGGATGGGTGCAGGGGTGCGGGATGCGGTGAATCTCTGCTGGAAGCTGGCGGCCGTGATCGCCGGCGATCTGCCGGAGCACATCCTGGACAGTTACCCGCAGGAACGAAAGCCCCATGCCCGCGCCCTGATCCGGGTCGCGTTGGCAATGGGATGGGCGATGACGGCCGGGGGCGGGTTCGGTGACACCGTGCGCCGCGCAGTGCTGCCCCGACTGGGCCGTATCCCCGCGCTGCGTCTGCGCCTGTTCGACGGGGTCACCCCGGCATTGCGGAACTCAGCGCTCGTACACCGACCGCGGGGTCGCCGCTCACTGGCAGGCACGTTGTGCCCCAATACAGTTCAGTCGGAGGGCTTTACCTTCGTGACCACCACACCGCTGCCTCCCGCTGTCCACGGCGAATTGACCGAACGAGGCACTACTGTGCTCGTGGTCGATCCCGACAGCGAGCTGGGCCGGTGGTTACGCACCGGACGAGCCAAAGCCGCGATCATCCGGCCCGACCGCACGGTGATGCGATCGGGTACGAATGTCGTCGGGCTCTCTGAGCTGGTGCCGTCGTCAGCGGGGTTGGTCAGTTGCCCCAGCCGCGCTGGCCGTCCCAGCCGCCGCAGAGGCCGTTGATGCAGCCATGACCCCAGCCACCCTGGACGGGATTCCAGCCGCCACAGCCGTTCCAGCCGGGACCGCTGTCGCAGCCACCACCGCCGCCGGCGTCGCCGCTACCACTGGGTTGAGCACTGATCGTCGTGGCAGGTGCATCATTCATGATCGCGGCGGTCGGTACTGCTGCAATCGCCACCGCGGCTCCCGCTACGAACACTGACCCCATGAGTTTTCGTATGGTTAGCATGACTCCATACTCCTCTCCTGTGAGCCTCCTGCCAAGTGATGTGATCAAGCCCGCGTATAGCGCAGCATCGTCACACCTGCGCCGGCAAAGGCCTCCGGGTAGTCGCAGAAAACAGGCTTGAGCCGCATTCCGACACTGAGTTCCTCCGGTGCGACGTCGATGATCTCGGTCGAGAACCGCGGACCTTCATCCCACTCCACGATGCCCAGAATTTGCGGCACCGCATCGGCGAAGTGCGGGCCGACGGGGCGGCGAGCCACGGTGAACGAGTACAGCGTGCCCATCCCCGAGATCTCCCGCCACTCGAGGTCGTCGGCGAGCGTGCGGGGCGCCAGGACGCGGGGATAGAACACGAAGGCCTGCGTCGACGGTGAGTACTGGATGACGATGCGGTGCTCGGCCAACGCATCCCAGAACGGCGTACTGGTGGGAGTTTTCACCGGCATGGGCCTGGCGAATCCGGTCATCGGTTCACTCGCCTTCCAGAATCAGGGTGGTTTGCTCGGACAGGATGCCGCCGTTGCCGGAGACGAACGCGCGGTTGCAATCGGGAACCTGGGCCGCACCAGCGCGGGCCATGATCTGACGGGTGGCATCGCAAACGTGGTGCATGCCGCCGGCCAATCCTGCCTGCCCGAAACCGAGTTGGCCGCCGGCGGTGTTCAACGGGAAATCGCCGCGGAAGGTCAGATCGTGGTCGGACACGAAGGACATACCCTTGCCCTTCTCGCAGAATCCGGCATCTTCCAGGCTGAGCAGCACCGTGATCGTGTAGCAGTCGTAGATCGACACCATGTCCATGTCGCCGCGGGTCAGCCCGGCCATCCCGAACGCGGTGTCGGCCGCCTTGCGGATCGGCGTGTCCAGCAGATCCTCGGCGTAGGTGGGAGTCTTGAACGGTACGTGCTCGCCAAAACCCTTGATCCATACTGGCCGGTTGCGGGCCCGGGCCGCGATGTCGGCGCTGGCCACCACGACCGCGGCGCCACCGACACACGGCATCACGATCTCCAGCATGTGCAACGGATCGGCGATCACCGGACTGGCCAGGACGTCCTCGACACTGAGCGGGGTGTCTTTCCAGATGGCGCCATCGGTGTGGTTGGCGTTGAACCGCTGGTCCACCACGATCTTGGCCATCGCGCGCTCGTCGTAGCCGTACTCATGGGCATAGCGTTGCGCCACCTGCCCGTAGGGCCCGTTCTGGCCGAGGTTGCCGTAAGGAATGTCGAATTCGGCCTGCGGTGAACCGAATTGGTTGCTGGACGAGCCGAAGAACACCGCATCGGTCAACGCCTTCGGTTTCAGCTCGGAGGACGGCGTGATGTAGCGCGCAGGTAATGCGCACAACACCACGTCACACAGGCCGAGCTCGATGGCGGCGGCCGCCCGCCACACCATGCCCGCGGCGCTCGCGCCGCCGAGATCGAGCAACTCGGCGAAATTGGCTCGCACACCCAGATACTCGGCCACCGTCGACGGTACGAAAATCTCCGACTCGCCGAGATGCGATGTGACGATGCCGTCGACCTGCTCGGCCGACAGACCGGCATCCTCCAGGGCGGCGGCCGCCAGCAGTGCCCACTGTTCGAGAGTGAAGGGCGCCGGTGAGGCCTTCGTCAGCCGTTCGGGCGGCAGCTCGACGTAGCCGACGATCGCGGCGTCGCCGTGGAGTCCCCTACGCGATCTCATCCTCATCCTCACTTACGCGGTAGGCCCAGGATCAGCTGGGCAATGATGTTGAGCTGGATCTCGGTGGTGCCGCCGCCGATCAACTCGGCGGGCAAGTCCAGATAGGGCGACGCCACCGCGGGTTGGCTGTCGAATTCCATTGCCAGCGGTCCGGTCAGACGCAGCGTGAGCTCAGCGGCCCGGCGCAGCATCACGTTGGTGGCCACCTTGGCGATGCTCGACGCCGGTCCCGGTGCCTGCCCGTCGAGCAGGCGCAACGTCTCACGCACGCCGAGCGCCTTGAGTGCGTTGGTGTAGGCATCGATCTCGCCGATGGCGTGGCGCATCGGGTCCGGGTCAGGGCTCACCCCGACGAGTTCGCGCAGCGCGCCCATCCGGTCGATGTTGACGTATCCGCTGATCGCGACCCGTTCGTGTGCCATGGTGCTGATGGCCAGCTGCCAGCCCGACACCGGATCCCCCAGCAGCATCTCGTCGGGCACGAAGACGTCGGTCAGGAACACCTCGTTGAACTCGGCCCGCCCGCTGGATTGGGTGATCTGCCGGAATTCCACTCCGGGGGAACGCATGTCGAGGATGAAGTAGCCGATGCCGCCGTGCTTGGGAGCATCAGGGTCGGTACGGGCCAGCAACGCACCGAAATCGGCCCGGTGCGCCAATGAGGTCCAGATCTTGTGCCCGTTGATCTTCCAGCCGCCGTCCACGCGCACGGCGCGGGTACTGAGCGAAGCCAGGTCCGAGCCTGCTCCCGGCTCGCTGAACAGCTGGCACCACGACAGCTCGCCGCGCAACGTGGTGGGCACGAAACGTTGTTGCAGTTCCTCGGATCCGGCCGCCATCAGGCTCGGCAGGATCCACTCGGCGATACCCACCGACGGCCGTACCAGGCCGGGGCGCAGGGCGAACTCCTCGTCTACGATGAGCTGCTGGCGCACCGTCGCGTCGCATCCCCACGGTGCGGGCCAGTGCGGGGCGATCAGGCCCGCATCGGCGATCAGCTCGCGCCGTGGGCCGACGGCGAACTCCGGATAGTCGCCCTGGCGGCTGAAACCGGTGTCGGACAGGGTGAGGGCACGATCCAGCGTTGTGCCTACCCGGGCCCGGAACTCGGCGTCGGACTCACCGAGGTTCACCGTCATGTCCCGGGCGGAGGTGGCCGACAGCTCGCCGAGGTTGCGGGTCCACCGCGACATCGGGCCGATCGATGCGGCCAGGCTGGTGGCTCGGCGCCAGTACAGGTGCAGGTTGTGTTCCCAGGTGAATCCGATCGCGCCGAGCATGGTGAGTGCCTCGAGTACCAGGCCCGGTACCGGCATGACCGCCATCACCGCCGCCGAGCAGGCGGCGAGCCGATGCTGCTCGGCGTCCGTGGATCCACCGAGGGCCCGCACCGCATCCCAGGCCGATGCCGTCGCAAGCGCACTGTTGACCAGCAGCATGGCCGCTTTGTGTTGCAACGCCTGGAACGTGCCGATCGGCTTGCCGAACTGTTCGCGGCTACGCAGATGCTCGGTGACGATGTCCACACACCACTGGGTGATACCGGCGGCAACCGAGGCGGTGAACGCGACGGTCAGATCGGTGACCAGGTCGGCGTCCATGTCGGTCAGGACCGCGGTGGCGGGGACCGCGTCATCACTCAGCCGCAGGACACCCAGATCGGTGGTGAGGTCGGTGCCGCGGCGCAATTCAACCTGTCCCTCAACCGGATTGAGGACGGCCCAGCGCAGGTCTCCCGTCTCGTCGGCGAACGGCACCACGATGCGCTGCGCCGATCCCAGCCCCATGGCCACGCCCGACGAGCCGGTGAGCAGCCAACCGTCGCCGACGGCCCGGCCTTGGAAGTCGGACTGCTCGCCGGCCACCACGACGGCGGTGGCTCCTTCGGCGATCTCCTTGAGCAAGGTCTGGGCAGCCGGGCTCTGCTGGCGGACCATTGCCGCCCCGGCAATCGCCGTGGCGAGCAACGGCCCCGGCAACAGTGCCGAGCCCGCGGCTTCCAGCACGCAGGCCATGTCCTCGAGCCCGCCGCCCTGCCCGCCAACGGCCTCAGGCAGGTGCACCGCATGAAACCCGTTGTCCACCAATGCGGGCCACCACGGCGGCAACTGCCCGGAGGCCAGCTCGTCGAGCACCGCCCGGGTCCCGTCGACGGGAGCATGCCGGGCCGCGAAGTGTGCGACGGCTTCGCCCAATTGTTGCTGCTCAGGGGTCAGCGCGATCGATACGTGGGTGGTCATACGCGCCGCCTCGACGTATAGGAGTTGGACGTGAAGAACCGTGCCCCTTCGGCGATCGCCTCCGTCGTCGGACGCGGCTGCCAGCCGAGCTCGCGAACCGCCTTGCTGTGGTCCATCGGCGACATCACGTGCATCAACCGCACCGTCAGGGGACTGAGCTGGTTCTCCTTCTTGCGCAGCCGGGCCAATGGATCGACGATCGCGCCCGCGGCCGCCAGCACACGGATGGGGACACCACGCCGGGGCGGATCGACATCAACAGCCGCACAAGCGGTTTGGTAGATCTCCTGGGCGGTCATAAAGCTCTCGGACACGATGTAGCGCTCACCGATCCGGCCCCGTTCGCCGGCCAGGATCAGCGCCTCGGCGGCGTCAGCGATGCCTACTGTCTCCGCTGCCGCTCCCTTGACGTAGAACGGCATCTTGCCCCGCACCGCGGCGGCGACCAGACCGCCGTGCGGCGTCGGCAGCCAGTCCCCGGGGCCGTAGGTGTTGGCGACGCACATCGCGACCGCGGGCAGCCCATGCTCGCGTGCGTAGCGCAGCACCATCTGTTCCGCGAGCACCCTGGTGTGCACGTAGTCTCCGCCGATGTCGAGCCAGTTGTGCCGCAGATCCTCGGTGGCGCGCCCGGATTCGGCGATGCCGATCGTGGCGATCGAGCTGGTGAAGACGAACTTGCTCAACCCCGCCTCTACGGCGACGTCCAGAACTTCTTGCAGCCCTTCGACATTGGTCCGCCACAGCGGCGCGGGGTCGCTCAGCCAGGCCCTGGCGTCGACGACGCAGTAGTACACCACGTCACAGTCGTCCATCGCCTCGCGCACCGACTCGGGATCGAAGATGTCGCCGTAGACGCGCTCGATGTCGAGGTCGTCGATCCCCCGGGTGGAGCTGGTGCTGCGGATCAGCACCCTGACGTCCTCACCTCGCTCGACCAGCCGCCGGGCGACATGTGAGCCGAGGAATCCGCTGGCCCCGATGACCAGTTTCTTTGTTCTCATGCGCCCTTGCGTTCGACGTTCTCCAAGTTTACGAGACGCTACGTCTCGTCTTGTGGGAGACTACGGCGGGTAGCTTTCCGTGTAAAGATCCCTGCGGAGGACCGACCAGGACATGCCGACCACCCCGACGACCGAGCCAGCGACGCCTCCGCGGCGCCGCAGCGAGAGATCGCGCGTGGCCATCATCGAGGCCACGCGCGCACTGCTGCTGGAGCGAGGGTTTGACGGGTTGAGTATCGAAGCGGTGGCGGCGCGGGCCGGGGTCGGCAAGCAGACCATCTACCGCTGGTGGCCCAGCCGCCCCGCGCTGGTCGCCGACGTGCTGCTCGAAGACGCCGACAAGATCCTGGCCACCATGCCGCACACCGGCGATGTCACCGCGGACCTGGTCTCCTGGGCCGGCACGCTGGCCGCCGCGCTGACCACCAAACGGGGCAACGCGATGCTGCGCATCCTGACGGCGGCCTCACTCGAGCACGAGGACACCGCAGCGCGGCTGCGGGCAGGGTTCAGCCGGCCACTGGTCGAATCTGCGCGCAACCGACTGCTGGCCGAACACATCGATGCCGGCCTGGCGTCGGCCGCCGCCGACGCCCTACTCGGCGGCGTGGTCTATCCGATCCTGTCCGAGGGACAGGAATATTCCCGGCAGCGGGCCGAAGACATGGCCCGCCTGATCGTCACCAGCCTGCGCACCGGCTGAATGCCGATCGGGCTATGCGCCGGGTACCGCGCCCGGCGCCCGCACCACCATCGGTACCGCCGGGAAATAGGTCGCCATCTCTGACCGGCATTTACGCAGGGCAGCGGTGCCGTAACCGCGCTTGCGGAAGTCCGGGTGGATCCAGATCCGGACGTTGACCTCGCCGTGGGTCAGCTCGCCGAACACCATCCCGACCTTCTGATCTCCCTCCAAGGCCACGAACCAGGCGGCCTCTTCGGCATCCACCCGGCTCAGGGCGGCACGGATCTCGTCGTCGACGTCGGAGGCGGGCGCACCCGACCCGTCACCGGAGGCACCGACGTCGGTGGTCCTGGCAGTGAAGATGTCGCGGTCGGCGTCGGCGCTGAATGCCCGTAGCTCCAGCGATTCACCCGAAGCCGCCGGCCGCTCGGACACCGTGAAGCTGAGCTGGCTGTTCAGGTCGTCGAGTTCCGCGGCGATCGCGCGGCGCGAGTCCTTGGTGATCTGGGCGAACGACAGCCCCACGACCGCCTCGGCCGCGACGTGCGAGGTGCCGAGCAGTTGGGCAACCGCCTCGACGGCCGCCGCACGATCGTCGGCCTCCACGATCACGTCGAGCACTTCGTGGCGCCGGTTGAGGGCGTTGAGCAGAGCGTCGGCGATTTCGCGCCGCGCCGCGGCTTTGTCGTGATCGGTCATACCGCGAGCGTAGATCAGCGCCGTGGGCTCTGTGCAGGACAACTGCGCCCGGTGGCTCCAGACCGGCCGATCAACTCCGGCGCCGGCCCCGTTTCCGGAACGCCACGAGCGCGTCTACCACCACGAACGCCACCAGGCTCAACCCGAACAGCGGCAGGGCCCAGCCGAGCGCCCCCGCGACCATCAACACGGCCACGCTGGCCCAGGGAGGCAACTGGCCCAGCGCCCCACGCAGCGGCGGGCGGCCCACGGCCCATGCCGAACCCCGGGTCGGCCTGCGCTGCCACCACATCCGGTAACCACGCACGATGACGGTGATCAGCCCGACCATGGTGAGTGCCAGCACGACCTGGTTGGCGACCCCGAACAACAGGCCCATATGAGCATCGATCGTCCAGTCGGTGAGCTTGGCCAGCAACGGCCACTGCGCGAAGTTCACCCGGTCTGTCACCTTGCCGGAATCAGGTTCGACCGCGATCTCGTCGGCACGGGTCGGCCAATCACGTTTACGCTCGGCCACTTTCCACGCCTGACCGGATTCGGTCGGCGGGTACATCCACATCGGGCCACGCAACCCCGCCTGCTCGGCGGCGCGCAACACGGTGTCAGCTCCGCCGAGCTCGGACCGGCCGCCGTGGTGGCCGTGGTGGGCAGCCGTCGCTGCCGGGGTGGTGCCGGACAGGGACGTATCCACGGTGGGCGCCGTGGTGTTCAGGTTCGCCTGGATGCCGTTGACCGTCTCCCCCGCATAACGAGACCAGGTGATGCCCGAAACCGACAAAGCCAACAGGATCGCCACCGTCCACACCCCCACCGCGCCGTGCCAGGACAGCGTGCGGCGACGACCCGAGGCGCTGCGGTCGGGCAGAACCAGATCGCGCATCGTGCGGTTCTCCCGGCGCCGCATGACCCACAGGCCGACCCCGGCCAGGGCGATCACCCACATCCAGCTGGCCGCCAGCTCGCTGTAGTTGCGGCCGACGGCACCCAGATGCAGGTTGCGGTGCAGCTCGTCGAACCAGGCCCGCAGCGGCATCCACTGCCCGTAGGTGGTCAGCGCGCCGCGCACCTCGCCGGTGTAGGGGTCGACGAACACCGTGCGCGAGTAGTCCGCCGGGATGTCCTTGAACTCCGGGCCCACCACGAGCCGGATCTGAGTGGTCTCGTCGGCGTCCACCGGCGGACGGATGCTTTCCACCGTGCCCTCAGGATGGGCGTGGCGGGCCGCGGCCACCTGGTCGGCCAGCGGCATGCGCTCGGACCCGACCCGCTCGACCGTCAGCTCGTGCCGGTACACGAACGTGTCGATCTGCGGGATCAGGGCGTAGAGCAGACCCGTGACGGCTGCGATGAGGATGAACGGACCGACGAAGACGCCGGCGTAGAAGTGCAAGCGCACCAGCAGGGGGCGGATGGAGCGGCTTGGGGTGGAGGGAGGGGATTCCTCGCGCAGTTGATCGTCGGGGGTGATGGTCATGGAAATGCCTTCGCGGAAAAGAACTGTGGAGTGCGCACGCGGGCGCAACAAAGGAGTGAGGCCCGTCAGTCGACGGGCTGCCGAAAGAAGGAAGGGGCGTCAGAAGCCCATGCCGGACACCGCCGGCGGTGCTCGCATCCCCAGACCGGTGCGCAGCAGAACGGGCCGCGCGACAACGACGTTCGAGGGCCACCAGGGATCGCGGATCGAGGGGCGGATCTGGGCGGTGGCGAAAACCCGCAGCCAGGTCAGCACCGACGCGCAGACCACGAACAGATACTCGGCCACGCCGATCAGCACACCGAGGCCCACCGCGGCGGCGGCGTGCATCCCGGCCATGGGCACGGTGAGAAGCGATGACGCGTGGTGATGACCGGACATCGCCAGTACGAAGTGACCGAGGAACTGCCCGGCGCCGAGACCGGCGATCAGCAGGCCGGCCCGGCCCGAGCGCGTCTGCGGTTTCAGCCCACCGACGGCGGCACCGAGCGCCGCGCACAGCAACAACAACACGATCAGCGGGCTGCTCGCCGGGACCATGCCACCGGCCGCGGCGTGCGCGACCGTTGCAGTCAGTGCCGAGCACGCGCCCACCAGCCCGCCGCGCAGCCTGGCGGCATGGTTGGCAGGCGTGCTCACCTGCGGAATCTTACGGCTGCCTAGAGTGGGCGCCGTGGCTGGCCGGGCATGCGAGCAGTACGACTTGATCGCGGCCGAGTACGCCCGAGCCTTTGCCGGCCAGTTCGATGACCGCCCGCTGGATCGCGCAATGCTGCGGTCCTTCGCCGAGTTGGTCTCCCACGACGGCGGCAAGACGGTGCTCGATGTGGGGTGCGGTCCCGGTGACGCGGCCGCCGAGCTTGCCGCGTGCGGACTTCGTGCCGCAGGCGTCGACGGGTCCTCGGCGATGGTGTCCCTGGCCAGGAAACGCTGCCCGGAGCTGCGGTTTCAGACCGCGGACATGTTCGACCTGCCGTACCCGGCCGGATCCTTCGATGCGGTGTGCGCGTGGTACTCGATCATTCACACCCCGGCCGAGACCCTGCCCGAGTTGTTCACCGAATTCCGCCGGCTCCTTTCCGCCCCGGGGTGGTTGCTGCTGGGCTTTCAAACCGACGGCGATACGGCGGTCTACGGCCACGCCTTCGGTCGGGACGTGTCGTTGGAGTTCCTGCGCCACGACGTGGCCACGGTCTGCGCCGCCCTGGAGGTGTCGGGCTTCACGGTGTATGCGACCACCAAGCGGGCACGTCAGCCGCAGCTCGATGAACCCACGGCTCAGGCGATGGTGATCGCGCACACCGGCGGGCACAATAAAAACCCTTGACTTATATAAGTGACCGCTTCTAATCTGATCACGTGCACGCGTTCGACATCCTCGGCGATCCGGTGCGCAGGCGGATACTCGAGCTCATCCAGTCCGGTGAAATGTCCTCCGGCGCCATCACCGAGGTGATCCGGACCGAATTCGAGATCAGCCAGCCTGCGGTCTCCCAGCACCTCAAGGTCTTGCGGGACAACGGTTTCGCCACCGTGCGAGCCGAAGGAACCCGCCGGCTCTACAGCGTCGACACCACGCCGCTGCTCGAGGTCGACCGCTGGCTGGAGCGGTTCCGGCGCAATTGGACGCCGCACCTGGATGCACTGGCAACCGAGATCGCGCGCGGTAGGCGGGAACGAAGAAGAACCACGAACAAGGAGGCTTCCCAGTGATCGACGTCCGACAGCAGCTCAACGAGGTCCGCCGCAGTGTGGGCCGCAAGACGTTCGAAGCCCGGGAGGCACGCGTCGTCAGCGTCAGCCAGACCTACGACACCGACGCCGCCGATCTGTGGGATGCCTGCACCAGCATCGAGCGGATCGGGCGCTGGTTCCTGCCCATCACCGGCGATCTGCGGGTAGGCGGTCGTTTCCAGCTGGAAGGAAACGCCTCGGGAGAGGTGCTGACCTGCGATCCGCCCCGTTCCTTCACCACGACGTGGGAGGCCATGGGCGCCACCAGCTGGGTCGAGGTCACCATCACCGACGCCGGTGAGGGCCGGGCCACCTTCACGCTCGACCACATCATGCACTCCGGCGACGACGACGAGTTCTGGCTGCAGTTCGGGCCGGGTGCGGTCGGAGTGGGTTGGGACTCCGCACTTCTCGGGCTTGCCGGCTACCTCTCCGGTGGTGACCGCATCACACCTGAGGAGGGTGCGGCCTGGTCGGCCGGCGAAGAGGGTCGCGGCTTCATGACGGCGGCCAGTGAACTCTGGTACCAGGCGGATCTGGCCGCCGGCGAGGATCCCGCCCAGGCGCGCGCAGCCGCAGATCGCACCGTCCAGGCCTATACCGGAGGCTGAGCCGGCATCGCCGTACCCTGTCGTTGTGCCTGACCTCCACCCGAACCTGACCGCGCTGGCCCCCCTGCTCGGCACCTGGGCCGGACCCGGCGCCGGGGAGTACCCGACGATCGAATCGTTCGAGTACCTCGAAGAGGTCACCTTCGGTCACGTCGGCAAGCCGTTTTTGACCTACAGTCAACGCACCAGGGCCCGCGACGACGGCCGGCCGCTGCACGCCGAGACCGGATACCTGCGAGTCCCGGCGCCTGGGCGGGTCGAGTGGGTACTGGCGCACCCGACCGGGATCACCGAGATCCAGGAGGGCACGTTGCGCGTCGACGCCGAACGTATCGACATGGAGCTCACCGCGACCACCATCGGGCTGACCGCGTCGGCCAAAAATGTTGCGGCACTGTCACGTTCCATCCAGATCCAGGGCGACCAGCTGACCTACAACCTGCAGATGGGCGCGGTCGGACAGCCACTGCAGCACCACCTTTCCGCCACCCTGACCAGGAAGACCGCATGAGCCAAGACGGCAAGATCACCCTCCCCGCAGACCTGGACTCCGTCACCGACATCGGCGAGGAGGACCACTCCGAGATCGACCCGAGGGCCGTCGAGCGGATCTGGGAATCGGTCCGGCACTGGTACGGCTCCGGTATGCACCCGGCCATCCAGGTGTGCCTGCGGCGCAACGGAAAAACGGTGCTGAACCGGGCGATCGGCCACGGCTGGGGCAACGGCCCGACCGATGCCCCGGATGCCGAGAAGATTCCCGTCACCACCGAAACCCCGTTCTGTGTCTACTCGGCAGCCAAGGCGATCAGCACGACGGTGGTGCACATGCTCGTCGAGCAGGGACACTTCTCCCTCGACGACCGGGTCTGCGACTACCTGCCCAACTACACCAGCCATGGCAAGGACCGCACCACCATCCGCCACGTGATCACCCACAGTGCCGGCGTCCCGATCCACACCGGACCGCGCCCGGACGTCACCCGGGTGGACGACAGCGAGTACACCCGCGAGCAGTTGGCTCTGCTCAAACCGGTCTACCGGCCCGGTCTGGTGCACATCTATCACGGCCTGACCTGGGGCCCGCTGGTCCGTGAGATCGTCTCGGCGGCCACCGGGCGCAACATCCGCGACATCCTGGCCGGCGAGATCCTCGAGCCGCTGGGTTTCCGGTGGACCAATTACGGCGTTGCCCCCGAAGAGGTCCCACTCGTGGCGCCCAGCCACGTCACCGGCAAGCCGCTGCCGGCGCCGATCGCCGCGGCGTTCCGGGCCGCGGTGGGCGGAACGCTGGACCGCATCATCCCGCTGAGCAACACCCCGTTGTTCCTCACCAGCGTCATCCCGTCGTCGACCACCGTCTCCAACGCCGACGAGCTGTCGCGATTCGCCGAAATCCTTCGCCGCGGAGGCGAACTCGACGGAGTCCGGATCATGAAACCGGAGACCCTGCAAGCCGCGACGAGACCCTGTCGGCGGATGCGACCAGATGTGGCGACCGGCCTCAAGCCGATGCGCTGGGGAACCGGATACATGCTGGGCGGCAAGCGCTTCGGGCCGTTCGGCCGCAACACCCCCGCGGCATTCGGGCACACCGGCCTGGTCGACATCGCGGTGTGGGCCGACCCGCAGCGCAGCCTGTCGGCCGCGGTCGTCAGCAGTGGAAAGCCCGGAGCACATCTGGAAGCCAATCGCTATCCGGCGGTGCTGAACCGGATCTCCGCCGAGATCCCGGTCGACTAGGAGTCCTGCCGATGCCCGACGAACCGCTTCGCGACGATCTGGCCGAACTGCTGCGCCGGAGGGGGTTGACACGGGACGCGGGCAGGCCCGACGCGGTCGCCCGCCGGCACGCGGCCGGGGGTCGCACGGCACGGGAGAACATCGCCGACCTGGTCGACGAGGGTTCGTTCGTCGAGTACGGGCGGTTTGCGATCGCGGCTCAACGGCGGCGTCGCAGCCTCGATGACCTGATCGAACGCACGCCGGCCGACGGGCTGCTGGCCGGGACGGCACGGATCGGCGGTGCGGCGTGCGCGGTGCTGTCCTACGACTACACCGTGCTGGCCGGAACTCAAGGCGCCCTGGGCCATCGGAAGAAGGACCGGCTGTTCGAGATCATCGAGCGTTTGAAGTTGCCGACGGTGTTCTTCGCCGAGGGCGGCGGCGGACGCCCGGGTGACACCGACTATCCGACGGTGTCCTCCCTGGAGGTCCGCGCTTTCGCGCTGTGGGCGGGGCTGTCCGGGGTGGTGCCGCGTATCGCCGTGGTCAAGGGCCGGTGTTTCGCGGGCAATGCGGTGATCGCCGGCGCGGCCGATCTGATCGTCGCGACCGAGGACAGCTCGATCGGCATGGGCGGACCGGCGATGATCGCCGGCGGTGGCCTCGGTGACGTTGCTCCCGACGACGTCGGCCCGATCTCGGTGCAGGCGCCCAACGGCGTCGTCGATGTCGTGGTGGCAGACGAGGCGCAGGCGGTCGTGGCCACCAAGAAGCTGATGGGCTACTTCTCCGGGCCTGCCGACCCGGGACCGGCTGCCGACCAAACCGCCTTGCGTGCAATGGTTCCCGAACGCGCACGGCGCGCATACCCGGTTGCACCCATCATCGAGACGCTGGGCGACGCCGATTCGGTCACTGTTCTGAGGGAGAAGTTCGCCCCGGAGATGGTGACGGCGCTGGCCCGCGTCGATGGCAGGCCGGTGGGCGTCATCGCCAACAACACCATGGTCAGGGCCGGTGCCATCACCGCCACGGCGTCCGACAAGGCCGCCCGGTTCCTGCAGCTGTGCAATGCGTTCGGGCTGCCGGTCGTTTCGCTGGTCGACTGCCCCGGCTACATGGTGGGCCCGGCGGCAGAAGCCGAAGCCCTGGTGCGGCGCGGTTCCCGGCTGCTGGTCGCCGGTGCGGCGCTGACGGTGCCGCTGGTCGCGGTGATCCTACGGCGGGGTTACGGCCTTGGGGCACAAGCGATGTGTGGGGGCAGCCTCCATGAACCGCTGCTCACGGTGGCATGGCCGGGTGCCCATCTGGGTCCGATGGGCCTGGAGGGAGCCGTCCGCCTGGGTATGCGTAAAGAGCTGGAGTCCATCGCCGATGACGACGAGCGTGAGCAGGCAGTGCGGGCCGCCACGGCGGCGGCCGAGGAGAATGCGCGTGCGCTCAACTCCGCCGCGCTGTTCGAGATCGACGATGTCGTCGACCCGGCGGAAACCCGGGAGCTGATCGCCGCCACGCTGGCCGCGGCCGCCCAGCATGAACGACCCGCACCGAGTGTGCGGTTCGTCGACACCTGGTGAGGGTCGGCACCGAAACCATTGACTACACGTTGTAGTAGACGTAACGTCCCGCACTGTGCCTGATAATCCTCCTCACGCGCACGGCCGGCGGTGGAGTTTTGCGCAATGGGGCCTGCTGATCATCTCGCTGTTTCATGTGGTGCAGGCAATCATCGGCTTCATTGCCGAGCCGAGTTTCGCCATCGGCCCGGACGCACCGACCACACCCATTTTCGGGATGGATTACAACGGCTGGCATGCGGTGGCGGGCCTGGCCTTGTTCGGTCCCGGCCTGGTGTTGTGCCGGCGAAAATCCTGGGCGGTGCTCTATCTGCTGCTGGCCGCGGTGGCCGGCGCGTTGCCGGGCATCTGGGCGTTCTTCTCGAATCAGGTCGCCTACATATTCGCCTTCCCCAACAACATCACCGACGCGGTCGTGCACCTGGCAACGGCCGCGATCATGCTGGCGGTGGCCGGTGTACAGATCTACCGCGATGGCGGCTTGCGCAACTCGCTGGCCGGGCTAACCCTCAAGCAGTGAGCGGATCAGTTAGCTGAGTGCGCCCCGGATAACGATTGGGTCACTACGCCCGGCGCCGCAGATCACGATCAATTAAGAATGACAACCCGTCTCTGAGACATTTCAAGATCATCGGTCGTTATTCTGCGGCATTGAGGCGCAATTCACGCGGTAGCGCTGTAACACCACCACAGCCGTCACAGCCGTTTCAGCCTTCCGATGTTTTGCTCGCCCGCATTGCGGTTACTTTCGAATTCGGGCGGGGAATCCCAGAATCCCGAAGGAAAATGATCATGAAATTCACTGGTATCACCGCGCGCCGCGGAATTGCCGGCGCTTGTGCCGCGGGACTCCTCGGCGGGGTGGCCGCGGCAATGATCGGCGCACCGACGGCGGCGGCCGCACCCGACTGCAGTGCCAGCGGGGTGGCCGGCACCGTCAGCAGCACCACCGGTGCGGCACGCGCTTATCTGGAAAGTCACCCCGGCGCCAACCAGGCCGTGACCACCGCGTTCAGCCAGCCGCGTCCGCAGGCCGCGGCCACGCTGCGCGGGTACTTCACGGCCAACCCGCAGGAGTACAACGACCTGCGCGGCATCTTGGCTCCGATCGGGGACACCCAGCGCGCGTGCAACGTGACGGCGCTGTCACCCGAGCTGGCCTCGGCCTACTCGGAGTTCATGGCTGGATAAGTATCGGGCGCCATCCTCAATGCCGTTTCAATGACCGTGCGGGTCAGCGGCATTGAGGGTGGCAACCACCTCGTCGTAGTCCCCCCGCGCCTCGCCGTAGCGCAAAAATTTGACCCGGTCCACCTGGATTTCCTTGGCGTCGGGCCGGCGCTCCAGCAGATCGACCACCTCGGAGACGAAGTCGTCGAGGGGCATGGCGAAACTGCTCTCCCGCTGGCCTGGCACCAGGTCGGTGGCCACCGAGGGCGGGATCAGCTCGACCAGCTCGACGCTGGTGTCGGCCAGTTGCATCCGCACCGATTCGGTCAGCATGTGGATGGCCGCCTTGGAAGCGTTGTAACTCGGCGTGGCCCGCAGGGGCGCGAAGGCCAGGCCCGAGGACACCGTGATGATCGTGGCGTCCGGCTGTGCCTGCAGATGCTCGGTGAAGGCCGCGATAAGCCGAATGGGGCCAAGCACATTCGTGGTGATGGTGGCCTCCGCCGAGCGCAGAAAGCCCTCGGGCGTATGCCAGTCCTCGATCGCCATGATGCCTGCCATTGCGATCACGACATTCAGATCGGGGTGATCGCCCAGCACCGTCGCGGCGGCCGCGGTGATGCTGTCCGGATCGGCGGTGTCGATCCGGACAGTCTCCAGCTCGGGGTGTTCGGTGGCGATCTGTTCCAGTAACTCGGTACGTCGGCCACCGACGATCACGGTATTGCCTTTGGCGGCCAGGGCCAGTGCCAGTGCCAGGCCGATGCCGCTGGTCGAGCCCGGAATGAAGATGGTGTTGCCGGAAATCTTCACGGTCAGGTCCCTTCTGTATCTGTCATCCAGCGTGGCAGGACCGCACCTATAAGTCACATGCATAGTTAATATGTGCGGTATGCGTGCGACGCATATCGAGCGGATCGACCTCAACCTGATCCCGCCGCTGGTGGCACTGCTGGAAGAGCGACAGGTGTCCCGCGCCGCCGAGCGCGTCGGCTTGAGCCAGCCCGCCATGAGCCGCGCCCTGCAGCGGCTGCGCCGCCTGCTGGACGATCCGCTGCTGATCCGTGACGCGACCGGGTACCGGCTGACCGCACGCGCGGAGTCCGTCCGAACGCAGTTGCTCACAGTCCTCCCCCAGCTCGAAACAATGTTCGCCCCTGAGTATTTCGACCCCCAGACCGCCACCACACCGGTGCGCCTGGCAGCGACCGACTACGCAGTGCAGGCCTTCGGTCCCGCCATCTGCCAGGAAGTGATCCGCCAGTCGACGGCACCGGTGCGCTTCCACAGCTGGAGCCGCGAGGGTGTCGCCGAACAGATTCGCGATTCGGGCGTCGACCTCGGGCTGTTCGGCGGCTACACGACCGCGGAGCTGCACTCCGAGGAGTTGCTGGTCGAGCGCTTCGTCTGTGTGGTCGCCGCCGACCACCCACTGACCGCACACGAGCGCATCACGCTGACCGACTACGCCCGAGCACGCCATGTGATCGTCGACGTCCATGACGGAATCCAGCCCGACATCGATCTGCCGCTGCACAAGCTCGGCCGCCCCCGGCAGCCCGCGGTGACCATTCCCTACCATTCGGTGGCAGCACGGCTGCTGCCCGGCACGGACCTGATCGCCACGTTGCCCAGCCAATGCGTCAACACCCTCATCCCGGCCGGCGAATTTCGGGTCCTGAACGCACCGGACGAGATCGCCACCATGGCCTACCGGATGGTCTGGCACCCGGCCTTCGACAACGACGCGCGCCATCAGTGGCTGCGCGGCGTGGTGCGCACGGCGGTCCGACAGACTTTGCTGTGACCCCGCGTGGCGTGGGGCCATCCCGAGGCCGGGAGCCGCGCGTCATAACGTGGAGCCAGGCCGACACGCGTCAAGGAGGACGAATGGCGAACCCGTGGCAGGTGGTCCGAGGCAACGGCGGCAGGAGGGTGGCCGGACGATCGGCGCCCCGCCCCCGTAAGCGCAATCCATCGCCACTGGAACCGGCCTGGACACCGCCCCCGGCCCGCTACGGCGTCGGCGTCCACCACAACGTGGCGGTCCGCGTCTCCGACGGCACCGTGCTGCGGGCCGACATCCACTATCCGACGGACCCCGAGACGGGGGCACCGGCGGCAGGCCCGTTCCCGGTGCTGCTGTCCATGACGCCCTACGGCAAGAAGGCGCCGCCGCCGGCCGCCCAGATCGGCGGCGGGGCCACCCCGTACCTGATTCGGCGCGGATACATCGAGGTGATGGCCGATGTGCGCGGTACCGGGGCCTCCGGCGGATCGTTTGAGATGCTCGGCGCCGTTCAGGTCCAGGACGGTGTCGATCTGGTGAATTGGGCTGCGCGGCTGCCGAATTCCAACGGGCGGGTAGGGATGTTCGGTATCTCCTATCTGGCCATGAACCAGCTTCTCACCGCCGCTGCGGTGGGCCCCGACTCGCCGCTGAAGGCGATCTTCCCGGTGATGGCCGCCAACGACTTCTACCGCGATGTGGTCACGATGGGTGGCGTACCGCACATGCGCACGGTGCGTGCCTACGGCGCGGTGTATTCACTGCTCAATGTGGTCAACCCGGCTCTGGAGTTCGCCAAGCGCGGCACTCATGAGCGACCCCGGGCCGGCGGCCTTGCAGCCGTGCGCCAACGTGGGCGCGCTCAGCGCCAGTACTTCCGCGCCATGATCGGCGACGCCACCGCCGGCGGGGACACCGCCTTCGACGGGCCGTTCTGGGACACCATGCGCGCCTCGGACGTACTGCCCGACATCGCCAAGAACAACGTCGCGGTGTTCTTGATCGGTGGCTGGCACGATGCGTTCCAGCGCGGCGCACCGCTGAACTACGCCGCGCTGCAGAACGCCTACACGGGCCGGCCGCCCAACGCTCCGATGGAGCCCGGTCAGCCGCTCTCCGACCGGGTCCAGCTGATCATGGGCCCCTGGTATCACGTCTCCGACATGGACGGTCTGCACGTCCATGCGCTGCAGCTCCGCTGGTTCGACCGCTGGCTCAAGGACGACACCGAGGCCGAGGTCACCGGGGCGCCGATCCGCTTCCAGGCCATCGCCGGCCAATCCTGGTTCCAGGCACAGGACTATCCGTTCCCCGAGGCGACGCCGACCCGGCTGTACCTGGCCGAGGGCGGGCATCTGACCGCCCAACCGGCCACCGAGCTGACCGAGGCCACGCTGCGCTATGCGGTGCGCGGTCCGATATCCGGACGCAGCCTGGAGCAGTGGACGCTGGGCATGGGCAGCTTCATGGCCGCCCAGACCGGGCGGCGAATCCGCTACGACCTCGACAACCGCCGGCTGCAGCGCGAGGCGCTGACGTACACCACGGCCGAGTTCACCGAAGCCCAACTCATCGCAGGCCCAGTGACATTGACGCTGCACGCGACGGCCGACACCACGGAGACGCTGTGGGTGGCTCACCTCGACGACGTGGCGCCGGACGGCGCCAGCCGCCCACTGACCCAGGGCGCGCTGCTCGGATCCCATCGGGCATTGGATCCGGAGGCGACGTGGTATCTGGCGGATGGACCAGATCGGGAAGTTCTGCGGCCTCACCACCTCAGCACCCGCGCCGCCGTCGAGCCGGTGGTGCCCGGTGAGCTGACGCGCTACGACCTGGACGTCTTCCCCACCGCAGCGCTGATCGAGCCGGGCCACCGGCTGCGGCTCACGCTCACCACCTACGACTTCCCGCACCTGGTGCCCACTCAACCGGCCCGGCAGGCGCTGGAAGGCGGCACCTACCGGATCCGTCAGGGCGGAGACGCGCCGTCGAGCCTGCTCATCTCGCTTGCCAACCCCGCCGCGTTCACGCCCGACGAGTCGCGCGGAGGTACGTGAGCTTTCCGGCCAGCCGGATACTCCCGGATCCCACCACCGCGCAATCGAAACCCGCGTCCTCGAACAGCCGAGGGAGGGCGTCGCCACGCACGTCGACGATGTGCAGTCGGCCGCCCGGCTTCAGCACCCGGAACAGCTCACCGGCGGCGGACGCCTTGGTCGCTTCGTCCAGGTGGTGCAACATCATCGAGGACAGCGCCTGGTCGAACTCTCCGTCACCGAACGGTAGGTCCTGGGCATAGGCCCGTGTGAACGCGATACCACTCATGCCCTTGGCTTTTCGCTCCGCCCGCTGCAGCGCCCGCGGATCGGGGTCGGTCCCCACAATGTCGGCGCCCGGGTACGCCTTCTTGGCTCTGAGGGTGAGATTTCCGGTTCCACAACCTATTTCGATGACTCGCTGGCCATCCGAGAGCGCCGCCCGTGCGACCAGGTCGCGATAGGCCGGGTTCATCCCGAGGGCCCGGGTCAGGAGGTCGTAGCCGGGCAGGAACACGTCGTGGCCTGCGGCAGGCAGGTAGTCATGCCGGTTGTGCAGAAGATGTGGACGATGTTCGGTCATGAACTCCATGGTCCAGCGGGTGGGTCCAGGGATAGTTGGGTGAAGATTGGCAATATCAGGATTATCTTTGGTGTTGTGCCCGACGCTTCCCGCTTGGTCCGGCACCGCGATGGTGTCCCGGTCTACCGCTACTGGACGGACCGCGACACGCCACCGGTGTCGGTGACGCGGGGCCGGCGCGCGGAACTCCCCGAACACCGACCGCACATCCACGACTTCCCCGTGCTCTGGTACGTACCGGGCGACGGAGTCGTCTTTGTGGTCGCCGCGGGCGAGGTGATCGATCCACGGCCGCTGATCGCCGAGTCCGACGGGTTCGGGGTGTTTTTCGATCCCACCGCGCTCGGGAACGAAGCAGGGTCGCCCTGGCCGACCTGGCAGGCCCACCCGCTGCTGTTCCCGTTCATCCATGGCCGGTCCGGTGGACTACTGCAATTGCTGGTGCCCGCCGATCGGCAACCGCTGTGGGGCAGCATGATCCGATCGATCGAGGCTGAGCTGGACAGTCGTCGCGAGGGCTATCACCAAGCCGTGCTGGCCCATCTGACCCTGCTACTCATCGACCTGGCCCGACTCGCCCACGACGTGGTCGGCGACCTGCGGCGCAGCGGTGAACCGTTGCTGGCCGAGGTGTTCGCGGTGATCGACCGCCGGTTGTCGGAGCCGCTTTCGCTCAGCGACGTCGCCGCCGAGGTCGGAATGACGGCGGGTCATCTCACCACGGTGGTGCGCCGACGGACCGGACGCACCGTCGGCGAGTGGATCAACGAGCGCAGGATGAGCCGGGCTCGCGACCTCCTGGGGGATACGGACCTATCCGTGGCCGAAGTCGCCATGCGGGTGGGAATGGCCGACCCGGGCTACTTCACCCGCCAGTTCCGCAGGATGCACGGCCTGTCGCCGCGGGAGTGGCGCCGATCGGGCTCACCCCGCATCGGAACCGAATCACCTTGATAACGGAGGGGTTACGCCGCGCGCGGCCCCTGTAAGTGCTGATCACCCGTTGTTAGCGTGCGCGGTGTGAGACTGAGAATGATCGGTCGGATGTCGCGCCGCGTGGCGGCCGCGACGATCGCGGGGTTGATGTTGCCGGCGCTGGTGATGGCCGCGCCGATACCGACCGCCGCGGCGTATTCGCGCGATGGGCTGCCGGTGGAACGCCTGCAGGTGCCGTCCGCCGCGATGGGTCGCGATATCACCGTGCAGTTCCAGGGCGGCGGTCCGCACGCGCTGTACCTGCTCGACGGCCTGCGCGCCCAGGATGACGACAACGGCTGGGACATCAACACCGCCGCGTTCGAGTGGTTCTACAAGTCGGGGATCTCCGTCGTCATGCCCGTGGGTGGGCAGTCCAGCTTCTACAGCGATTGGTACCGCCCTGCGGCCGGTAGCGCGGGGACCACCACCTACAAGTGGGAAACCTTTCTGACCCAAGAACTTCCGGCCTACCTGGCCGCCAAGCACGATGTCGCGCCCACCGGCAACGCCGTCGTCGGGCTGTCGATGTCCGGCGGGGCGGCCCTCACCCTGGCGATCTGGCATCCCACCCAGTTCATCTTCGCCGGTGCCCTGTCCGGCTTCATGAATCCCTCACAGGGACTGTGGCCCACCATGATCGGCTTCGCGATGAAGGACGCGGGCGGCTACAACTCGACCGACATGTGGGGCATTTCCAGCGATCCGGCCTGGCGTCGTAACGACCCGACGGTCAACATCAACCGGCTGGTGGCCAACAACACCGCGATCTGGGTGTACTGCGGCAACGGTGTTCCGTCTGAACTCGACGGTTCCGACGGCAACTTCGGCACGATGTACAGCGCGCAGTTCCTGGAGAACATCACCATCAACTCCAACAAGGAGTTCCAGCAGAAGTATGTGGCAGCCGGCGGGCGCAACGCACGGTTCGAATTCCCGCCGAACGGCACCCACAACTGGAACTACTGGGGATCGCAGCTGCAGCAGATGAAGCCCGACCTGCTGCGGGTGCTCAACCAGAACGCGGCGGCGGCCGCCGCTCCGCCCGCCCCGGCGGCGCCTGCTCCGGCCCTGCCCGGCCAGGTCGCCCCGATGCCCGGCCAGGTTCCCGGTGTCGTGGGACAGGTGCCCGGCCAGATGCCCGGCGTCGTGGCGGCGCCCGCCGCACCAGTCTTGCCCGGCCAGGTTCCTCAGGTGCCCGGTCAGGTACCAGGCGTGGCCGGCGTTCCTCGGGTAGCCGGCGTGCCCGGCGCGGCGGGGACCCCGGCGGCTCCCGTAGCTCCCGTGGCTCCCGCAGTTCCGGTGAGCCCCGGCCTGCAGACCGTGCCGGTATCGCTGCCGCGAGCCTGATCCGCGTTTGTAACGCCATGGCGGTGAATCAGCGGGATTCCCACCATGGCGTTACAAACGTGAAGTAGTCATCGGTATCAGAAATGACTTCCATCTAGAACCATCGTTGGACTTGATCGTCTGAGGCCACTGTGATGGAGGCATGACACGCACCCGCCTCGTCCTGACCGCCCTCGCTGCGAGCGCCGTCGCGGCCCTCACCGCCCCGGCCGCGCTCGCCGATGATCCGACCGCGGGGGTCTCCCGCACCGAGCTTCAGCGTTCGGCCGCTCCCACACCGGGGTTCGAGATCATCCAGACCAGGTTCGAGATCCCAGTCGGCAAGGAGTCCGGCCGGCACAGCCATCCCGGGCCGGAAGTGGGCTACATCGTCCAGGGAGACGTCGACATGGTGTTCGACGACCGCCCGACCCAGCATCTGCATTCTGGCGACCCGTTCCTGATCCCGGCCGGCGTCGTCCACAATGCGCACAACGTCGGCAGCGTGCGGACCCTGATGCTGTCCACCTATGTGGTGCCCGTCGATCAGCCGTTGGTGACGATGTACTGATCGGGCCTTCCAGCCGCGACCCGGACGCTCAGGAGGGTGACTCAGGGGCGCTGAGCGAGTGCGCGGCCCCCTGAAGCTCGCTGACGTACATAGCTCGTTTCGCCGGACTGACCGCATGCTCCATCGGCCCCAGTTGCAGTTCGTACACCGCACGGCCATCGCTGAATATCGGAGCGGTGAGGTAACTCACCGAAAGTTCGGATTCTGACGCCAATTGTGTTGCCGTGTATGGATTTCCGGCGAGACCGGCGAGGAGTTCGTATACCTGCTGCTGAAGTCGGCCGCGCCTCGGCCGCTCGGCAAGCATCTGTGCAACTTCGGTTAGCACGAGCAGAATCCCCGGGCTGGCGTCCCCGAGCCCGAAGACGGCAACACCCGTCTGGCGGATATGCGCGAGAAGGCCGTTGAGCAATCGCTGATTGCCCCGGTCGGCGGTGCTCAGCCACGCTTCCTGCGCCTGACGGTCACGATGCGCAACCACCGTGGCACCCAAGGGCGCCGTCAGCGGTAGGTGAACACCTGCCCGAACGCCTGCCGGCACCTGGCCGTGACCGCGGGCTACCGCCAGAAATGTCAACGTGGAAGCGCCGACCAGCACCAGGCTTACGTCGCATTCAGTCCGCTGAGCAAGGTCCTCGAGCGCCTCATCGAATCTGTGCGACAACGGCATCGATTCCCTGACCGCGTCGGCGACCCCGTACAGCCCGGCCCCGAGCGAATACCGAAGGTCCGCATGGCGCTGGACCCAGCCTGCGCGTTCGAGTGCTCCCAGAATTGCCGTCGCGGTGGAACGACTCAGCTCCAACCGTGTGGCAATCGACGCCACCGAGCTCGGTTCGGATTCCGCGGCCAGAAACTCAACGATCGCGACCACCCGTTCAGTGGGCGGCGATCCCGCCCTGGCGGTGTCCGGCATCGGCGAATTCACGGGGTTCCTATCTGCGCGGCGGACACGTCCCGTCGCGGATCGGTTTCGAGGTCCATGAAACCTAGCACCGGGAAACCCGACGGATGTCGCGGCGGATGCACCCGCCTCCTGAGCGATCTACCTCACATTGCACCGTGGGCAGTTGTCTCTGTCACTGGGACATCGCGTTGCATCGCTCGATCACCCCGCTCTAGCGTCTGCAACGCATATTCGCATCAATAACAACGAATATTCGTCACCGATCGAGGAGTGCGCTGATCATGGCGTTTCCTGAGCAGATAGGAGGGCAGCGGTGAGCGCTGCAATCAGCGACAAGTTGATCGACTTCGGCACCGATCACTTGACGGACTTTCACGGGGTGCTGCGGTCACTTCGCGCAAATGGGGCCTACGCTCCTGCGCTGTTTCACGGCATGCCCGCGTTCATCATCCTGGCCAACGAGTTGGTGGGCGCCGCTTTCAAGGACGAGGAAACGTTCCCGGCCAAGGCCCTGTACGGGTTGATGACCGAACCGGTGATGGGCAAGACGCTGCAATGCATGACAGGCGACGAGCATCGGATGAACCGGGCATTGGTGTCTCCGGAGTTCCGGCGCGCGCTGATGAAGACCTACAGCGCTGAACTGCTCGAACCTATCGCGCACAACCTGGTCGACGGGTTTGCCGACGATGAAACCGCGGATCTGGTCGGCCAGTTCACCCACTTGTTCCCGTTCCTGGTGACCAACGAACTGTTGGGCCTACCCGTGGAGGACTATCCGTCGTTCGCCCGGTGGGCCCACGATCTTTTCTTCTATCCGACGGATCCGGAAAGTGCCATGCGCGCGTCGGCCGCGTTCACCGAGTACCTGGCACCCCTCGTCGCCGAGAAGCGGCGGGCGCCAGGCGATGACCTGTTGTCGAAATTGGTGACGGTGGAGGTCGACGGCGTCGGCCTGAGCGATGAAGAGATCTACTCCTTTGTCCGACTTCTGTTCCCGGCCGGAGTGGACACCACGTATCTGAGCATGGGAAACATGCTGTCCTCCTTGCTGATCCACCCTGAGCAACTCGCGAGTCTGCGCAACAATCCTGGTGAGGTCAAGTGGGCGGTCCAAGAGGCGTTGCGCTGGGAGCCCGGCCCCGTGATCGTGCCGCGATTGGCGACGACTGACGTCACGTGGCACGGCATTGACATCAAAGCCGGCACCTGGTTGCTGCTCGCCATCTCAGCCGCCAACCGGGATCCCGACGTATTCGACGATCCCGACCGGTTCGACATCAGCCGTCACGCCTCGGCTCCGCTGAGTTTCGGGTCAGGGCCGCATGTCTGCCTGGGCATGGCCTTGGCAACCACGCAGATGGAGGTTGCGCTGCGCGTTCTCCTTGAGCGCTTTTCCGAGCTTGAGCTCATCGATCCGGACAGCGTGAAGATCACCGGCAAGCTCGGGACCGAGCTGCGCGGCCCGGATCGCCTAGACGTCCGATTCGAACCGGCCGACCAAGACTGACCCACCCACAACCAAACTTGAAAGGAATCCAAATCATGAGCGCTGCAAGATATATCGGCCGGGTCGGCGGATTGGCCCTCGCACTCGGCGTGGGTGCGACGGTATTCGGACACGGCGTCGCCTGGGCCGACGACGGTACCTCCAGCACCCCGTCGTCAAGTCAGAGTTCTGAGACCGGGCAAGCTGCGGCGCGGAACGCGACCGACCGCGGGGCCTCGGCATCCACACCACGTCCGTCGCTGCGTTCCAAAGGCGTTGCAACGCAGAAGAAGCATTCGGGTTGGTCGAAGGCAAAAGCCGATACGGCGACTGGTGGCGGTTCGTCGACGACCGGTTCGGCGGACGCAGCAGATGACGCACCAACCGCGAAGCCCGCTGAAACTGTCAAGGCCAGGATCGGCGGGCTCAGGGACGCGGTGAAGCGACCCACCGCGGCGCTCACCGACGCGTTGTCGTCACTTCCCAAGCTCCCGAAGCCGGCCCCCGCACCGACCATTGACCTCACCGAGGCCGTGGAACCGCTCACCACACTCGTCAGGTCGCACCTGCCGTCAACACTCCCCTCTTCAGAGAACTTCACGGAGGCATTCTCGGCACTTCCCGAACTCCCGACGCGCGGTCCCGCGGCCGGCAACGACTTCACCGACGCGGTCAAACCGCTCACCAAGCTCGTCACGTCGCACCTGCCCGCGAACCCGGCCGCATCCGAAATCCTCACCGAGGCAGTGAACGCGCTTCCCAAGCTCCCGACTCTGAACCCTGTGTCGCTGGACAGCCTCACCTCCGCAGTGAAACCCGTCGCCTCGCTCGTCACGTCGCACCTACCGGCTGCGCCACCGGATGCGATCCTCACCGCTGCGGCCGACGCTCCGTCAGTCGTGGCCTCGACACCGCTGGGTGTCGTTGCGGCAGCAGTGAAGAACGTGTTGGCCCCGACCCTCGGCTCGACGCCCAATTCACCCATGCGGCCGCAACTGTTCCAGGGCCTGCTCGCATTGGTCCGCCGCGAGTTGGATTCCGTCGTGAACAACAAGGCCCCGAGTATCTCGTACGACGCCACCAAGACCAAGCAGTTGAACGGCGCGATCTACGGCTCAGTCGTCGCGACGGACCCCAACAACGACAACCTGCGGCTCACGGTTACGGACGGTCCGGATAACGGAACGGTCACCCTCAACCAGGACGGCTCCTTCAAGTACGTGCCCAACCCACAAACGCTGGCCAATGGTGGAACGGACACCTTCACCGTCACAGCGAACGATACTGCCGGGGATCCACTGGGACTGAAGGGGTTGTTCGGCATCAAACACACCGCGAGCACGACGGTCACAGTCGTCACGGCGCCGCAGACCAGCCCACTGCTGACACCGGAACAGATCAGCAGCGAAGAGCGTGCCGCCGCGCTCATCGAGTCCGGAGCGCTGGACGCATCAAAGGCAGCCCTCAAGGCCAAATGGCTGGCGACACAACAACTGACGTTTGCGGACACCGGCGGGGTCGATGAGCAGAACATGGCGCTGCTCGACGCGGCTGTCGATGAGTACGCCAACTACGCCGCATTGGCCGCGGTGAACATGGCGGACGCTCAGGCCGGCAGGCCCTCCTTCATCTGGATCGCCGCCGCACCACACACCGAAGACGGTACGGGGCTCGGCGGAACGCGGGTCTATTACGACAACCCCGACACCATGTACCGGATGGCCTTCGTCAACCCCGGTAGTTCCTACGTCATCCACGGAAAGGTCAACGGCGAGTTGCCGTCCGACCTGAACATCACCGCGCAGGTCGGCCAGACCGGGCAGGCTGCATCGATCATCACCGCGGACGATCTGCAGGTCAACCCGGACGGCACCTTCACCATCACCGCCGACAGCGACCCGACCAAGATCGGGCAACCGAACCATCTCTACCTTCCGCCGGGCACACAGATGATCTTCGTGCGCGACACGGTGACGGACTGGAACAGCCAACAGGCGGTGGACCTGTCGATCGAACAGGTCAGTGGCACCAACACGGAGGTCCCCCCGGCCGCGGTCGCCGCGATTGCCAACGGCATCATGATGCAGTCGGTCAACGCCTCGACGGACGCCTGGCTCCCGCTGTCAGGAAAGGCCCCCGTCAACACACTGCCGCAGCCGGCCAACCAGGGCTCGAACACCCTGGCCACCCAGATGCAGAGCATCGGACATTTCGACCTGGCCGACGATGAGGCACTGGTCGTGACTGTCGATCCGGGAACGGCCGAGTATTTCACCGTTCCGGTTACCAACGACTGGACCATCACTTCCGACTACGTCAACCAACCGACCAGCCTCAACAACTCGCAGGCCATCCCGAATCCCGACGGGACCTACACATTTGTCATCTCCAAGAGTGATCCTGGCGTTGCGAACTGGGTGTCGACGGGCGGCTTGAACCAGGGCACGATCTTCATCCGGCTCCAGCAGCTCGACCCGACCTCCACCGATGTCCCCACGGTCTCGACGAAGGTCGTTCGCGTCGACGATCTCGAAGACGAGCTGCCGGAGACCACCGTGTGGTACACCCCCGAAGATCGGGCGAAGCAGATCGCAGAACGGCAGAGCGGATGGGCGCTGCGTACCTCGCCCTACGTGGTCTCTGAAACCCTCGCTGAGAGTGCCGAAAAACTGGTTTAGCACCGACGGCCCTACCAACACCAACAGCTGAGCGCTCGCTTCAGGAGCGCTCAGCTGTCTGGTTTCCGGTGGGATGGCGATCGGGTGCTCGCACGCCACGGTAGATGCCGCGGCGGACGATCCACGGTTGCAGCACCCGGTCGATCGACCACGACGGGAACCGGAAGGCAAAACCGTTGGGTGCGAACACCTCCAGACCATTCGGTTGCACGCCGAGCACCGATCCCCACCGGCTGGCCGGCGGCTGGTAACGGCGCATCGAGCCCCCGGTGAAATGGGCGGCCACGTTGCGGGCAACCAGTCCGTCGGCCCGGTTGCGAGCCGAGGAGCGCAGCGCGTCGGTGGCTGCGACGTCGCCGACGGCGAAGACGCCGTCGTGACCGGGCACCCGGAGGTCGGGCGTCACGCGCACGAACCCGTGCTCATCGAGGATGTCCGCCGGCAGCCAGGCGGTGTTGGGCCGCACCCGCCCGATCGCCCACAGCACGGCGTCTGCCTGCACCGGCGCCTGGCCACCGCTGAAGTGAACGGGCTCGGAGGTGATGGCCCCACCGTCGAAGCCGTCGGGCACCACTGCTCGATGCCCGGGGTGCAGCGTCACCCCTGCCGCGGCCAGCCGGCTTTCAACACGCTGCCGGGCCCGCCGATGATGCTGCGGCAGAGGGTGTTCGCCCGGGTAGTACAACCCGACCCGGGTGCCGGGCCACCGTTGGGCGATGTTCGCGGCACTACTGGCCGCCGCGGCGCCGCCGCCGATGACAGCGACCGAGCGTGCCGCACCCAACCGCTCGTGTGCGGCCCGCAGCCCAGCCTCGACATCGCCCGCCGACTGCAGAACTCCTTGCCGCCAAAAGCCATTGCTCACCCCGGTGGAGATCACCAGTGCGTCGTAACGTTCCGTCCGCACGGTCCCGTCGGCCTCGCGCACCTCGACCGTCCGCCCGGAGAGGTCGGCACCGGTGAGGGTGCCGTGCACGGTACGGACGCGGTCGAGTTCACGGAAGCGGTCGAAGCCGATCCAGTAATCGCGCGCCCAGTCGTCGGGCCGGGCCAGCCGGGTGCCGAGTTCCTGACCGCTGACCAGGCCGGGATTCACCGATATGCCGACGACGTCGAACCGGCGGGCCAACCGGATCGCGGTCAGGACGCCGGTGTCACCGAGCCCGGCGATCACCACGCGCTTTCGGTCCACGTTCGGTGACGCTACCGCCCGCCCGCGAGCCGCCGAATCCCTTTCCCTATCGTGGCTGGATGAGCAGCGTCGCTGATGCGGACCGGGTCGCCGACCTCGCCCGCCAGGTCGTGGCCGACCACGATCCCAAAAAAGTCCCGATCCCCGAGTACCTGGCTGCCTGTTATGACGCGGGCCTGTCCTGGGTGCACTTCCCTGAGGGCCTCGGTGGCCTCGGGGTGTCACGAGGTCTGCAGGCTGTGGCCGACCGCATTCTGCAGGGTGCCGGCGGCCCGGTACCACTGGGCCTCAACCCGATGGGCTACGGCATGGCCGCCCCGACGGTTCGGGAACACGCTCAGTCCGACGAGCTCAAGAAGTCGTGGCTGCGGCCGCTGGCGAGCACCGAACACATCTGGTGCCAGTTGTTCTCCGAGCCGGGTGCCGGATCCGACCTGGCCGGGCTGGCCACCTCCGCGGTCCGCGACGGTGACGAGTGGGTGCTCAACGGCCAGAAGGTGTGGACCAGCCTGGCGCACCGTGCGCGCTGGGGCCTGCTGCTGGCCCGCTCGAATCCCGATGTGCCCAAACACAAGGGCCTCACCTATTTCGTCCTGGACATGCACGGGCCCGGCGTCGAGACACGACCACTGCGGCAGATGACCGGCCAGGCCGAGTTCAACGAGGTTTACATCACCGACGCCCGGATCCCCGACGCACATCGGCTCGGGGAGGTCGGTAACGGCTGGAATGTCGCGATGACGACGCTGATGAACGAGCGTAGCGCCCTCGGCGGCAGCGGCAACCGTCGCGGAGCCGGGACCATCTCGGATGCCGTGGCGCTGTGGGCATCACGCCCGGACCTGCGCACCCCGGTGCTGCGGGACCGGCTGACCCAACTGTGGCTGCGCTCGGAGGCCCAGCGGCTGACGGCGGAGCGCTCGCGTGCGGCGGCCACCGTAGGCGGACCCGGACCCGAGGGGTCGATCGGCAAGCTCGTCGGCGCCGAACTCAACCAGCACATCTACCAGTGGTGTATGGATCTGCTTGGGCCCGAAGGGATCCTGTATCACGGATACGGGTCCGGCGACCGTGACGACGAGCCCGACGAGAAGGACTGGCGCGGCCCGATCCAGCAGCGCTTCCTGCGCAGCAAGGCCAACACGATCGAAGGTGGCACGTCAGAGGTGATGCGCAACATTCTGGGCGAACGGATCCTGGGGTTGCCCGGTGATCTGCGGGCCGATGCCGGTATGCCGTGGAAGGAGATCCCGCGTGGCTGACAAGCAAGGTGAGTTCGCATTCACCGACGAGCAGACCCAGCTGCGCACCGCGGTCCGCAAGTTCTGTGCCGAGAACTTCGGTGAGCAGACGGCGCGGACCCTGATGGAGTCCGAGCCCCGTTTCGATCCGAAAGTCTGGGCGCGGTTGGGCACCGAGCTCGGCGTGCTCGGTCTGGCCGTTCCCGAGGCCGGCGGCGGAGCCGGCGGCACACTCGTCGACCAGGCCATCGCCGTCGAGGAACTCGGCGCGGCACTGGCCTGCGGTCCGGTGTTCGGCACCGTGTTGCTGGCCATCCCGGCGCTGGTCGCCGCCTCGACCGGTCCGGTGCGCGACGAACTCCTCGGCGCCCTCGCCGAAGGCACGCGCACCGCGGCGTTCGCGGTCCCAGACCAGGCGGGCGTATTCGACCCCGCCGCCGTGAATGTCACTGTCGCCGAAGACGGGACGCTCACCGGGACGGTCGAGCGGGTCGTGGATGGCGGCGCCGCAGATGTGTTGCTGGTGGCCGCCACGGGGCCTGAGGGCGTCGCCCTGTACGCGGTCGAGGCGGCGGGACCTGGCGTGCAGCGCACTCCGTTGGTCACGCTCGACCTGACCCGGCCGCAGGCCAGCATCGCGTTGACCGCTGCCACCGCGCAACTGGTGGCCGGTCCCGACGAGGCCGATCGCGTCATCGCCCACGCCTTCCAGGTCGCGTCGGCACTGCTGGCCGCCGAACAGGTAGGCGCCGCACAGCATTTGCTGGATCTCTCGGTGGAGTACGCGAAATCGAGGCTGCAGTTCGGCCGGCAGATCGGGTCTTTCCAGGCCGTCAAGCATCGGTTGGCGGACTGCCTGGTCGACCTCGAGCACGCCCGCTCGGCGATGTACCACGCGGTGTGGGCACTGACAGACGGCACCGACGACCCTGCGCTGGCGGCCAGCATCGCCCAGGCCACCGCCTCGGCGGCGTTCGCCAAGATCGCCGCCGACACCATCCAGGTGCACGGCGGTATCGGATTCACCTGGGAGCACCAGGCGCATCTGTACTTCAAGCGAGCCACCACCGATGCCGCCCTGCTGGGTAGCGCCGAAGCACACCGGTCCCGGGTCGCCGAATTGGTGCTCGACGACATTCCCGCCGACCGCGTGCCGTGGGTGGCCACCGGAGTCAACTAGTCGAAAACCCGCAGGAAGCGTTGCGCAACCGTAAAATCCCGCTGATGGACGGCCCCGTCGAACATCGCACGCTGGCTGTCGACGGGGTACGGTCGCCGGTGCTCGTCGCAGGCCCGGACGGCGTTGACCCCAGCGAGGCCGTGGTGTTCGTGCACGGCAACAACGCCGGGGCCAAATGGGACCGGCTGCTGTCGCCGGTGGCCGGTTTCACCCGGGTGATCGCCCCGGAGATGCCTGGTTTCGGTGCGGCCGACAAACCGGCCCAGTGGCCGTACACCGTGCCCGCCTATGCGGCCCATCTGGGAGCGATCCTGGACCAACTCGGCGTCAGACGAGCACACCTGGTCGCCCACGATTTCGGCGGGCCCTGGGCCCTCGCGTGGGCTGCCGACCATCTCGAGTCGGTGGCCAGCATCACGCTGATCAACGCCCCGGTGGTGATCAACCACTTCGCCGCCAAGCTGTGGCGCACACCGATTCTGGCCGAGGCGCTTTCACGGATCGGCAATCCGGCCGTGCTGCGCCGCGTGCTCGCCATGCGCGATCCTGGTTTGCCGGCCGATGCGCTGGATTCGATCGCCGAGCACATGTTCGCCCGTGGCACCCCTGATGCGGTGCTTAAGCTGTACCGGTCGACCGGGCCGAATGCCCTTGCGCCGTATGCC
This sequence comes from Mycobacterium sp. DBP42, assembly GCF_005924235.1. NCBI lineage: Bacteria > Bacillati > Actinomycetota > Actinomycetes > Mycobacteriales > Mycobacteriaceae > Mycobacterium > Mycobacterium sp. DBP42. Next base: position 96,487 of record NZ_VCMY01000017.1, read on the forward strand.
GATCGGCTCGCCGGTTACGGCGGTGACGTCCTGGTGGTGTGGGGTACCGACGACCGTTACGTGCCGTTCGCACAGACCGAGGACTACCGCCAGATCTTCGGCAACTGCGAGATACAGCCGGTGCCGGGGACGGGTCACTGGCCCTGGCTGGAACAGCCCGACGCGGTGGCCGGGTACGTCACCGCTTTCCTGCACCGGCAACTCGGACGGAACGCATGAAGCTGCGTCGCATTCGCACCGCCACCGGGCTGGCCGTGCAAGCGCTGGATTCCGAGGGGCAATGGGTTGCACACCCCGACCTCACCCCGTTGGGCGGCCGGGTGTTCGACGGCGACTGGCTGGCGGCGGCGGCCGAACGCCAACTGCAGCACAGCGATTACCTGCTGCCCTTCCAGCCGGTGTCGTTCCGCGACTTCATGCTCTACGAACAGCACAACATCGACGCTGCCCGCGGACTGATCCGGCGCCTGCATCCCGGCCTGTACCGGGCGACGTCGCTGTACGAACGCGTGACCGGGCGCCCCGTGCCGCAGTTCAAACCCAAGCCGCTGTTCTACCGGCAGCCGATCTACTACATGTCCAACGCCCAGAGTTTCGTGCCGAGCGGTACGCCGGTTCCCGTCCCGGACTACTCGCAGGCGCTGGATTTCGAGCTGGAGATCGGATTCGTCTTGGCCGCACCGCTGTTCAACGCCACGCCTGAGGAGGCGATAGCTGCCATCGGTGCGTTCGTGGTGCTCAACGACTTCAGCGCCCGGGACGTGCAGCGGCCGGAGATGCTCAGCGGCTTCGGGCCGCAGAAGTCCAAGCACTTCGCCAGTTCGATGTCGGATACCGCCGTGACCGCCGACGAGATCCTGCCCCGCATCGACGCCCTCACCGGTTCCGTTGCGCTCAACGGGTCGGTGGTCAGCACCGTCAGTAGCGCCGGGATGCAACACAGCCTGGGGCAGGTGCTGGCCCACGCGTCACGCAGCGAACCGCTCTGTCCCGGAGAGCTGTTCGGTACCGGGACGCTGCCCGGCGGCAGCGGCATGGAGACCGGGCACTGGCTGCGCCCCGGGGACGCCCTCACGCTCACGCTGGACGGTATCGGCCGCATCGAGCACGTCATCCTCTGACTACCTGGCGGCAGCGTCGATCGCCTTGTAGATGCGCTGCTCGCTGACCGGCCGCGGGGTGCCGAGCTGCTGGGCCCACAGGCTGACCCGCAGCTCCTCGATCTGCCACGCGATGTCGCGGATGTCAGCGGCAGCGGCCCGCCCCGGCGACAGCGCCCGGACCAGGTCGTCGTAGGCGTCCTCGACGGCATGCACACGTGACATCCGGTCCCGGTCGGCTACGAGCGCCTGGGGCAGCCGCTCGAGCCGGCGGAGGATCGCTGTCACATACCGGGCCAGATCGTTCAGCCTGCCAACCCCGGTGGTGGTGACAAAACCCTTGGGCAACAGGCGATCGAGTTGGGATCGGATATCGGCGATTGCATCGGCCTGGTTGGGTGACGGGTTCTCCGGCAGCGCGACCTGTACCTCGTGCGCGGCGGCCAGCACCTTCTCGACGCGGCTCACCGCCGCCTGGGTGGTGGGGCCGAGTTCCTTACCGGCCCGCGCGACAACTTCGGTGAAGGCTGTCTTGGTCCACGCCGGCTTGGGGACCAGCACGTCGGCCGCCGCATCGGCACAATCGTCGAGCAGGGCGGCCAGCGTCCCGTCGGGGTTGGCGTTGAGGGCCAGGCGGGTCCGCGTGCTCAACCCACGCTCGATCGCCTTGACCGGCGACGGCACGGCCTGGCGCAACAGCCGGCGCAGGCCCGGACGCATGGCCGCGGCCTGATCGGCCGGGTTGGCGAACACCTTGATGTCCACGGCTTTTCCGGTGTCCACGAAAGCCGGGTACCCGCGCACGGTGTGGCCCCCGGACACGTTCTCCACCGTGCGCGGCAACTCGTCGAGATCATCGGGCCAGGCTCGTAACCCGCGCCGTTCCAACTCACCGCCCAGCGCCTCGGCCACCGCTTGCGCGACGGGGACGGCCAACTGCTCGCGCAGGGCGTCGATGTCCTTGCCTCGGGCCACCTCTTTGCCGTCGGCCGATTCCACGGCGAAGGTCATCCGTAGGTGGTCGGGCACCTTGCTGAGATCGAACGCCTCGATCGGCACCAGAATGCCGCTGCGCCTGCGTAGTTCACGCTGCACCTCGTCCAGCAGTGACCCTGCGGATGCATCGATGTCACCGAGGATGGCCCGTGCGGTGTCCGGGGCGGGCACAAAATTGCGCCGCAGGTCCTTGGGCAGCGACTTGATCAATGCGGTGACCAGTTCCTCCCGCAATGCCGGTACCTGCCAGGCGAACCCGTCGCCGCCGAGCCGGGCCAGCACGCCGACCGGCACATGCACCGTGACGCCGTCATCGGCGGCGCCGGGCTCGAACCGGTAGGTCAGTGGTAGCTCGAGATCGCCGGCCTGCCAGGTGTCGGGGTTGTCCGCACCGTCCTCCGAGCGCAGCAGGTCATCCCGGGTGAAGGTGAGCAGCTCGGGTGTCTTGTGCCGCTGCTTCTTCCACCAGGCGTCGAAATGGCGCGCCGAGACGATGTCGGCCGGGACGCGGGCGTCATACAGGGCATAGATGTCGTCGTCACCGACCAGCAGGTCACGCCGACGGGCGCGTTCCTCGATCTCCTCGAGTTCGGCGCGCAGGCGGGCGTTGTCGCGGAAGAAGTGGTGCCGGGTCTGCCAGTCCCCTTCCACCAGTGCATGACGGATGAACAACTCACGGCTCAGCTCCGGCTCGATCTTGGCGTATCCGACCTTACGTCGGGGAACCAGCGGCAACCCGTACAGCGTGACCCGCTCATAAGCGACCACCTCGCCGCGTCTGGCCTCCCAGTGCGGCTCACTGTAGGTGCGGTGCACCAGATGCCCGGCGACCCGCTCGATCGCCTCCGGCTCGACCCGCGCAGCGATGCGGCCGAACAGCCGACTGGTCTCGACCAGGTCGGCCACCACGATCCAGCGTGGCGGCTTCTTCGTCAGCACCGAGCCGGGTGCCAGAACGAACTTGGAGTTGCGGGCACCTTGATAGTCGCGACCCTCGCCCTCACGCAGCCCGACGTGGGACAGCAGGCCCGCGGTAAGCGCGGCATGGATGCCGGCCGGCTCGGCGGCCTCGTCACTCTCTCGGATCCCGATGTCGCGGGCGATGCTGCGCAGCTGCCCGGTCAGGTCCTGCCATTCCCGGATTCTCAGGTAGTGCAGGAACTCCTCCCGGCACATCCGCCGGAAGGCACTACCGGAGAGCTGGTTTCGTTGTTCGCGGAGGTAGTTCCAGAGGTTCAGGTACGAGATGAAGTCCGAGTGCTCGTCGGCAAAGCGGGCGTGCTTCTGCCGGGCCGCCTCTTCCTTGTCCGTCGGGCGTTCGCGCGGATCGGGAATCGACAGCGCAGCGGCGAGCACCAGCACCTCCCGCACGCAGCCCTCGGTATCGGCCTGCAGGATCATCCGCCCGACGCGCGGGTCGAGCGGCAGCCGGGCCAGGCGGCGTCCGACATCGGTCAAGGCCCCCGCACCGTCGAACGCGCCGAGCTCTTGCAGCAGTTGCACACCGTCACGAATGCTGCGGGCATCCGGTGGGTCCAAGAAGGGGAAATCCGCGATGTCACCGAGCTGCAGGGCAGCCATCTGCAGGATGACCGCGGCCAAGTTGGTCCGCAGGATCTCGGGATCGGTGTAGCGGGGCCGGGATTCGAAATCCTGCTCCGAATACAGCCGGATGCAGACTCCGGGTGCGGTGCGGCCGGAGCGTCCGGCGCGCTGGGCGGCCGAGGCCTGGGAGATGGGCTCGATCGGCAGCCGCTGAACCTTGGTTCGCCGGCTGTAGCGCGAGATCCTCGCGGTGCCCGGGTCGACGACGTAGCGAATGCCCGGGACGGTCAGTGAGGTCTCGGCCACGTTGGTGGCCAACACGATTCGTCGTCCACTGTGGCTGGGCCGGAACACCTTCTGCTGTTCGGCGGTGGGCAGCCGGGCATACAACGGCAGCACCTCGGTGTTCCGCAGATCCTTGAGGGCTTCTGCGGTGTCCCGGATCTCGCGTTCACCGGACAGGAACACCAGCACGTCGCCCGGCGGTTCGGACTCCAGCTCACGGACCGCGTCGACGATGGCCTCGGTCGGATCCCTGGGCTCGGTGCGCACGATCTCGTGGTCGGGATCGTCCGGGTCCTCGGAGTCGTCCGCACCGCCGACGGTGACTTCCAGTGGCCGGTACCGGATCTCGACCGGATACGTCCGCCCGGACACCTCCACGATCGGCGCGTTGTTGCTGAGCCCATTTCCGGCACCGCCGAAGTGCGCCGCGAACCGTTCCGGCTCGATGGTGGCCGATGTGACGATGACCTTGAGATCTGGGCGCCGCGGCAGCAACTCGCGCAGATAGCCCAGCAGGAAGTCGATGTTGAGGCTGCGTTCGTGTGCCTCGTCGAGAATCAACGTGTCATAGCGCAGCAGCCGGCGGTCCCTTTGAATCTCGGCGAGCAGAATGCCGTCAGTCATCAACTTGATCAGGGTGGAATCGCTGGCCTGGTCGGTGAAGCGAACTGTGTACCCGACGGCCTCGCCCAGCGGGGTGCCGAGCTCGTCGGCAATGCGCTGAGCGACCGTGCGCGCCGCCAGCCGACGGGGCTGGGTGTGGCCGATGGTTCCGCGGATGCCACGGCCCAACTCCAGGCAGATCTTGGGCAGCTGGGTGGTCTTGCCCGATCCCGTGGCGCCCGCGACCACCACGACCTGGTTCTCGCTGATCGCCTTGGCGAGTTCGTCGCGGTGGTCACTGACCGGCAGGTCCGGGTAAGTGATGGCCGGAACAGCGGCCTGGCGGGTGAGCACCAGGGCTTCGGCAGCTGCTATTTGTTCGGCGATCTTCGCCGGGTCGGCACCGCGCAGGTTCTTGAGCCGGCGGCCGAGCCTGGCCTCGTCGCGAATGGTCAGGCCGTCGAGACGCGCACGCAGCGCGGCCAGCTCCTGACGTTCAGACACTGCACTAACGATAGGCGACGGCGCGAGCCGGTTTTCGCCACCGATTGCTTTGCCGAGAGTCACGTTGCTTTGCCGAGGGCCACGCCAGAGTGGCCGTCGAAGCCGAGCGCCACACTGGCGTGACGCTCGGGCGGGGGGTTCGCCAGGAATGATGGACCACATGGCCGACTTCGTGATCCCGCCCCCGCCGCAGGCGTCGCTCCCGGTGAGCGCCGGGCCCGGCCGTTTCCCGGTGCGGCGGGTGTTCTGCGTCGGACGCAACTACGCGGCCCACGCACGGGAAATGGGCAAGGACCCCGACCGCGAACCGCCGTTCTTTTTCATGAAGCCGGCCGATGCGGTGGTCGACGCCGAGGGCACCGTCCCCTACCCGTCACTGACCTCGTCGTTTCACCATGAAGTCGAACTCGTGGTGGCGCTGGGTGCCGGTGGGCGCGACGTGGCACCGGCCGACGCGCTGAGCCTGGTCTGGGGCTACGGCGTCGGGGTGGATCTGACCCGGCGCGATCTGCAGGACGAGGCCAAGAAGCTCAGCCGGCCATGGGACTGGGCCAAGGGGTTCGACGCCTCCGCCCCGTGCACGCCGATCCACCCGGTCTCAGAAGTCGGCCATCCGGAAAGCGGCGAGATCTGGCTGCGCGTCAACGGCGAACTCAAACAGCGCGGCGACCTCAAGGATCTGATCTGGTCGGTACCGGAGATCATCAGCGCGATCTCAGCTGCCGTCGGCCTGGCCCCCGGCGACCTGATCTACAGCGGAACCCCCGCCGGGGTCGGTCCGATGCAACCCGGTGACGTCGTTTCGGGTGGCGTCGCAGGCGTCGCGGAGTTCACCTTCACGGTCGGCTCAGCCGATCGGCCGCCCGCCTGACCCGCACGCCCGCGGTGTCCACCTGGCGGGCGGTCATGGGGCGCAGCGGGTGGATGCACAGGATCAGCGCGACGCGGCCATGAGGATCGAACACTGGGGCCGCGATCGTGGCCACGGGCTGTGGTTTGCCCGTCGCGCCACCAGCCGGCGTAAGGCCGATCGTGGTGAACTCGGCCAGCAATTGATCGGTGATGCCCCGGACGTGGTCGGGCAGACCGTCGCTCGGCAGTGAGCCGACCATCTGCGCTGCCCGGGTGAGATCCGGTGTCGTCCAGTCGACGTCGAACCCCCGGGCCCGCGTCTGTGCGAGCACCTCGGTGAGCCGGTCGGTGAGCGCACCGGTCGGCGTGGGCGCGCGGTCGATCCAGGCGCGCTGCCCAGCCGGCGAGTCCCAGGCGGCGAAGGCGACGCCGAACGGCGGCGCGTACCGGATGCGGTCGCCGGGTGCACCCGCCGGCCGCGGCCCGGCACCTTCGAATGCGGTGATCACCAGCTCGTCCGCCACCCGTTCGACGACAGACGCGGCATAGCCGAGCTGATCCGAAAGCCCCTGTGCGGCAATGCGTGCCGCATGCGCCAGTGGTCGCGCCACCGCCGTCCGGGCCGCCACCACCGCCAGACCCGGCCCCAGCGCGAATGTCTTGTCGGTGGGATCACGGATCAACCAGCCCCGGTCGCACAATGTCTTGAGGATCGCGTGGGCGGTGGCCTGGGTCAGATCCAGCGCGCCGACCACATCGGAGAACCGCAGACGCTTGTCACCGGAGCTCGCCAGCAACTCGATCACATCGAGCACCCGACTGGTGGGCGCCGAGCTCGCACCACGCACCCTTGACTCCTTTCCGGGCGGTTCCTACATTCGCACGTATCAGTTCGAGAGACTATCTCGACTATTCGAGAATAGGTAGGTGCCATGCGCGCAGTCGTCCTGCGGGAAGGCGCACTCACCGTGCGCGAGATCGCCGATCCCGTACCGGGCCCGGGTGAGCTTCTGTTGCGGGTGCTCAGTACCGCGATCTGTGCGTCCGACGTCCATTTCATGGACCATCCCGAACTCGGCCTCAACGACCCGACCGGCCGCTCGCTCTACGACCCCGGGCAAGACGTGGTCCTGGGCCACGAGTTCGTCGGGGAGGTCATCGGGCACGGCCCCGGCTGTACCGATCAGTTCCCGGTCGGCACCCGAGTCACGTCGATTCCCATCAGGCTGATCAACGGTGGCGCCGACGGAGCACACATCATCGGCCAGCACCCCGACTCCCCCGGCAGCTTCGCCGAGCGGGTCGTGGTGTCGGAATCGATTGCACGAGGCGTGGGTCCCGGTGCGTCCGACGACGCCGTTGCCCTCACCGACGCCTTCGCAGTCGGCGAGTTCTACGTCCGCAGCGCCCGCCTCGAGCCCGGCGAGATCCCCATCGTGATCGGCGCCGGGGCAATCGGGCTGTCCGCGGTGGCGGCCCTGAGCCGCCGCGGCATCGAACCGGTCATCGTCTCGGACTACCAGGCGGATCGACGTGTGTTGGCCTGCAAAGAATTCGGTGCCCACGTCGGGGTCGACCCGGCTGAACGCTCACCGATCGAGGTCTGGCGTGAACTCCGTGCCGAACGCAACCTGTGGGGCCCTGCCGTGGTGTTCGAATGCGTCGGGGCCTCGGGCCTGATCCAGAAAGTCGTCGAGGAGTCCGATATGGGCACCCGCATCTACTGCGCCGGCGGCTGGTACACCGGCGACACCCTCGACATCACCACCGCCACCCGGCAGGGGGTAACCCTGCAGTTCGGCGGCGGGCCGTGGCCGCAGGACTGGTACGGGACGTTGGATGCCATCGTCTCGGCAGAGCTGGACCCGACACCCAGCATCGGCATGGTGGTGTCGCTCGACGAGGTTCCCGACGCGCTCAACCTGTCCCGACGCTCGGCCGGGCCGGCGCGAATCATTGTGCATCCGAACGGAGATAACGCATGACCACTGCTCAGGACCGCCTGGACATCGTCGACGTGCTGGTCCGCTATGCCACCGGTATCGACCGCCGGGACTGGCCGCTGTTCCGCACGGTGTTCACCGACGATTGCGTGCTGGACTACGGCGAGATCGGCACCTGGCAGGGCGTGGACGCGGTCACCGAGTTCATGGATCAATCCCACGCGATGGCCGGGCACACCATGCACCGGCTGAGCAACCATGCCATCGCCGTCGATGGCGACACCGCGACGGCCCGCACCTACATCGACGGGTTGATCATGGCCCAAGACAACAACTCCGGCGTCAACGCCGTCGGCTTCTACGACGACGAACTCGTCCGCACCCCGGCCGGCTGGCGGATCGCGCGGCGACGCTTCACCGCGGTGCGGATCACCAATGTCTGAATTCGCAGCGAAGTACGGACCGTGGGCGCTCGTCGCCGGTGCCTCCGACGGCGTCGGCTCGGCGATGGCCGAAGAGCTGGCCCGCCGCGGTCTCAACGTGGTGCTGCTGGCCCGCCGGCAGGCGGTCCTCGATGATGTGGCAGCCGGCATCGAGGACCGTACCGAGGCGCAAACCCGCACGCTGGCAATCGATCTGGCTGCCCCCGAAGCGGCCGGTGAAGTGATCGAAGCCACCGCGGACCTCGACATCGGCTTCCTGGTCTACTGCGCCGGGGCAGACCCCCATTTCGAACCGTTCCTGGCTAGCCCGCTGGCCGCCGCGGAATCGCTGGTGCAGCGCAACTGCATGGTGCCGATGCAACTGTGCCACCACTACGCACCGCCGATGGTGGATCGGGGCCGAGGGGGCATCGTCATCTTCGGGTCGGGAGCCGGATTCGCCGGTGGGCCGAACATGGTGGCCTACGGCGCGAGCAAGGCCTTCGACATGGTGTTCGCCGAGGCCTTGTGGACCGAACTGCACGACAAGGGTGTTGACGTCCTCGGTTTGATCCTCGGCAAGACCGACACCCCGGCGCTGCGCAAGCTCGAATTTGAGCGGGGCCAGATCAATTCACCTGACCAGACCCCGCTGGGCGCTGCGGCGGTGGCCGATGTGGTGGCCGCCGCATTCGCCAATCTCACCGCGGGACCAACCTGCCTGGTGGGCCCGGAAATTCAAGCGGCCGCACAACTGATGGCGTCCGTGAGCCGCAACGACGCGGTGCGGTTCATCGCGCAGGCAGTCACCGCCTCGATGGGTACCTGACGTACAAATCGCTACGCGCTGAACTGGATCGGCACGGTCAGCGGCCCCCGGACGGCGGGTGTGTCCCGCCATGCCGGCGTATCCACGAGCGTCGGCCGGCGGTGCAGGATGTGCCGGAGGGCGAGGCCTGTCTCCAGCCTGCCCAACGAGGCGCCCAGGCAGTAGTGCGCTACAGCCACCCTCGCCGCACGCGTCCAAGCTCTCGGCTGATAGACAGCAGACTTCGGCCGTGGTTGCCTGAGCCGATGGGACGGTCCTACCGCTATACCGATGTTCGCCGGGTCGCCGCGGACCCAGCTGTCGTTTGGAACATCGTCTCCAACCATGAACGAATGTCCGAGTGGACACCATCTCGCAGGGTGGTACTGGAAAGCCCGGGCAGCCCTGATCGAAACGGCGTAGGCGCAATCCGGGCGCTTCACACGTTTGGACCTGTTATCCGGGAACGCATTACGGGTTTCGAACCGCCGACGACCCTGCAGTACCGTCTGATGTCCGGGCTGCCCTTTCGGGAGTACACGGGCCAGATCACCGTCGAGCCGACGGAAACCGGCACCGTGATGTCGACGGTGATCAGCTTCCGCACGATCGTCCCGGGCACGCAGATTCTCGTCGCCATCGCCATGCGCCTGGCCAGTGCGGGTGCAGTCCGCATGGCGCAGGCGGCCACCGCATTAGGTGACGATTAGGGTCCGCGTACTTCCTTGCTGGTGAGGCCTGGTTGGTCGTCGAGCAGGATCCAGTCGGGCGGCAGTCGTGGGTCGCTTTGCCCGGGCGCACATGGCTGCGTGTGCCAGTCCAGTTCCCCATCGTCCCATTGCGATATCTGCTGCGCGGAACCGGTCTTCAGCTCCCACTCTGGGTCGGGCGTCAGATCCCATTCCGGCAACCACTCTGGTTCCAGATCCCATTCCGGGTCGGGGGCAGGCTGCGGGAAGTGCTCGGGCTCCGGATCAGGCTGCAATTCCCACTCCGATTCGAGGTCCCGTCCGGCTGGTGGTTCGTCCTCGGGTGGGGTGAGTAGTAGTTCGGGGCGGTGGTGGTAGTTGATGCGGTGTTGGCCGTGGTCGAGGG
>NZ_VCMY01000018.1:0-106086 GCF_005924235.1 Mycobacterium sp. DBP42
CTGCCCACCCCACCTGAGGCCACACCCTAGGCACCACACGTCACAGGTTCGTCTGACATAGTGCGTAGTGCCGTCGGGGGGCGGACAATTTTCGCGTGCGATAAATGTCCCGCGCAGTCACCGTGTGACCGCCGATGCAAGGAGTACAACGGCATGGGAATCGCCGACCATCCGACCGAAACCACCCCTCGCTTTGCCGTAATCGGCTATGCGGCGCGTTTTCCCGGCGCTCCGGACGCCGAAGCGTTCTGGGACGTGTTGCGCGAAGGCCGCGACGCGGTCTCGGAGATACCCCAGGACCGCTGGGACGCCGACGAGTTCTTCGACCCGGAACCGGGCTCGCCCGGCAAGGTCGTCACGCGGCGCGCCGGGTTCGTCGACGACGTAACCGGGTTCGACGCACCGTTCTTCGGGATGTCGACCCGCGAGGTCCGCTTGATGGACCCTCAACATCGACTTCTGCTTGAGACTTCGTGGCGCGCCATCGAGCATTCCGGCACCGCACCAACAGCTTTGGCCGACACCAACACCGGTGTCTTCGTCGGCCTGGCCACCCACGACTACCTGGGAATGGCGTCTGACGAGCTGACGTACCCCGAGATCGAGGCCTACATGGCCATCGGGACCTCCAATGCCGCGGCAGCGGGGCGGATCAGCTATCGGTTGGGCTTGCAGGGTCCGTCGGTCGCGGTCGACACGGCGTGCAGCTCATCGCTGGTGGCAATCCACCAGGCGTGCCAGGCGCTGAGCCTTGGCGAGTGCGATCTCGCGCTGGCCGGTGGGGCGAATGTCCTGCTCACTCCGGCCACCATGATCACCTTCTCGAGCGCGCACATGCTGGCACCCGACGGCCGCTGCAAGACATTCGACGCCGCTGCCGACGGCTATGTGCGCGGCGAGGGCTGCGGCGTCATCGTCATCAAACGCCTCGACGACGCAATCCGCGACGGTGACCACATTCGAGCCGTGATTCGCGGCAGCGCCATCAACCAGGACGGCGCATCCGGCGGGCTGACCGTGCCGAACGGTGTAGCACAACAACGGGTTATCGCCGCCGCCCTGAAACGTGCGGGCGTCGAACCCAGCGAAGTCGGTTACCTGGAAGCACACGGCACCGGAACGTCACTGGGTGATCCGATCGAGGCCCAGGCCGCCGGTGCAGTGCTCGGATCCGGGCGCGACGCCGAGCGACCCCTGCTGATCGGCTCAGCGAAGACGAACATCGGGCACCTGGAAGCAGCCGCCGGGATCGCCGGCGTCATCAAGGTGATCCTGTCGCTCGAAAACGAGACGTTACCCAAGCACCTGCACTTCGAAAACCCATCGCCGCACATTCCGTGGGACCGGCTGGCAGTCGAGGTCGTCAAGGATTCGCGGCCGTGGGAACGCAACGGTCAACCGCGCATCGCAGGCGTCAGCTCGTTCGGGTTCGCCGGCACCAATGCGCACGTCATCCTCGAAGAAGCGCCCGAACCGACTCCGGTGGTCGTGCCCGAGGCGGCCGGAGTGTCCGAGGACAGGCGATTCAGCATCCTTCCGCTGTCGGCGCGCACGCCCGCGGCCCTCGTGCAGCTCGCTGACCAGTACCGCAGCTGGTTGACCGCGCACCCGGAAGCCACCTTGGCCGACGTGTGCCTGACCGCCGGAGTCGGACGAGCACACCTGGAACACCGCGCCGCGCTGGTGGTCAATTCCCGAGACGCCGCGGTCGAACTCCTCGGGGCGCTGGCAGACGACCGCCCGGCCCCCGGCCTGGTCCGCGGGGAATCTCATGACACCCCCAAGACGGCCTGGCTGTTCACCGGTCAGGGCAGCCAGTACCCCGGCATGGCCCGCGAGTTGTACGACACCGAACCCGTGTTCGCCGAAACCCTGGACCGGTGTGCGGCCGCGGTCGCCGACATGCTCGAAAAGCCTTTGCTGGACGTCATTTTCGACCTGGACAGCCCCGGTGCCGAAGAGACGTTACGGCAGACGTCCTACGCCCAGCCGGCGCTGTTTGCCCTGGAAATGGGCTTGGCGCGGCTCTGGCAGTCCTGGGGAATCGAACCGGACGTGGTGCTCGGTCACAGCGTCGGTCAGTACTCGGCGGCCTGCGTCGCGGGAGTGGTCGGCCTCGAAGACGGCGCCAAGCTGATGGCCGAACGCGGCCGCCTCTTCGGCAGCCTTCCCGCAGGTGGCCGGATGGTGGCGGTGTTCACCGCGGCCGAACGGGTCGAAAGCCTCACCGACGAGTACCCCACGCTGTCGGTGGCGGCGTACAACGGTGCCAACACCGTGCTGTCCGGACCGGTCGCGGACCTGGAGAAAACGGTGGCCGGATTGGCCGCCGACGGGATCCGGTGCGACTGGCTGGAGACCAGCCACGCATTCCACTCGGCGTTGCTCGAGCCGATCCTCGACGAGTTCGAGGCATACGCAAACCAGTTCACTTTTCAAGCACCACAACGGATTCTGATCGACAACCGCACCGGCGCCGCGCTGGGACGCAGCGTCAAGATGGATGGCGCGTACTGGCGCCGTCACGCGCGCCAACCGGTGGAGTTCGCCAAGAGCGTGCGCACCCTGGCCGATCTGAACTGCAAGGTGCTGCTGGAGATCGGTCCCCGCCCCGTGCTCACCGCAACGGCCCTCGGCGCGTGGCCCGACCCGGCCACCGCACCGCGGGTGATCGCCTCGTTGCGGCCGAACACCGCCGACCATCGGCAGATCACCGAAGCCGTGGCCGATGCATACGTGTTGGGCCACCTGCCCGAGTTCGGCGCCTTCCGGCAGCCGCACGCGCGAAAGCTCGACCTGCCGACCTACCCGTTCGAGCACCGCCAGTACTGGTACCGCGACAACCGGGAAGAGCCGAACCAGCAACAGCACGTGGCCGCCCGCACCCAGGCAGTCCGCCTTCTCGAGGACGGCCGCATCGAAGAGCTCGCGGCCCTGCTCGGTGGCGCAGGCGACGACGATCAAACCCGGGCGGTACTGACCAAGCTTGCCGCGCAGCACAATCAGCAACGCTCGACGCAGTCCATCGCGGACGACCGCTACGAGTTCCGCTGGGACAAAGCCCTCACACCGCTGTCCGGATCCGACGCCGCCGATAGCTCCTGGATCCTCATCGGCGAGGAATCCGAAGCCGTCAAACCCCTGGTCGAGGCACTCACCGCACGCGGACAGCAATACCGGATCCTCGGACTGCCGGCATCGGACACCGACGAGGAGCAGCTCGCAGACACGTTGCGCGTCGCGGCGGCAGGCGATTCGACGACGCGGATCATCCACGTCGCCGCGGTGGACTCCGACGGTGTCCCCTCGATGCGGTCGTTGCTGCGCATGCAACACCAGATCCTGGCCGGAACGCGGCGACTCTTCCGCGCGGCGGTCGCCGCTGATCTCAGGGCACCCATCTGGCTCGTCACCCGCGGAGCACAGTGCGTCACCGACGCGGACACCGTGACACCCGAGCAGAGCGCCCTGTGGGGATTCGGCCGCGCCGCGGCCCTTGAGCTTCCTCAACTGTGGGGTGGTCTGGCCGACCTGTCCGACGTCACGTCCGGCGAATGGTCCACGCTGCTCAACCGCATCACGACGGGATCCGAATCGGCGGTCAAGGAAGACCAGATCGCGCTGCGCGGTCAAGACGTCTACGTGCCCCGGCTGGTGCGACCACAGGATCTGCCGAGCGGCAAGCCGCTGGAATTGCGCGATACCGCAACCTATCTGGTGACCGGGGGGCTCGGCTCCATCGGACTCGAGGTCGCCGGCTACCTGGCCGCGCACGGTGCCAAGCAGTTGGTGCTGACCAGTCGCCGCCAGCCAAGTGAGGCCGCTCAGAAACACATCGACGCACTGTGCTCCCAGCACGGCTGCGAAATCCGGGTCGCCACGGCCGATGTCGCCGACGCCCACGACGTCGCACGCCTTCTGACCAGTGTGCGGGCTGAGCTGCCGCCGCTCGCGGGCATCGTGCACGCCGCGGGTGAGAACGGCACCACTCCGCTGAGCGAGCTCGACGACGCCGAGGTGGACCGGGTCTTCGCCGGGAAGGTCTGGGGCGCCTGGCATCTGAGTGAAGCCACGGCCGACGACAACCTCGATTTCTTCATCAGCACGTCCTCGATCGCATCGGTGTGGGGCGGGTTCGGTCAGACCGCGTACAGCGCGGCGAACGCGTTCCTGGACGGGCTGGCCTGGCGCCTGCGCAATCAGGGCATCGCCGGCACCAGCGTCAACTTCGGTCCCTGGTCGGCAGGTATGGCCGACGCGGAATCCCGCGCCCGGCTCGAGCAACGCGGAATCAAGCCGTTGTCGCCGTCCGACGCGCTGGCCGGCCTGGCCGATGTGGTGGCGGCCTCTTCGGCGCACGGCCCCGCGCAGGGAGTGATCGCGCGTATCGACTGGCCCCGATTCCTGCCGCTGTTCCAGCAGGCGGGCCGGCGGGGATTCCTGGCAGAGCTGGAAGGTGAACTGCCCGCCCAGTCGGGCACGGCGTCGCCGGTCACCGCATCCGGCAAGACCAAGCTGGTCGAGCAGCTCACGAATGCCCCGGTGCAGCAACGTAAGAAGCTCCTGACGGATTACCTGCGCGACTCCGTCGCCGAAGTGACCCGCGTCGATGCCGGCGAAATCCGTGAGGACGCCGGGTTCTTCGACCTGGGCATGGACTCACTGATGGCCGTCGAACTGCGCCGCCGCATGGAACAGGGTGTGGGCAAGGAAATCCCGGTCACCGTGGTGATGGACCATCCCCGGATATCCGACGTGGCCGATTACCTGCTCGGCGAGGTACTCGGACTGGCCGAGCAGAAGTCCGACCCGACAACCGCATCGGTGGCCGCGACGCGCACCGACGACCCGATCGCCGTGGTCGCGGTGTCGTGCCGGTTCCCCGGCGCACCGAACCCCGAAGCGTTCTGGGACGTGCTGTCCGGCGGCGTCGACGCGATCCGGGAAGTGCCGGAGGAACGCTTCGACATCGACGAGTTCTTCGACCCGGACCCCGACGCTCCCGGGAAGACCTACACGCGCCACGGCGGGTTCCTCGACGGCATCGACGGATTCGATCCTGAGTTCTTCGGCATCTCTCCGCGCGAGGCAGTTTGGATCGAACCGCAGCAGCGACTGGTCCTCGAAACGGTGTGGGAAGGCCTGGAAAGAGCCGGGCATTCACCTGAGCGCCTACGCGGCAGCCGAACCGGTGTGTTCGTGGGTGTGGCCGCCAACGAGTACGCGCACCTGCTGTCAGCAGAGCCGATCGACAAGATCGAGCCGCACTTCATCACCGGCAACGCGCTCAACGCCGTTTCGGGCCGCGTCGCCTTCGCGCTCGGGCTCGAGGGGCCCGCGGTGGCAGTCGACACCGCGTGCAGCTCGGCGTTGGTCGCCGTCCACCAGGCCTGCCAGGCACTGCAATCCGGCGATTGCGACATGGCAGTGGCAGGCGGCGTGAACGTCCTGCTGTCTCCGGTGACCGTGGTCGCCGCGTCCCGCGCCCGGATGCTCTCGCCGGTCGGGCGGTGCAAGACGTTCGACGCGTCCGCCGACGGCTACGTCCGCAGTGAAGGCTGCGGAATCCTGGTCCTCAAGCGGCTGAGCGACGCGCAGCGCGACGGCGATCGGATCTGCGCGGTCATCCCGGGCAGCGGGGTCAACCAGGACGGCGCTTCGAGCGGCCTGACCGTGCCCAATGGCGGTGCCCAGCAACGCCTCATCGGTACCGTGCTGGCCCGGGCCGGCCTGAACGGAGGCGATGTCGATTACCTCGAGGCACACGGAACCGGGACCCCGCTGGGTGATCCCATCGAGGTGCAGGCGGCCGCGGCTGCCTACGGCGGCTCGCGTGATGCCGGCCGGCCCTTGCTGATGGGGTCGGTGAAGACCAACATCGGCCACACCGAGTCGGCCTCCGGGGCAGCCGGCCTGATCAAGGTGGTGCTGTCGCTGCAGCACGAAACTCTGCCGCAGAGCCTGCATTTCGAGAATCCGTCACCGCACATCCCGTGGGATTCGCTGCCCGTACAGGTGGTGGACAAAGCGATGCCGTGGCAGGCCAACGGCCGGCCCCGACGTGCCGGCGTGAGCTCCTTCGGATTCACCGGGACCAACGCCCACGTGCTGGTCGAAGAGGCCCCGTCACCGGCGCCCGAGGCCGCGCCCGCCGATGAGCACCAGACCGGCGGGGATCGCGCCGAGGGAGCGGCACCGGAAAACAACGGTGCGGCAACGGAAAAACAGCCCAAGCAGGTAGAGGTGCTGGCCCTGTCCGCCCGGTCGCCCGAAGCGCTGGCGACATTGGCCCAGCGGTACGAAACCTGGCTGGGCAACCATCCCGACGCAGATCTCGCCGACCTGTGCCTCACTGCCGGGACGGGCCGTTCGCACTTCGAACATCGCGCCGCTCTGGTCGTGGATTCGGTCGCCGAGGCCCGTGCAGGGCTGGCCGAACTGGCCGAGAACCGGCTGCGGCACGGTGTGGTACGGGGCGAGCGCCCGCATCACCCGATGACGGCGTGGCTGTTCACCGGGCAGGGCAGCCAGTACGCCGGCATGGCGCGTGAGTTGTTCGACGCCGAACCCGTTTTCGCCGAAACGGTCCGCCGTTGCGCGGACGCGGTCAACGACATCTTGCCGCAGCCACTGCTCGACGTGCTGCTGGCCGACAATCGCGAAACCGGAGGCAAGGCTGCAGAAACACTGCGGCACACCTCATTTGCACAGCCGGCGATCTTCGCCGTGGAAATGGGCCTGGCCCGGCTGTGGCAGTCCTGGGGGATCGAACCCGATGTCGTGCTCGGGCACAGTGTCGGCCAGTACGCCGCGGCATGCGTTGCCGGGGTGTTCAGCCTCGAAGACGGCGCCCGTCTGATGGCCGAGCGCGGACGACTGTTCGGCAGCCTGCCCGAAGGTGGGCGCATGGTGGCGGTATTCGCCGACCCCAAGCACGTCGAACAGATCGCCGGTGGATTTCCGCGGGTCTCGGTGGGCGCCTACAACGGGCCCAACACCGTGCTGTCGGGGCCGGGTGACGACCTCGAACAGATCGTCGAGAAGTTCGAGGAGGACGGGGTCCGGTGCACCTGGCTGGAGACCAGCCACGCGTTCCACTCCGAACTGCTCGATCCGGTGCTCGACGAATTCGAGGCCTACGCAGGGCAGTTGCAGTTCGCGAAACCCACGATGCCGCTGGTCTGCAACCGCACCGGCACCGTGCTCACCGCCCAGACCCCACTCGACGCCCAGTACTGGCGCAGGCATTCCCGCCAGCCGGTGCAGTTCGCCGAGAGCGTGCGCACAGTGGCCGCGCTGGGCTGCTCGATTCTGATGGAGATCGGTCCGCAACCGGTGCTGACCGGAGCCGCGGTACAGGTCTGGCCGGAACACTTGGCGGCGCCGCGTGCGATCGTCTCCATGCGGAAGGGTGTCTCTGATCGGCGGCAGATCGCCGACGCACTGGCCTCGGCCTACGTCGGCGGTCACCGGCCCGATTTCGGCGCCCTGCATCGCGGGCCCAGGCGGCGACTCGAGTTGCCGACCTACCCGTTCCAGCGACGTCGCTTCTGGCCCAAGGGCACCGGAATCACCGCTGATGTCAACGGTGCCGTGGGATCGGGGATCCTCGGCAGTGGAAAGGACCTCGCCTCCGGCGATTCGGTCTACACCAGCCGGTTGTCGGTCAAATCGCAGCCCTGGTTGTCCGACCACGTCATCTACGGCACCGTGGTGGTCCCCGGAGCGACATACGCCGCGATGGCGCTGGCCGCGGTCGGTACCCCCGCGCATGCCAAGGATGTCTTCTTCTACGAGCCGATCATCCTGCCCGAGAAGAGTTCTCGCGAGGTGCAATTGACGTTGCACCCGCTGGACGAGGGTGACGGCTGGAAGTTCCAGGTACACAGCCGCCCGTACGGGGAGCGTGGCGCCGATTGGTCATTGAATGCCGAAGGCACGGTGCTCGCCGGGCTCTCCGAAGAGCAGGCCCCCGATGAGTCGGATCCGGTCGACGAAGCGATCGAGCGCCTCGAACGCATGCGTCCGCAGGAGTTGTTCGAGACCTTCGCCGATCTGGAACTGGCCTGGGGTCCGACGTGGTCCGGTTCGCTGAAGTCGTTGTGGCTCGGCGAAGGCGAGGCGATCGGCGACATCCTGGTCGGCGAGGAACTCGCCGAACAACTCGGCACCGAGCCGATGCACCCGGTCCTGATGGACTTGTGCACCGGTGTCGCCTTCCCCGCGTTCCCCGCGCTTCTGGCGGCTGAGCAGGGCGTGAATGACCTGTTCCTGCCGCTGCGGTACGGGCAGGTGACGTTGAAGGAGAAGATGCCGCGGCGCTTCTACTGCCGTGCCCGGTGGCATGAGAGCGCCCTGGACAGCGAGACCCAGGTCTTCGATCTCGATTACCTCGACCGCGATGGCCGGTATCTCGGCGGCGTGCGTGACTTCACCGTCAAGCGCGCGCCTCGCGAAGCACTGCTGCGCGGACTCGGCGGCGACGCCACCCGCCTGCTGTACACCCTGGGCTGGCACGAGGTTCCGGTACCGCCGGCTGCCGAGGACGCAGCCGAAAACGCCAGCGGCACCTGGTTGATCGCCGGATTCGACGAACTGGCCGCCAAGGTTCCGGGCTGCATCCCGTTCGACCACAGCACCGATCCAGAACTCCTCGGGCAGGTGCTGACCCAGGCCAAGGAACGCGGTCTGCCGTTCTCCGGTGTTATCTGGCGGGCCACCGCAGCGGGTGCAGAGGAATCGAGCGCGGACCGCCAGGCCCGGCTCGAGACCGAGATCGCCAATCTGCTCAGCGCGGTGCACACCGTGCAGGGCGGAGAGGTGAAATTGCCCGGCGGTCTGTGGATCGTCACCGAGCGGGCCGTGGCCACCGAATCCGGGGAACCGGTCGACCCGGTGCAAGCGGCCCTGTGGGGATTCGGCCGCACCACGATCAACGAGGAACCGGCGCTGCGCGCCAAGCTCGTCGACACCGACGGGTCTGGTGAAGCCGTGCAGGCACTCGCGAATCTGTTGGTGACGCCGGTCGAAGAGCCGGAAATCGCAGTGCGGCAAGGCAAGCTGTTGGCTTCCCGGCTACTGCCCTGGGCCCGTAGCGGCCATCTCACGGTGCCTCGCGGAAACGATTACGTCCTGGCCCCCACCGAGCGCGGCGCGATCGACAATCTGCGAATCACCGAGAAAGAGGTGCCCGCACCGGACGAGGGCTACGTGCAGGTTCGGGTGGAGGCCGCGGGGCTCAACTTCCGCGACGTGCTCAACGTCCTGGGCCTCTACCCGGGCGACCCCGGGCCGATCGGCGGTGACTTCGCCGGTGTCGTCACGCAATTGGGTGAGGGCGTCACCGGAGTCGAAGTGGGCCAGCGCGTCTACGGCTCCATGCAGGGCGCGTTCTCCAGCAGGTTCAACGTGCCGGCCCAGTTCCTGGCGCCGATCCCGGACGGCGTCAGCGCGGTCGAGGCCGCCACGATTCCCGCTGCGGCCCTGACGGTCCGCCTGTCCTTCGACTGGGCGCAGCTCAAGCCTGGCGACAAGGTGCTCATCCACGCCGCGAGTGGCGGTGTCGGCCTGGCGGCCGTCCAGATGGCACAGCAGTGCGGCGCTGAGGTCTACGCGACGGCCAGCACCTTCAAGCGCGCGACGTTGCGCAACCTGGGTGTGAAGTACGTTTACGACTCGCGGACAACGGACTTCGCCGACCAGATCTTGGCCGACACCGACGGTGCCGGCGTGGATGTGGTGCTGAACTCCCTGACCAGCGAAGGGTTCATCGAAGCGACGCTGAAGGCCACTGCCCGCAACGGCCGCTTCGCCGAGATCGCCAAGCGTGACATCTGGTCAGCCGAGCAGATGGCCGAGGCCCGGCCCGACGTCTCCTACGAGATCGTCGCGCTGGACACCGTGATGTTCACCGAGCCGGATCGCATCCGCGACCTGCTCACCGAGGTCTCGGACGGATTGGCCAAGGGGGTGTGGAAACCGCTGCCCGCGGAGATCTACCCGCTGACCGAGGCCCGGACGGCCTTCCGGCGGATGCAGCAGGCCCGGCACATCGGCAAGATCGTCTGCCAGCTACCGAATCCGCTTGCACCGCAGCCGGACCGGACCTACCTCATCACAGGCGGGCTCGGGGCGATCGGTCTACACACCGCGTCGTATCTGGCCCAGCGAGGTGCCGGAGACATCGTGTTGACCAGCCGTCGTGCCCCCGATGCGGATGCACAACGGTTGATCGACGAGATCACCGAGCGCAACAAGACCCGCATCCACGTGTTCACCGCCGATGTGGGTGAAGAGGCCGAGGTGGCGAAGCTCTTGGAACGGATCCGCGCGGAATTGCCACCACTTGCCGGTATCGCGCACCTGGCCGGCGTGCTCGATGATGCGCTCCTCGGCCAGCAGAGTGTGGAACGGTTCCGGACGACGTTGGCGGCCAAGGCCTTCGGCGCCGCATATCTGGACCGGCTGACCAAGGATGACGATCTGGACTTCTTCATCGTGTCCTCGTCGGTGTCGAGCTTGTTCGGTTCACCGGGTCAGTCCAACTATGCGACGGCCAACGCGTTGCTCGACGGTCTGATCGCGCAACGTAGGGCACACGGCCTGCCCGCCACGGGTATCAACTTCGGCCCGTGGGGTCAGGGCGGTATGGCGTCCTCGGAGGCGGCGACTGCGAACATCAGTGCCCAGGGCCTGATTCCGCTGGAGCCTTCGGCGGCGCTGGCCGCGCTGGGCGAGGTCGTCGCCAACGGCACCGGCCAGGCCACCGTCCTCAAGGCGAACTGGCAGCGGGCCGCGAAGGTGCTGGGCAGCCAGCGGCCGCCGATCCTCGATCTGGTGTTGCCGAGTGCGGTCGGCGAGGTCGTCGGCGACAGCGAGGTGCTCAAGCAACTGCTCGAGATCCCCGTGCCGCAGCGTGCCGGGTTCGTCACCGAGTTCTTGCAGAAGGAAGTGCAGAACTTCCTGCGGCTCGCTTCACCGCCCGCCGCGACCAGCCGCTTCCTGGATCTCGGCACGGACTCGCTGATGGCGATCGAACTTCGCAATCGGCTGCACAGTCAGTTCGGTGGCAAGTTCACGCTCAATGCGACCGCGGTGTTCGATTACCCCACCATCGGTGGGCTGGCCGAGTACCTCGTCGCCCAGTTGCCCGACGCGGAACCTGCCGAGGCATCTACAGAGGCATCGGCGGAAGCACCGGCCGAGCCCGCTGAGGCACCGGCCGAGCCCGCTGAGGCGGCTGCGGACTAACCCCCGCGAGCAGCAGACGCAAATTGTCCCCGACACGCTCAGCGTGTCGGGGACATTTGCTGGGACCCGCCCGCTTGCGGGGGACTGGTCAGCGGAAGAAGGTCAGATCCAGCGGGTGGCCTCGACCTCGGGCGGCAGCGGCGGGTGCAGCGGCACGTCGAGGCCGTCGTAGATGCCGGGCTTCTGGGTGGCCAGCCAATCGATCGCGCCCAAGAGTCGGTTGGCCGCCGTGGTGTTGCCGCCGTCAGCGCGGGTGCCGCCCGGCACGTCGGCACGGACCACGATGCTCAGCTGCGGATCGCCGTCGACGATCACCCGGTGGTCGCCGACGCCCTGGTCGGGCTGTGGCCAGTCCGGGGCACAGCCGGGATCGATGCGGGTGATGTGTTCGATGATGACGCGCTCGACGCCGCCGGCCCATCCGATGACCTGAAGCCGGAACGCACCCTGCGTGCCGGCCTCGAAGTGTCCGAGCACGTTGTCGACGGACTCGGTCAGCGGGAGCCGTTCGACCGTCTCGGTGATGTCGTCGATCTCCAGACCCAGCCCGCGGCCGATCAGCCGTACGTTGCCGCCCCACACCATGGTCGGGATCGAGGGCAACAGCATCATCGGCGTCTCGTCCATCGACCCACCGAAACCACAGAGCACGCGCACCGCGTGCGGCTGGTCATAGGTGGAGTAGTCGAAGATCTCCTGGCACCGGATGGTCTTGATCCGGGTACACAGCCCGGCCGCGATCACGGCCAGCGCGTCATTGCCCCAACCCGGGTCGACACCACTGACCAAGAGCGCGGAGTTGCCCGCCACCGCCGCGTCGGTGAGCCGCTCTACCCACTCCGCCGGAGCCGAGGCCGGGTCGTAGAGGGAATACAGCGAGGGCGTCACCACTTGCTTGCCGGCCCGCAGGCACCGCTCGATCTCGGCGATGGCTTCCTCCGGCCGAATGTCGCCGGAGGACATGTAGGCGACGGCGTCGCACTCGGCCAGGGCCGCGTCGACGTCCGTCGTGGCATTGACCCCGGTCAGCTCGTCCAGCTTGGCGAACATCGCGGCATCACGACCGGCCTTGTCCTCTGACGAGGTGATGACTGCCGCCAATTCCAGCCCGGGAAACGCCCTGGCCGATCTGATGGCCGTCGCCCCCATGTTTCCCGTACCCCACACCGCGATTCGACGCATCCGCCCACCCTAATGGCGATATTCGTGAGGATCGTCACAATGTGACGAAACCGCAGTTCAGGGCGATTTCGATGGTGCGGTACATAGGTCGATCAACCGCTGGGTTGGTTAGCTCCCAGAAATTGCTCAGAGTTTCTTTGCGTTGAAGTTACTGAACGGTATAGTTGGCCGCAGTTACTGGTGGGTAACTTATCCGAAGTACCCAACCTCAGGTGGCATTCTCACAAGGAGGAAAAGTGAGCCACTACAAGAGCAATGTCCGTGACCAGGTCTTTAACCTGTTCGACGTCTTCGGCCTGGACAAGGCCCTCGGGTCCGGTGACTACACCGACCTGGACGCCGATACGGCCCGCGAGATGCTCAATGAGATGGCTCGCCTGGCCGAGGGCCCGATCGGCGACTCGTTCACCGATGGTGACCGCAACCCGCCGGTGTTCGATCCCAAGACCCACACCGTCACCCTGCCCGAGCCCTTCAAGAAGTCGGTGCGCGCGGCGATCGACGGCGGCTGGGACAAGGTCGGCCTCTACGAAGAACTCGGCGGCGTGCCCGCCCCCAAGGCTCTGCTGTGGGCCCTCAACGAGCACATCCTCGGCGCCAACCCCGCCGTGTGGATGTACGCCGGCGGTGCCGCATTCGCGCAGATCTTCTACGACAACGCGACTGAAGAGCAGAAGAAGTGGGCCGTCCTGGCCTCCGAGCGCGGCTGGGGCGCCACCATGGTGCTCACCGAGCCCGACGCCGGTTCCGACGTGGGCGCCGGCCGCACCAAGGCTGTCCAGCAGGAGGACGGCTCCTGGCACATCGACGGCGTGAAGCGGTTCATCACCTCCGCCGACTCCGATGACCTGTTCGAGAACATCTTCCACCTGGTGCTGGCCCGCCCCGAGGGCGCAGGCCCGGGCACCAAGGGCCTGTCGCTGTTCTTCGTACCGAAGTTCCTCTTCGACTTCGAGACCGGCGAGCTGGGCGAGCGCAACGGCGTGTACGTCACCAACGTCGAGCACAAGATGGGCCTGAAGGTTTCGGCCACCTGTGAGCTGACCTTCGGCCAGCACGACAAGCCTGCCAAGGGCTGGCTGGTCGGCGAGGTCCACAACGGCATCGCGCAGATGTTCGACGTGATCGAGCAGGCCCGAATGATGGTGGGCACCAAGGCCATCGCCACCCTGTCGACCGGTTACCTGAACGCTCTGGAATACGCCAAGGAGCGCGTGCAGGGTGCCGACCTGACCCAGATGATGGACAAGACCGCCCCGCGCGTCACCATCACGCATCACCCCGACGTGCGTCGCAGCCTGATGACGCAGAAGTCCTACGCCGAGGGCATGCGCGCGCTGTACCTGTACACCGCGACCTTCCAGGACAAGGACGTCGCCAAGACGCTGCACAGTGTCGAGCCCGAGCTCGCGCACAAGGTCAACGACCTGCTGCTGCCGGTGGTCAAGGGCTTCGGCTCGGAGCAGGCCTACGCCAAGCTGACCGAGAGCCTGCAGACCCTGGGCGGTTCCGGCTTCCTGCAGGACTACCCGATCGAGCAGTACATCCGCGACGCCAAGATCGACTCGCTCTACGAGGGCACCACCGCCATCCAGGCGCAGGACTTCTTCTTCCGCAAGATCGTCCGCGACAAGGGTCAGGCGCTGGCGTTCGTTGCCGGTGAGATCGAGCAGTTCATCAAGAACGAGACCGGCAACGGCCGCCTCAAGACCGAGCGCGAGTTGCTCGGCACGGCACTGGCCGATGTCCAGGGCATGGCCGCCAGCCTGACCGGCTACCTGATGGCCGCGCAGGAAGATTCCGCCAGCATCTACAAGGTGGGTCTCGGTTCGGTCCGGTTCCTGCTGTCGGTCGGCGACCTGCTGCTCGGCTGGCTGCTGGCCCGCCAGGCCTCGGTGGCCATCGAGAAGCTCGACGCCGGCGCCACCGGCGATGACCGCACCTACCTCGAGGGCAAGATCGCCGCTGCATCGTTCTTCGCCAAGAACATGCTGCCGCTGCTCACCAGCACCCGTCAGGTCATCGAGACCCTCGACAACGAGGTGATGGAGCTCGACGAGGCTGCGTTCTAAAAAGCCGTACACCAATGAGGCCCTGGGTTCGCCCAGGGCCTCATTGCGTTATGCGCCCACTGTCGGCCTGTGTGCCCGATTAGCCAAATCATGGAACACAAGCCAACATTCAGCTGACAAACCCGACCAGGCACACTGGTCGCATGACCGAAGCCCGTGGCATCCTGCTGGTCGTCTCCCTGATGGCGACGACGGCGCTGACCCTCGCCCTGGGGATCACCGATCCGGCCGCACCGATGTCGTACCCCACCAAGTTCCTGGTGTGGAATCTCGTGCTGGCCTGGATCCCGATGGTGTTCGCGATCGCCTTCGATCTGGTCGAGCGCCGGCTGTGGCTGCTGCCGCTGGGTGCGGTCTGGCTGGCCTTCCTGCCCAACGCGCCGTATTTGGTCACCGATCTGGTGCACCTCGGTGAGGGCTACGAACTGTGGCGCCATGTGTTGCAGTACGGGTTCGCCGCGTGGACCGGGATCCTGCTGGGAGTGGTGTCACTCCTACTCGTGCATCGCCGCCTGGACGACGAGTTCGGTCCGGTCTGGGGCTGGCTGGTGGCCGTGATGTCGGTGGCGCTGTGCGCGGTCGGCGTGGTGATCGGACGGTTCCAGCGGTGGAACTCCTGGGACTTGGTGACGCGTCCGGATGCAGTGATGGCGGCGACGTTCGAATGGGTGCGCTCACCGCTGTCGTATGTGCAATCGACGGGGGTGGCGATAGCGGTGGCAGCCTTCTTCGGGCTGGCGTATCTGACAGTCTGGGCGCTCAACGGCCTGCGCTGAGGCGAACGGTGTTCTGATCGTTATCAAGGTTTACCCCGTTCGTCACACGGGTAACTCCAGTAACAGCGCCGCACGCCCGCGGCCGCACTGAAAAAGAAAGAGACGAATGGAACATCACCATGAACACCGTCCTATATTTCAGCGTCAATGGCGCCATCTATGAAACCCGGGCCTACACCACCGCCGACATCGACCAACTCGTCCACGACCACGGGCTGCACTGCCTGACCTCCGCCGATCGGCAATTCGACTTCTGGTTCAGCCCCTCCACCCATTCGTGCCAGCGACACGTGAACCGTCAGGCAACCGAACTTCTGCTGGCCACAACATCTTTCACTCCCAAATCGGTGCCATTGCTGCGCGGCTGCGTCGTCGTCGCCACCCACGACACCGACGGTGAGCTCGACGGACTGAGCTGGCAGCAACTGGAACTCCTCGCCCACCGCGGCCGCTCGCTGACCACCCAGCAAAAGCGCGCACTCAACCGGCACATCAGCCGGGTCGAAGGGCGCCGAAACGACGCGCTCGCCACCCACGCGCGCTGCGACGGGTCACACCACGTCACCCTCAGCCGTGTTCGCGCAACCGGCCGTCGGGCCTGGGCTGATTGAGCTACACCGGCGACTCGTGGGCCAGTGCCCGGTAGCCCTTGGCGCCTGCCCGGTCGACCGCGGCTCGGACCAACCCGAACACCAGCCCCTGTATGGCGGCCGCAGTCAACGCCTTTGCGGTCGACCGCTCCAGATCTTTGGGATCGGGCGGCTCCATATTGGGCTCGTCGATGCGCTTCCAGATCTGGGCGAACAACGCGCTGGCCAGCAGACCCCCGCCCACACTCATCGCCATGGACAACGGCAGGTACATCATCTTCGCGCGTCGGCTCACGGGTCCTCCTCACATCGGCAACCGCCCGGAAGAAACGGCTTCCGGCTGCCAGTGCGGGTACCCCGAATCGGACAGTTGCTAACGATGAGCTACCCGCTACCAGGTTTTGCCCGGCCCGCTGTCGGGCACTGCTTGTGAGAGAAGTAGTACGTCTGAGGAAGGCCAACCCATGACTACCGAATCACGAACAATCAGCGAAGCATCCACAACGCAGCTCCTCGGCCAATTGCAGGAGCAGACAACACGCCTGGTTCGCGACGAGTTACGACTGGCGCAGCGGGAGTTCCAGGATTCCGCACGCCACGCCGGAATCGGTGCCGGGCTGATCAGTGCCGCGGGCCTGCTTGCGGTGCTGGGCCTGATGACGGCCATCGCCGCGGTGGTCGCAGCGATCTCGCTGGCCCTGCCGGTATGGGCCTCCGCGGTGATCGTCACCGCCGTGCTGTTCCTCGGCGCCGCAGTGGCCGCGATGGTGAGCCGCAGCCAGGCCAAACAGGTTCCACCACCGGCCACCGAGTCTGTGGACAGCGTGAAGCAGGACCTCAATGAGCTCAAGGAGGCACGACATGGCCAACGCTGATCGACTTCCGCCCGAACCGGGGCCAGAGGCCGGTATCGACGAACTGCAATCCGACATCGACGCGACGCGCAACGAGTTGGGCGCGACGGTGGCCGCACTGTCGGACAAACTCGACGTCAAGGGCCGTGCCCAGGACAAGGCAGCGGAGACGAAGGACGCCGTGGTCGACCGGGCACACGCCGCAACCGAGGCCGCGAGGTCGAAACCGGTGGTGCCGGCGGCAGCCGTGATCGCGGTGCTCGCGGCGATCGGCCTGCTGGTGTGGTGGCGCCGCCGCTGACGCAGACCTGAGCTAGAACCGGGTGAGGCTCGGCATCAACACGTCGTCCACGAGGGCACGAACCGTCTCCTCGGTCGGCGGACGTCCCGGGATCAGGGAGCGGAACACGAGATAACCCGGCATGACGTCCCAGAGCTCGTCGTGAATGGCCTCCGCGGCGATCTCGCCGCGGGCCACCGCGTCGGCCAGAACCTCGGCCATCAGATTCTTGCGCTGCAGCACGAAATGGCTCTGCAGGGCGGCGCTCAGTTCCGGGCTGTGCGCAATCTCGGACATGATCGCACTCATCGTGCTGCCGTGCTCGCGAGCCTGTGCGCACACCGACGCACCGATGCTCAACAGGTCCGAACGCAATGAGCCGGTCCGGGGTGGGACCAGCTGAACCCGGGTGCCCTCGATGAACGCCGCCAGGACGAGTTCAGTCTTGGACGGCCAGCGCCGGTAGATGGTGGCCTTGCTGGACTTTGCCTCCGTCGCAACGGCTTCCACCGTCAAACGGTCGTATCCGTACTGCTGCAACAGCCGCAGCGTCACCGCCAGGAGTTCGCCTTCGCGTTCGGTCCACTGCGACGCGGGAGCCGGCGCCGAACCACCGTGTGTCGAAGCGGAAGCCACGCGGAAATCCTTCCTTCTCGGCAAGCCCATCGTCCATAGGTCTTGCCCGGCCCACGACTGTACCGTACGGTACCGTTCAGGTGCTTGGAACGGCCAAAAGACTCTCGCCTCCCGGCGCGCTGGCGCCGTTGTCGAAAGGCTCTGAGATGCAGGGGATCTCGGTAGGACGCCTGGTAAAGCGGCGCTGGACGGTGATCGTGGCCGTACTTGTGGTGGCGGTCGTCGCCTTCACCGTCAGTCGATTGCACGGCATCTTCGGTTCCGACAACGAGGTGTCCCGCCCGAGCGCCGACGCCCTGGAAAACACTGGATACAACCCGAAGCGGGTTCTCTTCGAAGTGTTCGGATCGCCCGGTTCGATCGCGACCATCAATTATCTGGACATCGACGCACAGCCGCAGCGCGCCGAGGACGTCCCGCTGCCCTGGTCGCAGACGCTGGTCACCGATGATCCGACACTTTCGCCGATCTACGGGCGCAAGGCGACGGCGACACCATCGGCTG
The DNA here is from genome assembly GCF_005924235.1 of Mycobacterium sp. DBP42. Lineage (NCBI taxonomy): Bacteria > Bacillati > Actinomycetota > Actinomycetes > Mycobacteriales > Mycobacteriaceae > Mycobacterium > Mycobacterium sp. DBP42. Next base: position 18,145 of record NZ_VCMY01000018.1, read on the forward strand.
CCGCATCACCGTCAACGGTGTGGTCAAGGACGAAAGATCCACCGACAACGTGAACGGCTACATCGCCTGCTTGGACAAGTCCGCATGAGCGCCCACGGCACCGAACGCATCGAACGTTCCAGGGCCGCGCGGACCATTCGCCTGCTCGCCGTACCGATCGTGCTGGTGTGGGTTGCGGTAGCTGCGCTGACGAATATCCTTGTGCCGCAGTTGGAAATCGTCGGCGCCGCGCGCTCGGTCGGTCTCAACGCACCGGACGCGCCGTCGACCGTGGCGATGCGACACATCGGCCAGGTCTTCGACGAGTTCGATTCCGACAGCGCGGCAATGGTCGTACTCGAAGGCGAACAGCCTCTCGGTGACGCCGCCCACCGCTTCTACGACACCCTGGTGAAACGCCTGGCCGCGGACACCGAACACGTCGAGCACATTCAGGACTTCTGGGGGGATCCGCTCACGGCGGGCGGCTCGCAGAGCAAGGACGGCAAGGCCGCCCTGGTGCAGGTGTACCTGGCCGGCAATCAGGGCGAGGCATTGTCAAACCAGTCCGTCGACGCCATCCGCGACATCGTGGCCGGCGTGCCACCGCCTCCCGGGGTCAAGGCCTACGTCACCGGCGCCGCACCGCTGATCACCGACAACTTCGAAGTCGGCAGTAAAGGAACCGAAAGGGTCACCGGCATAACCTTCTTGGTCATCGCCGTGATGCTTTTGGTGGTCTACCGCTCGATCGTCACGATGCTGATCGTGCTGGCGACGGTCCTGATCGAACTGGCCGCGGCACGCGGTGTCGTGGCCGCGCTGGCGCATTCCGGGATCATCGGACTGTCCACGTATTCGACGAATCTGCTGACGTTGTTGGCGATCGCCGCGGGCACCGACTACGGCATCTTCATCATCGGCCGGTACCACGAGGCACGAACTCGCGGAATGGACCGCGAGACCGCGTATTACGACATGTTCCGCGGGACGGTGCACGTCATCGTCGGCTCGGGGCTGACCATCGCCGGCGCGGTGGCCTGCCTGCACTTCACCCGGCTGCCCTACTTCCAAACTCTGGGCGTGCCGGCCGCCATCGGCGTGCTCGTGACGCTGGCGGCAGCGCTGACCATCGGGCCTGCCGTGTTGACCATTTTCAGCCGGTTCGGCCTACTGGAGCCGAAACGCAAGCTGCAGGCCCGCGGTTGGCGACGCATCGGTACGGCGATCGTGCGGTGGCCCGGCCCCATCCTGGTGGTGTCGTGTCTGATCGCACTCGTCGGCCTGCTCGCCCTACCTGGCTACAAAACCAGCTACGACGGGCGGCCCTACCTCCCGGAGTCGGCCCCGGCCAACGTCGGTTACACCGCCGCCACCCGCCATTTCTCGGAGGCCCGGCTCAACCCCGAGCTGCTGATGATCGAAACCGACCATGACATGCGCAACCCCGCGGACATGCTGGTCCTCGAACGCGTCGCCAAAGCCGTTCTGCACACCCGCGGCATTGCGCTGGTGCAGTCGATCACCCGGCCGTTGGGCACACCGATCAAGCACAGCTCGATCCCCTTTCAGATCAGCGCACAAAGCGCCAGCCAGATCATGAATCTGGGCTACCAGCAGGACCGCGCGGCCGATCTGCTCAAGCAGGCCAACGAGCTGTCCAACACGATCAACATCCTCAAACGGCAGGTCGCACTGCAGCAGGCCAGTGCTGCCGCCACCCACGAGCAGACCCAGGCCTTCCACGACACCGTCGCGATCGTGAACGATCTGCGGGACAAGATCGCCAACTTCGACGACCAATTCCGGCCGCTGCGCAACTACTTCTACTGGGAGCCACACTGTTTCGACATTCCGATGTGTGCGGCGCTGCGGTCGGTGTTCGACGCGCTCGACGGGATCGACAAGCTCAGCGATCAGTTCGGACAGATCACCGCGAGCCTCGACAAACTCGATGCACTGCAACCGCAACTCGTTGCGCTCCTGCCGCCGCAGATCGCCATCCAGGAACGAAACCGCGATCTGACCCTGTCCAATTACGCGACCACGGCCGGAACCAACGCACAGTCCCAGGAAGCCCTCGAGAACGCGACCGCGATGGGGCAGGCGTTCGACACGGCCAAGAACGACGACTCGTTCTACCTGCCCCCAGAAGCATTCGACAACCCTGACTTCAAGCGCGGCTTGAAGCTGTTCCTCTCACCCGACGGCAAGGCCGCCCGCATGATCATCACGCATGAGGGCACTCCCGCCACCCCAGAGGGCATCTCACACATCGACGCCCTCAAAGACTCCGCATTCGACGCGATCAAGGCCACTCCCCTGTCGGACGCAAAGATCTACGTGGCCGGAACAGCGTCCGCCTACAAGGACATTCAAGACGGCGCCAAGTACGACCTGATCATCGCCGCCCTGGCGGCCATGTCGCTCATCCTGCTCATCATGATGTTCATCACCCGCAGCCTGATCGCCGCGATCGTCATCGTCGGCACGGTGGTGCTTTCTCTGGGTGCATCGTTCGGCCTGTCAGTCCTGGTGTGGCAGTACATCTTCGGCATCCAGCTGTACTGGATCGTGCTGGCGCTGGCGATCATCCTGCTGCTGGCGGTGGGTGCTGACTACAACTTGCTGTTGATATCCCGATTCCAAGAAGAGATCGGGGCAGGGCTCAAAACCGGCATCATCCGCGCCATGGCCGGTACCGGCAAGGTGGTGACAGCGGCCGGTCTGGTGTTCGCGGCGACGATGTCGTCGTTCATTTTCAGCGATCTCATCGTGCTCGGCCAGATCGGCACCACCATCGGCCTCGGTCTGCTCTTCGACACCTTGATCGTCCGATCGTTCATGACACCGTCGATCGCCGCGCTGCTGGGCCGGTGGTTCTGGTGGCCGCAGATCGTGCGACCCCGCCCGGCCAGCCGAATGTTGCGTCCGTACGGATCACGCACCTCGGTGCGCCGCCTGCTCGAACCGAACCCCGAGCCCTATGAGTTCAAGTAGGTGACGACAGCGAGCACGCGCCGGTGGTGCGCCGTCGACGGCGCCAGGTCGAGCTTGGTGAAGATGCCGCCGATGTGTTTCTCTACGGCACGTTCAGATATCGAAAGATGTGCGGCCATGGCACTGTTCGAGTGCCCCTCGGCCATCAGGGCAAGAACCTCGCGTTCGCGGGGAGTCAGCCGAGCCAACGCATCGCCGCTGCGCCGGGTCCCCATCAGCTGGCGCACCACCTCCGGATCGAGGGCCGTGCCCCCGGCAGCCACGCGCCGCACCGCGGCGTCGAACTCGCCGATGTCGGCCACGCGGTCCTTCAGCAGATAGCCCACCCCTTCCGGGTTCCCCGCCAGCAACTCAGCGGCATAACGGGTCTCGACCCACTGCGAGAACACGAGCACACCGACATCCGGATGGGAACGCCGCAACGAGACCGCCGCGATCAGCCCCTCGTCGGTGAAGGTCGGCGGCATGCGGATGTCGACGACGAACACTTCAGGCCGCAGTGTCTCGGCGATCTCGCGTATCTGGTCGGCCGTACCCACCTTGGCCACGACGTCGTGCCCACGTTCGACGAGCAGTTGGGACAGGCCGTCCCGCAGGATCGCGTTGTCCTCGGCGATCGCCAGCCGGGTCACTGCCGCGGCCCTGACGGTACGACGGCACTGACCGTGGTGGGGCCGCCGAGAGGACTGTCGATGTCGAGGTGGCCGTCCACCATGCGCAGGCGATCTGTCAACCCTGTCAATCCTGAGCCATTGGCGGGTTGGACTCCACCGGACCCGTTGTCCGTCACAGTGATCCGCAATCCGTGAGCATCGCTGGACAACCGCACCGTGGCTCGCGTCGCGCCGGAATGCCGAGACACGTTGGCGAGCAACTCGGCCACACAGAAGTACGCCAGCGTCTCGACACCGATCGATGGGCGTACGGCGAGGTCATCGACCAACTCGACGGGGACGGGGTTTCGCGCCGCCAATGTCTGCACAGCCGGCACCAGACCGAGATCCAATGCAGGCGGACGGATCCCGCGGACCAGATCACGCAGTTCGGTGAGGGTGTCCTTGGTGTTCGCCAGCGCGTCGGAGACCAGTTGCCGGGCCCGATCAGCCTTGTCCGGGTCGGCCATCTTCTCCTCGGCGCGGGCCAGCGTCATCGCCACAGCGATGAGCCTGGCCTGGGTTCCGTCGTGCAGATCACGCTCGACCCGGCGCAATGTCGCTGCCGAATCGTCTACGACATCGGCACGGGCCCGCTCGAGCTCGCCGACCCGGCGCTCGCGATCGGTCGGGGCCAGCAATGTTTCGGCCAGCCAGACATGGGCACGCCCGATTCCGATCATGATCCACGCCAACAGATACAGGCCGAGCAGTCCACCCGCCGACAGCAGGAGGTAGGTGCCGAGCGAGTCCACGGGTTCGCCGAGGCTGACGATCGCTTCACCGGTGGTCACCCAGATCATCGGGGAGACCACCAGGACCGCCGATGCCACCACCCCGACCACCACCCCATAGCCGACGGGTGTCATCACGACGCTCTGCAGCAGAAGGAAACCCAGGCTGCGCCAGCCGACGCCGTCCGTCAGCGCAGCCGCCACGGTGTGAGCCCAACTGGCCTGCCGTACAAAGGGCGCCGATGGGTCGATCGTGACCCCGACCAGCCGGGCCAGCGACCGGTACAGCGCGTTCCACCATCGACCCGACAGCACCACGAGAGCCAGCAGGGGTATGCCGATCAGGGTGACGAGCAACAGCCCGGAGGTCAGGCCGGTCACGAACAGGTAGACGACACCGACGAGAGCAAGGACGCTCACCAGCAGGAAATAAAGATAGCCACGGCAGGCCGCCGCGGTGAACGGGGTTCTCAGCGTTCGGCGCCGGCCATCGGATGCGGAGGTGGATGTGCTTGCGGTGGTTGTCACGGTCATCATCGTTGCCGGACAGGGTGGCACCGGAACATGGTGCTGTCCAGCCAATATGGGGTGTGGCTGGCCACACCGTCAGCTGTCGAGGGAGCGCAGCAGAGCCCTTGTGCGGGCCCGGGTTTCCGCGGAAGCGTCGAACACCACCCCGACGTATTCGTCGACACCGACGGTGCCGAGCGCCCGGATGCGTTCCGCCACAGTGGTTTCATCGCCGATGATGGCCGCGTCCTCGGGGCCCGCATAGCCCTCCCGGTCGAGCATGGCCCGATAGGACGGCAAGTGCCCGTACATCGCGAACTGCTTGGCGGCCTGGGCGCGGGCGCCGTCGACGTCATCGGTGACGCTCACCGGGAGTGCCGCGACCACCCGCACCTGGCGGTCCCCGGCTGCCTCCCGCAGTGTCGGGGCAACATGCTCGGCCAGCGTGGTCGGCCCCGTCATCCAGGTGACGGTGCCCGCGGTGCGGCGACCCGCGAGCTTGAGCAGTTGCGGTCCCAGGGCGGCGATGTACACATCGGGTGCCGGCGCGCCGGGGATCTGCAGTGCGCCGCGCGTGGTGACCGTCTCGCCCGGAGCGTCGGCGGGCTCGCCGGCCAGCAGCGGCTGCAGCCCGTCGAGATACTCACGCAGGCGGCGGAGGGGCTTGTCCCACGGAATGCCCCACATACCCTCGGTCACCGCGGCGTGCGTCATGCCGAGCCCGAGCAGAAACCGGCCGCCGCTGATCAGGCTGAGCGTGAGCGCGCGCTGGGCCAGCAGCATCGGGTGTTGATTCTGAATGGGGATGACCCCCGTGCCGACCTCGATCCCGTCGACCTCACGGAAAGCCACCGCGAGCACGGTCAGCAGGTCGGGTTCATAGGGCATCTGCGTCATCCACACCCGCCGGAACCCCTCGTCGCGCAGTTGCGCGAGGTTCTCTACGGTGGCGTCGACCGGGGAGCGGCTGCCGGTGTCACTGAGGGAGGCGATGAGGCTGATCTGCATGGCACCACGCTATGCGGAGAACAGTCGCAGGGGACCAGAAGGCGAAGGGACTTCAGAAAATAGGGCGGGTTCGGGAGGACACTTGGGGGCGTCTCAATTTGTCTCACGCAGCCGGTTTTTCACCCCTGTACCGACTCTTTGGATCAGTCACTCCCGAACCCGTCGTAGGCTCGATCGTACGCCTCGGGTACCCCTCAAACCAGAGAAAAGTACGGCCGATTTTGCCGAGAATAAGAAGCTAGGTGCCCCGTGTTGCCGTCGGGTCGGGGGGTCAGACGGCAACACGGAGCTACCCGTGTATCGACCTCTACGCCGTGGCCGTTACACACCGGAGAAAACAAACTTTTCGAATGTTTTTCCGGCCGGCGTTTGTGGAGGTCACGCCCGCATCAGGCTTCCAGAATCGCGGCGACGCCCTGCCCACCGGCGGCGCAGATCGAGATCAGTCCGCGCACCGGCTGACCGGTTTCCTTCTTCTTCTCGCTCAGTTGCTTGGCGAGTTGCGCCACGATCCGGCCGCCGGTGGCCGCGAACGGATGGCCCGCCGCCAACGACGACCCGTTGACGTTGAGCTTGGATTTATCGAGCCTTCCCAGTGCCGTACTCAAGCCGAGGCGCTCCTTGCAGTACTCGTCGGAGTCCCAGGCCGCCAGCGTGGCCAGCACCACCGACGCGAACGCCTCGTGGATCTCGTAGAAGTCGAAATCCTGCAGTGACAGTCCGTTGCGGGCGAGCAGCCGGGGCACCGCGTAGGTGGGCGCCATCAGCAGGCCGTCGGGCCCGTTGACGTAGTCGACGGCGGCGGTCTCCGAGTCGACGAAGTAGGCCAGCGGCTCGTGACCGTGCGCCTGAGCCCACTCCTCGCTGGCCAGCAGCGCCACCGAGGCACCGTCGGTCAGCGGGGTCGAGTTGCCCGCGGTCATGGTCGCGTCGCCGGCCTTGACGCCGAACACCGGCTTGAGCTTGGCCAGCTTCTCGGGCGTGGAGTCCGCCCGCAGGTTGTTGTCGCGATACAGGCCAAGGAACGGCGTGACCAGATCGTCGAAGAATCCGCTGTCGTAGGCGGCGGCCATGTTGCGGTGACTGGCGGCGGCCAGTTCGTCCTGGTCGACGCGCTTGACGCCCATCTTCTTGGCGGTGACCGCGGCATGCTCGCCCATCGACATGCCGGTGCGGGGCTCGCTGTTGACCGGGATCTCCACGCCGAGCGCGGCCGGCAGCTTGCCGACCAGCTTGAGCCGGTCCAGGTTGGACTTCGCCCGGCGCAAGCCCAACAGCACCTGGCGCAGGTCGTTGCCGAACGCGATCGGGGCGTCGGAGGCGGTGTCCACGCCACCTGCCGCCGCGGAGTCGTATTGCCCCAGCGCGATGGCGTTCGCGGCCGCGGTCGCGGCCTGCAGACCGGTGCCGCAGGCCTGCTGGATGTCGTAGGCAGGCGTGTAGGGCGACAACGAGCTGCCCAGCACGCATTCGCGCATGAGGTTGAAATCGCGGCTGTGCTTGAGCACCGCGCCGCCGATCACCGCGCCGAGACGTTCACCGGCCAGATCGAAACGGTCGATCAGCCCGTCCAAGGCGGCGGTGAACATGTCCTGGTTGGAGGCGTTGGCATACGCGCCGTCGGACCGCGCGAACGGAATCCTGTTGCCACCCAATACGGCAACGCGTCGCCGGGTCGTGTTGTTGGCCATCTGTTTGCCCTCCACTGTCGGGTTGTCCGGGGCCATATTACCCACTGTTCTTACTCTGGAGTAAGTTCGGTGTAGACAACGCAGTACTGCGAAGCGAAAGGCAGCTGAAGTGGCTTCCGACCTGTTCTCCCAAGTCGTCAACTCCGGGCCGGGATCGTTCCTGGCCAAGCAGCTGGGCGTGCCGCAGCCCGAAACATTGCGCCGGTATCGCCCCGGCCAGCCGCCCTTGAACGGTTCCTTGCTGATCGGCGGGGAAGGCCGCGTCGTCGAGCCCATGCGCGCCGCACTGGCCGGCGACTACGACGTGGTGTCCAACAACATCGGCGGCCGCTGGGCCGATTCGTTCGGCGGCGTCGTGCTCGATGCCACCGGTATCGCCGACGCCTCCGGGCTCAAAGAGCTCTACCAGTTCTTCACCCCGGTGCTGCGCAACCTGGCCTCCTGCGCGCGGGTGGTCGTCATCGGCACCACCCCGGATGAGGCGGACAGCGTCCACGCCCAGATCGCGCAGCGCGCCCTCGAAGGCTTCACCCGCTCGCTGGGTAAGGAGCTGCAGCGCGGTGCCACCGCATCGCTGGTGTACCTGGCCGCCGACGCCAAGCCGGGCGCCACTGGCCTGGAGTCCACGCTGCGCTTCATCCTCTCGGCCAAGTCGGCCTACGTCGACGGACAGGTGTACCGGGTCGGCGCCGCCGATTCCACCCCGCCGGCCGATTGGGACAAGCCGCTGGCCGGCAAGGTGGCCGTGGTGACCGGTGCGGCCCGCGGCATCGGCGCGACCATCGCCGAGGTGTTCGCGCGTGACGGCGCGACCGTGGTGGCGGTAGACGTTCCCCAGGCCGCCGAGGACCTGGGCAAGGTCGCCGAGAAGGTCGGTGGCAGCGCATTGACGCTGGATGTCACCGCCGACGACGCAGTCGAGCAGATCGTCGCCCATGTCACCGCGCAGCACGGCGGCAAGGTGGACGTGCTGGTCAACAACGCCGGCATCACCCGCGACAAGCTGCTGGCCAACATGGACGAGAGCCGGTGGGATTCGGTGATCGCGGTGAACCTGCTTGCCCCGCAGCGCCTCACCGAGGGCCTGGTGGAAGCCGGTGCACTCGGCGAGGGCGGCCGGGTGATCGGGCTGTCCTCGATGGCCGGCATCGCCGGTAACCGCGGCCAGACCAACTACGCCGCCACCAAGGCCGGGATGATCGGGCTCACCGACGCGCTGGCCCCGGTGCTGGGCGAAAAGGGCATCACGATCAACGCCGTGGCCCCCGGCTTCATCGAGACCAAGATGACCGACGCCATCCCACTGGCCACCCGTGAGGTCGGCCGCCGGCTCAACTCGCTGTTCCAGGGCGGCAAGCCGGTGGACGTGGCCGAGCTGATCGCCTACTTCGCCAGCCCCGCCTCGAATGCGGTGACCGGCAACACCATCCGGGTCTGCGGCCAGGCCATGCTGGGGGCGTGAGCACGTGAACAACATGCTGCGCGCCGTCGTCGGCGCCCTGCCGTTCATCCCGCGCGACGACACCCTGCCGGCGCACACCATCACGGTCGACGAACTGCCCATCGACCCGGCCAACGTAGCCGCCTATGCACAGGTGACCGGGTTGCGCTTCGGCGACACCCTGCCGCTGACCTACCCGTTCGCACTGACCTTCCCGACGGTGATGTCGTTGGTCACCGGATTCGATTTTCCGTTCGCCGCAATGGGTTCGGTGCACATCGAAAACCACATCACGCAGTACAAGCCGGTCAAGGTGACCGATACCGTGAACGCGGCCGTGCACGCGGAGAACCTGCGTGAACACCGCAAAGGCCTGCTGGTCGACATCGTCACCGACCTCAAGGTGGGCAACGATGTGGCGTGGCATCAGGTGACGACGTTCCTGCACCAGCAGAAGACCAGCCTGTCGGGTGAGCCCAAACCGGAACCGGAGAAGCAGCCGAAGCTGCCGCCGCCCAACGCGATCCTGAACATCACCGCGGGCCAGATCCGGAACTACGCGTCGATCGGTGGGGACCACAACCCCATCCACACCAACGGGATCGCCGCCAAGCTGTTCGGCTTCCCCACCGTGATCGCGCACGGGATGTACAGTGCCGCAGCTGTCTTGACCAACATCGAGGGGCAGCTCCCCGAGGCGGTCAAGTATTCGGTGCGGTTCGCCAAGCCCGTCGTGCTGCCTGCGAAAGCCGGTCTCTACGTCGAGCGCGACACCAACGGCTGGGAACTGACCCTGCGCAACCTGAAGAAGGGCTACCCGCACCTGACCGCGACGGTCACCGGGCTCTGACCCACCGAGTGTGCGTACAGATCGCGATCTGACGCGATAACGCGATCTGTACGCACGCTCGCCGCTACATCAGGCGCTGGGTACCGCGTCGCCCGAAGTGCGTCGCAGGTCAGCGAATTCCGAGATCGACGCCGAGGTGACCGAAGCGACCGGCCGGGCGTTGGGCGCCGAGGCGTCGGATTTGGACACCATCACCACGTTGTCGATGTAGGGCTGGATCGTCGTGCTGTTCTGCACGGTCGAGACGATCACCAACTGGAAGCCGAACTTGCGGAACGCCGACAACGCCTGCTGGGCGAACTGCGGATCCGACTTGGAGAACGCCTCGTCCAGCATCAACTGGGCGAACAGCGGCCGGGTGTCGTTGCTGTCCGGGCTGGCCAGGTTGAAGCTCAACGCCCCCGCCAGGCAGAACGCCATCAACTTCTCCTGCTCACCGCCGGAGTTGTCACCGGAGTTGCTGTAGGTGCGGATCACCTCGCCGGTCTCGGCGTCGCGCTCTTCGCAGTACAGCACGAACCGGTTGCGCACATCCAGCGCGTCACGGGTCCACTGCCGGTCCTCGGGGGTGTTGCCGGCCAACAACTTCCGGAGTTGAAGTATGTCGGTGTACTGCTCGAACATCGCAGTCTCGTCGCCGAAGCTGACCAGGGAGACGCGCGCCGAGATCCGCTGGGCCTTCTCGTTCAGTTCGTCGACGGCCGCCAGGTGCCGGGTGCCCGCATGCAGGGTGAGCCGGGTGCCCCGGTTGAACTCCACCGCACCCAAGCCCGTGTTCACCCGGGCGATCTGCTCAGTGATCCGACGGGCCTCGTTGTCGGCGATCATGTGCAAGTTCAGGATCGCGCCCGGAGCCTGCTCGGTGATCAGCCGCTGCATCCGCTCGTAGGCGTCGGGTAGCTCACGCTCGTCGATCCGGCGGCACAGCGCCACATAGTCGTGCACCCGCTCGTCGAACACATCGCTGTCGTTGGGGATCGCATCGGGGAACGCGCTGTCGTATGCGGCCATGATCCCGGCCAACTCGTCGTGCGAGCGGTTCCGGTCCGCCCGCAACCGATCCCGCTCTCGGCTGATGACGCGGATCAGTTCGTTTCGGTACGGCTCCGGTTCGAGCAATTCCAGGGTCAGAGCGATGTCGGTGGCGTATCCGTCGATCGTGTCGCGGGCATGCGACGGAAACTCGTTCGAGCCGAGCCGCTCGGTCAGCACCTCGCTCAGCTCCAGCAACGCGGTTCGCCTGCGATCCAGTGCGGTCTCACGTTCGTTGAGCGAGCCGATCTGCTGGATGACCTTCTCGACTCGCTCCCAACATTCGTCGGCTCGCTGTTGCAGCCGTTCGGCATCCGGATTGTCCGAGACCAGCAGATTGTGTTCGTCCTGCAGCCGCTCGAGCATCTCATCGACCGAATCGGTGTCGATGTCGCTCCACTGCATGTACTGGTCGCACAGCGCTCGGCAGGCCCGTTCCCGTGATTGCAACTGTCCGCGGTGGTCGTCCAGCCGCTCACGCGCAGTGCGCGCCACCTGGTACAGATCCTGCGCGGCCGTCAGATCATCTTGCAGCGCTTCGATTTTGGCGGCCGTCCCGCCGAGGAAGATGTAGTCGGAGGGCCGCAGCCTCGACCGGTCGTCCTTGATCGAAAGCCTGCCACTGTCTTTGCGCAGGCCCTGATCGGTGACCGCGCGGGGCTGCTCGGTGAACTCCCCCGGCCCGTCGACACACACGTAATCGCCGGTGCTTGCGATCACGTTGAGCGCCTCCACGGCGCTGTCATGCGTCGGGTCGGCCAACTGGAGTTTGGTGGCCAGCGTGCCCGGAGGCGGGGTCCGCAACTGCGAACCATGCTGGACATGCTGCAGCTGGATCCGGCCGCGCATGTCGTTCTCGTTGACGAAGCGCAGCGCCCGCTCCATATGGGCGTCGGGCACCAGCAGACGTAAACCGGCCCCGCGCAACACTTTCTCGACGGCCAGCCGCCACCGGGACTCATCTGGCTTGAGCTCCATCAGCTCGGCGACATACACCAGATCACGCTCGGAGATGTCGAGCGCCCTGGCGATACGGGCCCGCATCTCATATTCGGTCCGCGGCAGCGGGGAGCCCAGTCGCTGCACGCGTTCCAGCTCGGCCTCCACATTCTCGCGTGCCTCACGGGCGCGGACTTCCTTGGCCGAGGCCTCGACATAGGGCTGATTGCCCGTGAACAGTTCGCGGTGCAGCCGGTCGGCTTCCTCCATCAAAGTTTCGCGGAGCGACCAGAATTCCTCGCCGTCGTCCGGCGGGGTCAGCCCCAGCGAGGTGACCTTGTCCTCATAGGTGCTGCGTCGGCGCGACACCTCCTCGCTGATCCGCTCGGCCTCGGTGAGGCGTTGCTGCAACGGCACCAGATCCACGGTGACGGTGTTGATTTGAGCCATCAGCGAATTGTGCTCGTTCTTGAGCTGGCGCTGCTGGGTACCGAACTCGTCTCGCTGGGCGCCGAGTTGGGTGATCTGATCGTCGAGGTTGGCTATCTCCGGACCGGCCTGGGCCAGCCGCACATGGTCGATGTAATCGCGGATCATCGCGTTGTCGATGGTGTCGATCACCCCGAACTTGGCCGCCTCGTCGGCGTAACGCGCCTGTACCGCGGCGATGTTGCCGAGGGTGTTGCGTTTACGCCGGGCCACGTCGAGCAGGCCGCGGGCCTCGACCAGCGGGTTGATCTGTTCGAGCGCTTCCTCCACGCCGCTGAGGCTGGCCGGCTCGTCGAGCATGAACTCTCGGACGAATTGCTCCAGGCCGCCCACGCTTTTGAGTGATTTCGCCTTACCGAGCAGCTGTTGGGCAGCGTCGGAGGCACGGATGCCGATACTGGAATACAGCTGGGCCAGGTACTGGCTCTCACTGCGGCCCCCGGTCCAGCCGTCGTCGCGGAACACCGCAGCGTCATACCCGTTGGCCGCCCACCGGTTACACAGCCCGAAGATGTCCCGATCGTCGTCGATCAAGTAGTAGCGGCTGCCCGGATCCGAATTTTTCTCGGCAGCAAGCCATTTGAGCACCAACCCGGTGACCGAGCGCCCAGTGCGGTCGCTGTAGGTGACCGCGACCGCCGACCAGGCCGGGCCCGTCCCCCGCAGGTACATGATCTGGCGGTTGGTGCCCTCGCGCCGCTCACCCCAGGCGCCGCGCACGTACTTGTCGACCGTGCGCTTGCCGGTGCCCGAACCCGCCGCGGTGGTGTCGCCGGAGGCGTTGAAGTTACGGCGGTGCGACGGCAGGAAGGCCAGCGAAATCGCATCCAGCAGTGAGGATTTACCGCTCCCCGAGGACCCGGTGATCAGTGTCCCGTGCGGGCTGAACGGGATCGAGTGATAGCCGTCGAACACGCCCCAGTTGATGACCTGCAGGCGCGACAGAGAGAACTGGTTGGTCGGTTCAGCCATGAGCGTCCACATCGTCGGAGAGCCGTTCGGAAAGGTCGGTGTCGCCGGAATCGTCGAGAGTGCCGTTGGCGGCCCGCTTGAGCTGCTCGAACTGCTGCTGCAATTCGGTGATCATCGAGGCCGTCATGATCGCATTGACCACCGGGCTGATGGTGAAACTGTCCTCGTCCTCGCGGTTGCGTGCCAGCATCTCGATGTCGGTGAGCCGCTCGATCGCGTTGTCGATCCGTTTGTCGAACGAGGCGGTGTCGCGGTCGGTGTCGTTGTTCACCCCGGCGAACAGCTCGTGGATCTCGTCACGGCTGATCAACACGTTCTCGTCGCGGGCCGCGGCGCGCATGAGCTTGGCCAGGTGCAGGGCCAGGATCGAGTCGTAGGTGTTGAGGGTCTCGCGTCGCAGCAGCCGGCGCCGCCACTGCGACTCGTAGTCGGCCTGCTCGACGTAGGCGATGTCGTGGTCATCCGAGATGCACAGTCGCATATCGAGTTCCGACAACCGCACGGTGAGCTCGGTGCGGTAGCGGGTGACCCAGGCCCACAGCTCGGAATGATTGTCCTTGCTGACGTAGCGCCGCGACAGCAGGTGCTGCAGGGCCCAGCAGGCGCGGTCGGGTAGTTCGCTGACATCCCCGTCGAAGCGCGGTGCGCGACGCTGGTCGGTGGTCCGCTCGACGGCGTCGATGCTGGGCAGGGCATCGAAATCGATCACCCCATCTTTGACGGGCGACTCTTTGACGGGCGACAGGTCGGGGGTGTCGGTCATAGCAGGCTCTCGCTGACGGTAGGGATCGGCTCGGTGAAAACCAGTCGGGGGATCTCGATTTCGCGGTCGGTGCCCTCCAGTGAGCGGAACCGCACCCGGACGGATTCGGCCCGGTCGGTGGATTGCTGCTTGAGCGCCCAGGACCACAGGACGATCACGTGCCCCAGGTAGGCCGAATCCAGCATCCCGATCGCATCGGGCAACGACAACGGGCCGCGCTGCACCGCGCCGTTGATCAGTGAAGCCAGCTCGGCGGCATCCACCTGCGAGGCCAGTGCCGAGAACGCCGACAGATTCACCTCACCTTCCGAGGGCTCGGCCTGCGACGGCGGGATCGCGTCACGGATCTTGAATGCCACGGCGCCAATCGAATTGAAGTCGGTGCGGACCAACGGCACCTCGACACCGATGCGGCTGTCCGCCAGGGAGACACTGAGCAGGTCATGCGCACTGGCCAAGGCGTCGTTGAGCTGGCGGGTGACGCCGCGGCTGTGCTCGAGGGTTCCGGAGGCGACGAAGCGCTTGATGCGGCGCGCGCAGCGTTGTCTGGTCCGGCCGACTTCGGCCGTCTGCGCCGATACCAGGCCGAAGAATCCGGTCATCACCTCCCGTAGGCCCGGATCCAGGTGCGGGAGCTCACGGGTGACCGCGTCGATGTCGGCCACCAGCGCCGCGCGCTGTTCAGGGTCCTGAATCATCCGGGTGAAAGCGGTGTACGACGCGCTCTCGCGGGACGCGAACAGCGACTCGTAATCGTCGAACAACTGGCGCTGGCGCTCGCGGTAGCCCAGATCGGTGTCGGCGGAGGCGTCCAGCAGGCGGGTGGTGATGCGGTTGAGCATGCTGCCGTACTGGCCGATGTCAGAGATGATCTGTTCCATCTGCAGGGCGATGGCGCGGGCCTCGTCCTCCACGTCGACCAGGTCGGGTTCGGGACGCTGTCCCTGGTCCAGGGCATCCAATTCGTCACGCAGCTTGGCGATCTCGGCTTCGATGTCAGCCCGGATACGTTCGGGATCGTTGCTGACCTGACCGGCCACCCGGCGCAACCCGGCGGCGATGCCGGTGATCGAGCCGCCGGTGGCGATGGTGTCCTCGCGACGCATCCGGCGGGCGAAATCCAGAACGGCCCGCGCCTCGTAGGTGAGGTAGCAGACGTTGCGTTCGGTGGCGCCGGACTGCTCGGTGATCCGGTGCAGCCAGCCCTGACTGGCCCAGTATTTGATCAGCGCCAGGGCGGACTGCTCCGTTTCGGAGCCCAGGTCGGCCAGATCACGTTCCAGCCGAACCACGAGCTCGATCTCGGTGAGCTTGGCACCGCGGTCCAGGTGGCGTTCCATCAGGGTGAGGTACGTGGCCAGGTTGTTCGTCGCCAGCAGCCGGGCCGAACGCGAATCGGCGACCTCGCGATTGAGCTGATAGAGCTGGTCCAGCGAGGGGCCGCTCACACCCGGTTCAGGCACGGCCGGGCGCTTCCGTCGCATTGAACATTGGCACCACTTTAGGCGGCGGACGCGACGGGCCCCGACGCCCGCTCGGTTTGCTGTCCGCCATGGTGACCCACGCCTCAACCACCCTGGCCTACAGTCATCCGGTGAGTCCCGCCAAGGTGCCGCCCGCCCGAGTGGTTCGAGTGGTCGAACGCGTCCGCCATCATCTGCATCAGCTGTATCGACGTGCGGCACCACCGCCGGCGGCGATGCTGGAGATGATTCTCGGTGCCTGGATCGCCCAGGGCATCTCGGCCGCCGCGCAGCTCGGAGTTGCAGATGCGCTCGCCGGCGGTCCGTTGCGCCCCGAGGAGCTTGCCCGACGTGTCGGGGCCAACGCCGATACGCTGAACCGATTGATGAGAGCCCTTGTCAGCGAAGGGATTTTCCGCCGCACCCGCGACGGGCGCTATGCGCTCAATGCTCTCGGCGACACCCTCCGCAAAGATGCGCCGGTCTCGGTCGCGGGCATGGCGAAGTTCGTCGGATCACCGCAGCATCGCGAGCACTGGAGCCACCTCGCCGACGCGGTCCGCACCGGTGAGGCCGTCATTCCCAAGCTCCGTGGCCGGGCCGCATTCGACTACATCGGGTCCGAGCCGGAACTCTCGGCGATCTTCAACGACGCCATGACCAGCGTCTCCGAACTCGCGATCGCTCCGGTCACGGCGGCCTATGACTTCACCCGATTCAGCACCATCGCCGATGTCGGGGGTGGGCACGGCCGGATGCTGGCCGCCGTCCTGACCGCCACACCCGGGGCTCGGGGGCTGCTCTACGACCTACCGCAGGTGGTCGAAGGCGCACCGGAACTGCTCGGCAGGTACGGCGTGGCCGAGCGAGTGAAGGTACTTGCCGGGTCGTTCTTCGACAACGTGCCCGAAGGCGCCGATGCCTACCTGCTGAAGAACATCATTCACGACTGGCCCGACGACGAGGCGGTGAAGATCCTGCGCAATGTGCGCGCGGCGGCCACCCCGGGAACCACACTGCTGCTCGTCGAGTCGGTCATCCCCGAACACGACCGCGAGTACCTGGGCAAGTGGATCGACATGGAGATGCTGATCGGCATCGCGGCCCGCGAGCGTAACGAAGCCGAGTACCGCCGTCTCTACGAACAAGCCGGGTTCCGGCTGACCCGAGTGGTCCAGACGGCGTCCCCGTTCAGCCTCGTGGAGGGCGTGGCTGTCTAGCCAGCGGGGATCGACTGTGTTCCGGCGTCCGACGGCGTGCCCTTCAAGCCGCGCCAGAACAGATTGATCATCAGCTCGGCGGCCTCGTTGACGTCGGCATCGCCCGTGCTGACCCGGCTGGCGATCGCCTCGCCTGCACCCACCAGCGCCACCGCCATCATCTCGAAGTCGCTGTCGGGCTGCGGGTTACGCGTACCGGTGCTGAGCAGCCGGGCCACCAGGTCGATGATCCGGTCGCGGCCCTCGCGGACGGTGTGCGCAAACGCCTGCGAGCTGGTGGCCTGGGTATAGAGCACCATCCACGACGCCCGGTTGGCATCGATGTAGGTCAGGAATGCCAGCACAGCGCTGCGCAGCAGATCCTTGGGGCTCTGGGTGAAGTCGATCTCCCCGCGCACCACATCGACGAAACGCGTCAGCTCCCGGTCCAGGCAGGCGCCGAACAACTCCTCCTTGGAGCCGTAGTAGAGGTACAGCATCGGCTTGGAGATCTCGGCCTCCGCGGCGATCGCGTCCATCGAGGTCTCGTGATAGCCGTTGACCGAGAAAATCTGCACAGCAGCGTCGAGCATCTGCTGTTCACGCACGGCCCTGGGCAGCCGCTTCGTTCCACCTGCCATCCGAACAGGATAAGCGTCACCGCGAGCAGACATATATGTCCCCGACACGCCGGAGACGGCGGGACATATGCGTCTGTTGGTGGAGAGAAATCAGCAGCGCACGCCGCCCTTGGCATCGGCATTGCGTTGCACCGCAGCATCCACGGCGGCCTGGTTCAGCTGGCCGTCGGCCAGTGCCTTCTCCAGGCCATCCAGGACTGCGGGCACTTCGTCGGTGGTGATCCACAGCGCGTTGTCGGCCCCGGCCTGCAATGCCTTGAGCACTGCCGCGGCCACGCCGTAGCGCTGATTGATCGCGGCCATGCTGGACAGGTCGTCGGTGTAGATGACGCCGTTGAAGCCCGGACCGCCGTAGTTGCCCGAGCGCAGCAGGTCATACGCCGCGGGGCTGAGGCTGGCCGGATCGGATCCGGTCAGGCCGGGTACCTCCAGGTGTCCGACCATCACCGCGACCGGGGCCTGTGTGGTCAGGGTCCGGTAAGGCACGAGGTCGTTGTTCTGCAGCTCGGCCAGCGGCGGTGTGGTGACGACCCCGGCGGTGTGCGAGTCGCCCGAGCCATGGCCGTGGCCGGGGAAGTGCTTGAGCACCGGCAGTACCCCGGCGTCGCGCAGGCCGCGGGCGTAGGCACCGGCATATTCGGTCACCTTGGCCGGATCGTCGCCGAAGGACCGGTCTCCGACGACGGTGTCGTCGGGGTCGGAGGTGACGTCGACGACGGGCGCGAAGTCGACGGTGATGCCGAGGCCGCGCATCTTCTTGCCGCGCTCGAGTGCGATGCCGTACACCTCGTCGACGGATTTGGTCTGGGCCAGCACCCGCGCCGACGGCTGCTCACCGATCAGCGAGGCCAGCCGCGACACCCGGCCGCCCTCCTCGTCCACGGTGACCGCCAGCGGCAACGGGCCGGCCGCCGAGATGTCGGGCAGGGAACCGTCGTTGAGCATCGACAGGTCGGTCCAGCTGCCGATCATGATCCCGCCGACGTGCTGCTCGGAGACCACGGACCGGGCGTCGGCCGCGTCTGTGACGCCGACGGTCAACAGCTGGGCCAGCTTGTCGCGGGGCGACAGGGCAGCCAGGTCGCAGACCGGAGCCGCCGGCATCGGTGCGTGAGTGGACAGCGGCTTCGTGTCCGGAGATTGAGACTCTGGCGCCGGGGTGCTCGGGGAGCAGGCCAGCAACAGCCCGGACAACGCTGCGAAGGTTGCGACGAGACGCGGTGAAGCCATGGGCTCCGACCTTAGCCGCTGAATAAGCAGTAATCGATTCTCTGCGTGTCGAGCCAGGTCCGCCTCACACGGATTCGGTGTGTCGCCATGCTAGGTTGGCCGGGTGAACCGGTTCGTCATCCCCTCAGCGGCCGGCGTCGTAGTCGGCCTGCTGTTGGGAGCGGCTGCCGTCTTCGGTGTGACGCTAATGGTGCAGCAGGACACGAAGCCTCCGCTGCAGGCGGGCGACCCGGCGTCATCGGTGCTCAACCGGGTCGAGTACGGCGACCGGTCTTAGCTTGGATGTGCCGCCAACGCGGCGGGCGCTTGACCCGCCACTTTCGCGGCGCTGGTTGTGGGTGGTCGCCGCCGCGACTCTGCTCCTGACTTTCGCCCAGTCGCCCGGAGAGATATCACCCGACACAAAGCTCGACCTGACCGCCAATCCACTGCGCTTCCTGGCACGTGCGTTCAATCTGTGGAACAGCGATCTGCCGTTCGGGCAGGCACAGAACCAGGCCTACGGATACCTGTTTCCCCACGGCGCCTTCTTCCTGGCCGGTGACCTGCTCGGCGTTCCCGGGTGGGTGACCCAAAGGCTGTGGTGGGCACTGCTGCTGACGGTCGGTTTCTGGGGAGTGTTGCGGGTCGCCGAGGCACTGGGCATCGGCAGCACCGGGTCGCGCGTTCTCGGTGCGCTCGCGTTCACGCTGTCACCGCGGGTGCTGACCACGCTCGGGGCGATCTCGTCGGAAACCCTGCCGATCATGCTGGCGCCGTGGGTGCTGTTGCCGGTCATCCTGGCGTTCCGCGGAGCCGCGTCGGCGGCGACATCCGATCAAGGCGACCGCAACCTGCGGCTGATGGCGGCCCGGTCGGCAGGCGCGGTGGCGCTGATGGGTGCGGTCAACGCCTTCGCGACGTTGACCGGCTGCCTGGCTGCGATCATCTGGTGGGCCTGTCACCGGCCGAACCGGCTGTGGTGGCGGTTCACCGCGTGGTGGTTCGGCTGCACGGCGCTGGCGGTCGCCTGGTGGGTCGTGGCGCTGGTGCTGCTGGGCCGGATCAGCCCTCCGTTCCTGGACTTCATCGAATCCTCGGGTGTCACCACACAGTGGATGTCGCTGACCGAGATGTTGCGCGGTACCCACACCTGGACGCCGTTCGTGGCATCGACGGCCACCGCGGCGGCCTCGCTCGTGACGAGCACGGTCGCGGTGCTGGCGACCACCTTGGTGGCCGCCGCCGGTTTGGCGGGCCTCGCCTTGCGCTCGATGCCCGCGCGAGGCCGGCTGATCACCATGCTGTTGATCGGCGTGGTGTTGCTGGCCCTGGGCTATTCCGGGGGACTGGGATCGCCGCTGGGCGCAGCCGTCGATGACTTCCTCGACGGCACTGGCACGCCGCTGCGCAACCTGGCCAAGCTCGATCCGGTACTGCGACTTCCGCTGGCGCTGGGCCTGGCGCACCTGTTGGGCCGGATTCCGTTGCCGGGCAGCGCACCCCGGGCAGTGTGGATGCAGGCATTCTCCCGGCCCGAACGTGACAAGCGGGTCGCGGTGGCGATCGTGGTGCTCGCCGCCCTGGTCGCCGGAACCTCGCTCGCCTGGACCGGCCGTATCGCCCCGGCCGGAACGTTCACCGCGATCCCGCAGTACTGGCACGACACGGCGGACTGGCTGGATGCACACAACACCGAGCGGGGCCGGGTGCTGGTGGCGCCGGGCGCACCGTTCGCCACCCAGACGTGGGGCAACAGTCACGACGAGCCGTTGCAGGTGCTCGGGTCCAGCCCGTGGGGTGTACGGGATTCGATCCCGCTGACCCCGCCGGAGACGATCCGCGCCCTGGATTCGGTGCAGCGGTTGTTCGCCGCCGGCCGGCCCTCCGCGGGGCTGGCCGACAGCCTTGCCCGCCAAGGCATTTCCTATGTGGTGGTGCGCAACGACCTTGATCCCGACGTGTCCCGGTCGGCCCGCCCGGTGCTGGTACACCGGTCGATCGAGGGCTCCCCCGGGCTGACGAAGGTGGCAGAGTTCGGCGCACCGGTGGGTCCGGGGACGCTGGAGGGCTTCGTCGCAGACAGCGGATTGCGACCGCGGTACCCCGCCGTCGAGATCTACCGGGTCGGCACCGGCGGGACCAACCCGGGCGCGCCGTATCTTGTCGACGCCGACGCGATGACGCGGGTGGCCGGTGCCCCCGAGGCGCTGCTGCGCCTGGATGAGCGACGCCGTCTGGACGGGATGCCTCCGCTGGGTCCGATGCTGCTGTCCGCCGACGCCGAGCGCGCCGGTCTGGCGGTCCAACCGCGCGGAGCGGCCGGCGTGATCGTCACCGACACCCCCACCGCGCGAGAGATCGACTACGGCCGCGTCGACGACCATGCCTCGGCGATCCGCACCCCCGACGATGCGCGTCACACCCACAACCGGGTGCCGGACTACCCGGTCGAAGGGGCCGCCCCGGTGTACGGCAAGTGGAACGGCGGACGGATCTCGGTGTCGAGTTCGGCCGCGGACTCCACCGCACTGCCCAACGTGGCGCCGGCCACCGGCCCGGCCGCGGCCATCGACAACGACGGTTCGACGTCATGGGTGTCCAACGCCCTGCAGGCCGCCGTCGGGCAGTGGCTTCAGGTCGATTTCGATCACCCCGTCACCAACGCCACACTGACCATCACCCCCAGCGCCACCGCCGTCGGGGCGCAGGTACGCCGCATCGAGGTGGCCACCGCGACCGGCACCAGCAGCCTGCGTTTCGACACCGCCGGTCAGCAGTTGACCGTGCCGCTGCCGGTGGGCGAGTCTCCGTGGGTGCGGATCACCGCCGTCGCCACCGACGACGGATCCGCCGGCGTGCAGTTCGGCATCACCGACCTGTCAGTGACCCAGTACGACGCGTCGGGATTCGCCCATCCCATCAACCTGCGCCACACCGTAGAGGTTCCCGCACCCCCGACCGATTCTGTTGTCGCTCAATGGGATCTCGGCACCGAACTGCTGGGCCGGTCTGGTTGCGTGGACAGTCCGGTCGGGGTGCGGTGTGCGGCGGCGTTGGCGTTGGCCTCCGAAGAGCCGGTGAACCTGAGTCGCACGCTGACGGTGCCCACCCACACCGATGTCGAGCCGACGGTGTGGATCCGGGCGCGCCAGGGTCCCCAGCTGGCCGATATGGTCGCCCAGCCCGGGACCACCCGCGCCTCCGGTGACGCCGACCCGATCGATGTGCTCGGTTCTTCCTACGCGGCCACCGACGGTGACCCCCGCACGTCCTGGACCGCGCCGCAACGCGTCGTCCAGTTCAAGGCGCCGCCCACGCTGACGCTGAAGTTGCCCGCTCCGACGAAAGTCGGCGCCCTGCGGATCGACCCCGGCGCCCACCAACCGCCCGCGCACCCGACGCTGGTTTCGATCGACCTCGGCGACGGCCCCCAGGTGCACAAGCTGACGGGCAACGGCGACGTACAGACGGCGAAACTCAAACCCCGGGTGACGGACACCATCACGGTGTCGTTGCTCGGGTGGAACGACATCATCGACCGCACCTCGCTCGGCTTCGATCAGCTCAAGCCCCCCGGGCTGGCCGAACTGACGGTGCTCGACGTTCGCGGCAAGCCCGTCGCCGCAGCCGACTCGGCCGCCAATCGCAAACGGACGGTGTCACTTCCATGCGGTCAGGGTCCGATCATCGGCGTGGCCGGCCAGTTCGTCCAAACCTCGGTGCGCACCACCGTGGGAGCCCTGCTCGACGGCGATCCGATTCCGGCCCACCCGTGTCGGACCGGCCCGATCGCGCTGCCGGCCGGTCAACAAGAACTGCTGGTCAGTCCTGGCTCGGCGTTCGTGGTCGACGGCGTCGTGCTGAACACTCCCGCGGCCACCCAACTACGCGCGGCGACAACGTCTCCCGTCGCGACGCCGGTGTGGTCACCGGACCATCGTGAGGCCCGGGTGCCGGCCGGTGCCCACGCCCGGGTGCTGGTGGTGCCCGAAAGCGTGAACCCGGGTTGGATCGCCCGCAAGGCCGACGGAGCCGTGCTGACCCCGGTGAAGGTCAACGGTTGGCAGCAGGGCTGGGTGGTCCCGGCCGGCGACGCCGATACCGTGACGCTGTCGTTCCCCTCGAACCGTCCGTACCGCATCGGGTTGATCGGCGGGCTCGCCCTGCTTCCGCTACTGGCTCTGCTCGCGTTGTGGCCCGCTCGTCGCCGCAGTCCGGACCTGGAGCCGGTGCGGCCGTGGCAACCGCCGCCTGCGGCGGCCGGGGCTGCGGTGCTCGTGGTGGGCGCGGCGATTTCGGGCCTGCCGGGATTGCTGGTCGCCGGTGGCGCGCTGGGACTGGGCTACCTGCTGCGCGGTCGAGAGCGCTGGCGCGAGAAGCTGACCGTGACCGTGTCTGCGGGCGGCCTGATCCTGGCCGGGGCGGCGCTGAGCCGGCATCCGTGGCGGTCGGTCGACGGCTACGTCGGGCACTCGCCCTGGGTACAGCTGCTCGCACTGTTGTCGGTGGTGTTCGTCGCGGCGTCCGCGGTCACGCCTGACCTGGGCTTGCACCGCAGAAAACCGGAGGATTCCGCGTAGCTGTTGACAACACAGGTATGCGGTACTTACGGTACCGGCACGCGTGGCGCAGTCCTGGAAACACTTTGCTGCGGGGGGGATCGCGGGTTGCGGACCTGGATTGCGCCCGACTGGATGCAGTAACTAACGAAGCAGTCAGTTGGCGGGCTGAGCGTGCGGCTTAGCTGTGTTCGCGTGGTTGCGCACTATGTGGTGCGCACGGCGTGCGGTGTCGGCGGCTGAGGGGTTCGCCGACACCGCACGCTCGCGGTCTATGCGGTCGCCGCCAATGCGCGTGCATCCTCGTCGGCGAACGTGTCCTCCAGCGTCAGCGGTGAGTAGTCGAGGTCGATCTCTTCGAGCGGCCGGCCTCTGGCGCTGCTGATGGTGCCGAATCGGCGCATGCCCTTGTCGGCGGAGTACTGCATGAACTCGTCTTGCACGAGGCCGAATGGAATGTCCGGGGCGTAGAGGGCGAAGCCCTCCTCGGTGAGACGCAACGCCAGCGGGATGAGCTCGTTCATCCGGTCCTCGAAGACTGTCCAGTTGGCATCGTCGGCGGCGACGTGGCGACGACAGGTGAACGTTCCCCACGCCATGTGGCGACGCTCGTCGTCGCCGATCCGGCGGACCAGTTCCTGCATCCCGGGCAGGATCCCCCGGTCGACGCAGATCTTGTGCCAGGCGTAGTAACCCGTGAGCGCGAGCATGCCTTCGACGATGTGGTTGTAGGTGACGGAGGCCCGAACCTGGGCGGCCGGCGACGGGTCGGCGTACAACGCGTCGAGTGATGCCGGCAGCTCCTGGTAGAACACCTGTCGGTAAGCCGAAAGCTCGTCGAAGTAATTGTGCAGATCATCGGTTATCCCGACGGCGTCGAGCCACATGCGGAACACCTGCGTGTGCTTGGCCTCCTCGAACGCGAACTGCGTCAGGTACATCTCGTCGCCCAGGCGGCCCTCGGCCCGCATCGCGCTCATGAACGGCTGGATGTCCTTGGTCACCGCTTCCTCCCCGGCGATGAACTGCGCGCACAGCCGGGTGGCGTACTCACGTTCCCGGGCCGTCAGCGCCTCCCAGTCCGCCCGGTCGCGGGAGAAGTCGATGTCGGCCGGATTCCAGAACTTGGCGTTTCCCCCGGCGAACAGACGCAACGGCACACCGTCCCAGTTGAGACCGCCTTTGGCCAGCGAACCGAACTTTGTGTGTGACATGGGAATTGACCTCCTCAGGTCTGGTGGGCTGCTCGGGTGGTCAATGGGGAATTGGGTACCGTGAACGCGGCCCGCAATACTGCGATGAGTCTGCGCACGGCCAGTGCCGGCTGCTCGGGGCTGGGCTCGTCCAGGCCCAGAATCGGATCCATCCCACGCACATACGGCGCCAGCGCAAGGTGCGGAAAGATCATCAACAACAGCGACAGCAACGCGCCGGCGTCGGCGTCGGCTCGGAGGTCTCCCCGGACCTGAGCGTCCCGCACGAGAGGCTGCAGCACCTCCAGATAGTGGCGGTGGATCACGGTTCGCACGCTGACCCGGGCATCGGTGTCCACCTCGAAGCTGGCCGCCGCGTGCAACGAACGGTCTTGCGGGTGGTCGGCGAAGTAGGCCACCCAATCGTCGAGCAGGTCGGTGAGAAATTCGAAGAACGGTCGATTCGGGTCGCGGGTGCGGATCCGCTCCTCCATGTACCCGCGCACCCGCTGGCTGCCGATGTCGGCGATGAACGCGTAGAGGTCACGTTTGTCCGCGAAGTATTGGAACAGGCTGCCTTTCGCCACGCCCGCGCGTCGCGCGATGACGTTGAGGCTGCCACGGGAGTACCCGTGTGCCCCGAACTCCGCCTCGGCGGCCTCGACCACCGCGGCTCTGCGAGCGGGATCCAAACGTGCCCAGGTGACCGTCGGCATCTGACTCTCCAGCCTGTATGACCACTGGTCATACTACTGTGATCGGCCTCACAGTCAAGGAGTCTTCACTGCGATCAGATGGTGCGAGACCGGCTCACCCTCAACCCAGCGCTCAACCGTCTGCTCGATGAGCAGGTCGTTGCCCGTCAGCCTGGTGCGGTGCTGGCGCAGGTGCTCGTCCCATGACCGCACCACGAACGCCTCGACGAAAACACGTTCGCGTTCCACGGCGCGAAACAGCCGCCATTGCGTGGCCCCGGTGCGCTGGCGGGACCGGCCCAAAGCGCCCATGGCAGCGAAGAACTCGCGCTCCTGCTCGGGTGCCACCCGGTAGGAGGTCAGCACCAGGACCGGACCGTCAGGCGGCTCTGGTTCGAACACCAAGGCAGGTTCGGGCCAGTGCGCCGACGGGGTCATGTCGAGATCGCCGGTCCGCGCGTGCAACGGCCACCACCACGCCGACACCGCGCAGAACACCAGCAGCCCGGCACTGATCAGCAGCGACGTGACAGTGGACGTCGCGCCGGCGACCAGCCCCCACACCAGCGAGCCGATGGCCTGACCACCCATGAACGTCAACTGATACACCGACAGCCCGCGGGCCCGAACCCAGGCAGGCAGGCTCAGCTGCATCGAGGCGTTGAGCGTGGACAGCGCCAACAGCCAGGACGCGCCGCCGAGAACAAGCGCGGCCAGAACGATGCCGAAATTGTGGACCAGCGCCAGAACCGCAGTGGCGCCGGCGAATCCGAACGCCGCGACGATCAACAACGTGTTCAGGCCGAAGGCGAACTGCAAGCGCCCCAGGACCAGCGCGCCGAGCACGGCTCCGACCCCGAGCGCACCCAGCAGCAGGCCGTAGCCGGACGAGGACAACCCCAGCTGTCTCTCCGCGATGACCGCGAGCAGGCCCCACAGGGCACTGCCCGGCGCGATGAACAACACCGCTCTGAGCAGAATTCGCCTGATGATCGGCGACCTGCGGATGAACCGGCCACCCGCCCCGAGGGCGGCCAGCGGTCGCTCGGCGGGCAGCACGTGCTGGATGGCGGGGCGGCGCCAGACCAACAGGACGACGACGATGCCGGCGAACGAGACCGCGTTGAGCGCGAACACCAGCGTCGGGCCCGACAGGGAAACCAGCGCCCCGGCAATCGCCGGACCGATCGCCCGGGCGCCGTTCATACTCATGCTGCCCAGCGCGGCCGCAGCTGGAATCTGTTCGCGGGGAACCAGATCCGGCTGGATCGCCTGCCAGGCGGGCGCGGTCAGCGCCTGCTCACAGCCGATCAGGAACAACAGGGTCAGCAGCACCGTAGGGGTGGCCAACCCGGCGCCCGTCAAAGTCGCGAGCGCCGCCACCCCGGCCGCCATGGCCCCCTGGGTGGCGAGCAGCAACCTGCGCCGGTCGACGAGGTCGGCGAGCACGCCGGACGGTAGGGCCAGCAGCATCACCGGCAGCGTGGTGGCGGTCTGCACCAGTGGTACCAGCACCGGGGCGCGCGGATCCCCGACCAGCATCCACTGGGCCCCCACGGTCTGCATCCAGGTGCCCAGGTTGGAGACGAACTGCGCGATCCACAGCGCGCGGTAGATCGGCGACGCCAACGGCGCCCAGGTCGACGTGGTGGTGGCGGCCATCTGCATGATCGTGCCAGTGCCACTGCGGCATAGTGGAGACATGGCTGAAGTCCGCAACGTACCCGAAGCCCGCCATTACGAGCTCACCGTCGATGGCAAGCATGCCGGCCTGGCTGCCTATGTCGACTCCGGCAATCAGCGCATCTTTCATCACACCGAGGTCGACGACGAGTTCAGTGGCCGCGGCCTGGCCGGCGAGTTGGTCTCGGCCGCACTGACCGATGCCCGCGCAGCCGGCAAGCGCCTTGTCGCGGTCTGCCCGTACGTCGCGAAGTACGTACAGAAACACCATGACTTCGATGACGTCCTCGACCCCGCCACCCCCGAGGTGATGGCGGCGGTCGAGGCGGCCGGCTAGACGCCGAATCCCCACGCGCGACGGGCTGATCGACCTAGCATCGGGCTCGTGCCGACAGTCAACACCGCCCACGGAGCCATCGATATCGCCGACCTCGGCGTCACGCTCATGCACGAGCACGTCTTCATCATGAGCAGCGAGATGGCCCAGAACTACCCCGAGTCCTGGGGTGACGAGGCCAGCCGGGAGGCCGATGCGATCGCACGGCTCACCGAACTCAAGTCCCGCGGCATCGACACCATCGTCGACCTCACCGTGGTCGGACTGGGCCGCTACATTCCGCGTATCGCCCGGATCGCCGAGGCCACCGACCTCAACATCGTCGTCGCCACCGGCTTCTACACCTACAACGACCTGCCGCTGACCTTCCACTTCAACGCGCCCAACAACGGCCGTCCGGATCCCATGGCCGAGATGTTCGTCCGCGACATCGACCACGGCATCGCCGACACCGGCATCAAGGCGGCAATCCTCAAGTGCGCCACCGACGAACCCGGCGTCACCCCTGGCGTCGAACGGGTCCTGCGGGCCGTCGCCCAGGCTCACCGGCAGACCGGGGTGCCCATCTCCACCCATACCCACGCGGCGAGCCGGCGGGGCCTCGAACAGCAGCGCATCTTCGCCGAGGAAGGCGTGGACCTGTCCCGGGTGATCATCGGCCACTGCGGCGACACCACCGACACCGGCTATCTCGAAGAGCTGATCGCCAACGGTTCCTACATCGGCATGGACCGGTTCGGTGTCGACGTCTTCCTTCCGTTCGAGGAACGGGTCGCGACGGTGGCGACCATGTGCGAGCGCGGCCACGCCGAGAAGATGGTGCTCTCGCACGACACCTGGTGCTACTTCGACGCGCTGCCCGACGAGCTCACCGCGCAGGCCCTTCCGAACAGCCACTACTTGCACATCCACAATGACGTGTTGCCCGCGTTGCGCGAGCGCGGAGTGACCGAGGAGCAGATCACCACGATGCTGGTGCACAATCCACGACGGATCTTCGAGACCAAGGGCGGGTATTGAGATGACCGACGCCGTCCCGACGATCCCGGCGCAGTTCACCCAGCTGGCCGATGCCGACCCCGACCGGCCGGCGGTGACCTGCCAGGGCGTCACGCTCACCCGGGCCGAACTGGACCACTCCACCAATCAACTCGCCCGCGCCTACGCCGAACGCGGTGTGCGACAAGGCGATTACGTCACCATCAGTTTGCCCAACTCGATCGAATGGGTGCAGGCCGTCCTGGCCACCTGGAAGCTCGGCGCGGTGCCGCAACCGTTGTCGCCCCGGTTGCCGGACGCCGAGTTCGACGGCATCCTCGCGTTGCGTCCCCGGGCCCTGGTCGTCGGCCGCGACGCCGGTGAAACACCCTGGGTTCCAGCCGGTTTCGCCCCGGAGCCCCAGCTGTCTGCGGCACCACTGCCCGAGGCGGTCTCGCCGACGTGGAAGTCGATGGCCTCAGGTGGCAGCACCGGCCGGCCGAAGTTGATCGAGGCGGGCGGCGACAGCCGGGTGCCGGCCCTGATCGGTGTTCCGCTGGGCGCTCAGCCCGGCGACGTCACGCTGATGTCGGTGCCGATGAGCCACAACACCGGTTTCACCACCTTCGCCATCGCCCTGCTGCAGGGCCATCACCTCGTGCTGATGCCCCGTTTCGATCCGGTGGAGTTCCTGGCGCTCGTCACCGAACACCGCGTGACGTTCCTGACCACGGTGCCGACCATCATGCAACGCCTGCTGCCGGTGTATCGGGCCGACCCGAAAGCCTATGACCTGTCCAGTATTCGCCGCTTCTGGCACGTCGGCGCGCCCTGCCCACCTGCGGTCAAGCAGGCCTGGATCGAGCTGGTCGGCCCCGACGCTTTGTGGGAGCTCTACGGCGGCACCGAACTGCAGGCGTTGACCTTCATCTCCGGTGAGCAGTGGCTGCGGCATCCGGGTTCGGTCGGTGTCGTGGTGGCCGGCGAGATGAAGGTGCTCGACGACGACGGAGCCGAATGTCCCCCTGGCGTGACCGGTGAGATCTACATGCGGCCCGGTCCCGGCAGCGCGCCCACCTACCGTTACGTGGGCAGTACGGCGAAGAGTCGCGCCGGATGGGACTCCCTCGGAGATCTCGGGTACTACGTCGACGACGGCGAGGAGCGGTTCTTCTACCTCAACGACCGGCGGGTGGACATGTTCACCGTGGGTGGCAAGAACGTCTACCCGGCCGAGATCGAAGCGGCGCTGGCCGAGCATCCGGACGTGTTGTCCTGTCTGGTCGTCGGCGTACCGCACGAGGATCTGGGGCAGGTGCCGTACGCGATGGTGCAGACGTGTGACGGGTCAGGCCTCGACGCCGAGGCCATGCAGGATTTCCTTCGCGAGCGTCTGTCCGGCTACAAGGTGCCCACGTGGGTGGAGTTCGCCGACACCCCGCTGCGCGACGACGCGGGTAAGGCCCGGCGAACCGCGGTGCGCGACGAGGTCATCGCGCGGCTGGCGCAGGCTCAGGCTCGTCGGTGATCGAGCTGTCCAGCGGAGGCACGGGGGATTCGTTGCGGTACTCCCAGCGCCGCAACGCTTCCCGGCACGGTGATTCCACCAGCGCGTAGCTCACTGCGGCCAGCGCGAAGCCGAACACCAACGTCAGCACCAGCACCACCAGCATCTGCCCGTTGAACAAGAACTCCCCGATCATCGGGAACACCATCGCCAGGGCGGCCAGATGCCAGACGAACAGGCCGTACGACCAACGGCCCAGCGTGACCATCACCTTGTTGCCCAGAATCGGGTGTCCGGTATCGGGGTGGTCGAGGACCAGCGGGGCCAACAGCGCGCCCGCGACGATGGCACCCATCGCGGTCTTCAGTGTCACCTGGCCGACCGAGCCCGGGCGCAGCCCTTCCAGCCCGGCCAGCGGCGAGGCCGCGATCGCGAACGCCACCGCAGCGATGACACCCATCAGCACCCGGCGCCGGGCCAGCCGATGTACCCAACCGAATGGGCTCACCGTGAGTTCGGCCAGCACCATGCCCGCGGCGAACCAGGAGAAGAACGCCGGCGGCCAGTTCCACGGGTTGAGCCCGGTGGTGCCCGAGAACGGGATGCGCACCCACAACAAGCTCAGTGCTGCCAGCGCGACGATCACGCCGACGCGGGCCCGCACCGGCAGCCGCCGCGCCAGCAGCGCCAGCACCGGCAAAGCCAGATAGAAACTGACCTCGACCGACAGGCTCCACATCTGCGTCAGCCCCGCCGTCAACGTCAACGGGACATAGATCTGGGTCAGGGTCAGGTTCGCCACCCACACCGTCAGATCGGCCTTGGCCTCCGGAAGCAGCAGGATGATCACCACGACGGCGACCACGTAACCCGGCATGATGCGCACGACGCGGGAGCGCAGGTAATGGCCCGTGCGGGGGCGAGGACGCAAACCCCGGGCAGCCGCGGCATGACCGCGCCACAGCAGGAAGCCCGACAACGCGAAGAACACCGCGACCGCGAGGTCGAACCGGCCGAAGAACCGGCCGCTCACCCCGGTGGTGTGCCCGGTTTGAAAGGCCACATGGGTAAGCACCACGCCCATGGCCGCGCAGGCGCGCATGCCTTCGACGGCCGGCAGGAAGCTGCGCGTTCCGCCGACAGACTCCGGACCGTTGTCGGGGTCCGATGCTCCGGTCGCCACGGCGACCAGTGTGCCGCGCCGTGGCAACCCCGCCAAACTGCGGGTCAATGCACCCGCGGCGTGCCACCGGAGTAAGTGATGGCCTTAAATAGTGCTGTTAGGGTCAAACGGGTTTGCCTCACGACGAGTTGGCCCACACTGAAGGAGGCCCGGTTTGAACCGCGCAGTGGCGCTGCGTATCGCAGCATGCGGACTGATGGGGCTGGGTGCAGCCCTACTCATTGCCGCACTGTTGCTGACCACCTACACCAAGGGCAAGATCGCCAAGATCCCGCTCAACCTGGATACCAGCTTGGTCAGCGATGGCACCGCGACCGCTTTTGATCCGGAATCGCTGGTGGCCGAGAAGTTCTCCGTCGACCGCAACGTACCGGTCGCCCTTCAACAGCAGGTCAGCGTGGAATCTCCGTCCAACGCCGAGGTGGTGACACTGCAGGTGGGCAGCACGCTGCGGCGCACCGACCGGCAGAAGGACTCCGGCCTGCTGCTGGCGATGGTGGACACCGTCACCATGAACCGCAGCACGGCACTTGCCGTATCCAGCGACAACAACCCGGGCGGGGCGCTGCAGAAGCCGCGGGCCATCGAGGACGAGAAGCCGCCGACGAACGTGGCGCTGCCGCACGAGGGCCTGACCTACCGGTTCCCGTTCGACACCGAGAAGAAGACCTACCCGTTCTTCGACCCGATCGCGCAGAAGGCGTTCGACGCCAACTATGACGGTGAAGAAGACGTCAACGGGCTCACCACCTACCGGTTCATCCAGAACGTGGGTTACGACTCCGACGGAAAGCTGGCCGAGCCGGTGAAGTACTCGTCGCTGTACGAGGACGACGCCGACAGTTCGGTTACCGCCAGCGCCGCGATGTGGGGTGTGCCCGGTGAACCCGACGAGCGGATCACCATGGACCGCTTCTATGCCGCACAGCGCACCTTCTGGGTCGACCCGGTGTCCGGCACCATCGTCAAGGCGCAGGACCACGGCTACCAGTACTACGCGCGTGACGCCCTCAAGCCCGAGGTGACCTACGTCGACTACAAGGTCACCTACAACGAAGAGACGGTGGAGTCACAGGTCGCGGCCGCTCAGGACGAGCGTGACCGGGTGTCGTTGTGGACCCGCGTCCTGCCGATCACGTTCGCCGCACTCGGCCTGCTGGCGCTGGTCGGTGGCGCCGTCGTGGGTTCGTTCGCGCTGCGCGCCGAGTCGACGCTGATCGACCCCGGGCTCGACACCGCCGATCACGGGTTCTTCAACACCCAAGGTTTCCAGGTGCCCGGCGCGGAGGCCAAGACCGAGAAGCTGCCCGCACAGCGGCCGTCCGATCTACCGCCGGACCGATAGATCTGCGTCTGCGCTCCGCCCTGCTGCCGGCCTATGCGCTGGCACTGTCGTTACTGGTAACCGGGCCCCTGTTGGGGCCCGGTTACCTGCTTTTGCGCGACGGCGTCTCTACCCCGCGGTCCTACCTGACCGACGCGGCGCTCGGCCTGACCGAGGCCGCGCCCCGGGCGCTGCCGCAGGATTTCCTTGTCGCGGTGAGCTCGGTCGTGCTCGACGGCGGGATCGTGGTCAAGGTCCTGTTGGTGGCGGGGCTGTGGCTGGCGGGTTGGGGTGCGGCCCGGCTCGCCTCGACCGTGCTGGGATCCGGTTTGCCCGGCCAGTTTCTCGCGGCGACGCTGGCCATCTGGAACCCGTATGTGGCCGAACGGTTGCTGCAGGGCCACTGGAGCCTGCTGGTCGGCTACGGCTGCCTGCCCTGGGTGGCCGGGTGCGTGCTGCGCCTGCGCGCCGGGCCCCGCACGCAAGGAGGCCAAACCGGGCCGGGTCCCGCCGCCTGGGGCCTGTTGTTCTGGACCGCTCTGGCCGGGTTGACGCCGACCGGCCTGATGCTGGCTGCCACGGCGGCGCTGGTGTGCATCGCTGCGCCCGGCGCCGGCTGGGGGCGGCTGCGGGTCGGCGCCCTGGCGCTGGGGACGGCCGTGCTGGCCGCGACGCCGTGGCTGGTAGCCGCGGCCGTCGGCGGAACGGTGTCTTCGCCGGAATCGGCAGCCGGAGTGCACGCGTTCGCGGCCAGGGCCGAGCCCGGCCTGGCCACCCTGGGCAGCCTGGCCGGCTTGGCCGGCATCTGGAACGGCGATGCGGTACCCGACTCACGCACAACGCTTTTCGCATTGGTCGCGACGGCGGTGCTGATCATCATCGTGGCGCTCGGCCTGCCGGTGGTGCTGCGCAACCGCACGGCGGCGCCGCTGCTGCTCCTGGCCGCGGTGGCGGTGGTGATCCCGGCGGCCATGGCCACCACCCCTGGGCTCGCGTTTGTCGAAGCGATGATTCGGACCGCGCCCGGCCTCGGCGTGGTGCGTGACGGGCAGAAGTGGGTGGCCCTGGCGATGCCGGGCTACGTGCTGGCTGCCGCGGCCGCACCCGACACGTTGCGCCGGCTGCGGGTGCCATCGGCCGCTTCGGCCGCGGTGGGCTGTGCTGCGCTGATCGCGGTACTGCCCGACTTGGCCTGGGGCGTGGGCAATCAGATGCGCGCAGTGCAGTATCCGACCGGGTGGGCCGCCGCGACAGCGACGATCAACGCCGATCCCCGGCCGGTGGTGGTGCTGCCACCGGACAGCATGCGGTTGTTCTACTGGTCGGGTACCGCGCCGGTACTCGATCCGCTGCCCCGGTGGCTGCGCGCCGAGGTGCTGTCGACCGGCGATCTGGTGATCGGCGGTCAGCTGGTGCGCGGGGAGGGGAGGCGGGCTCGCGCGGTTCAGGATCTACTGCGCTCGGGTGCCGACCGCCCAACCATGGCCGACGCCGGTGTCGGCTGGTTGGTGGTCGAAACCAACGGTGTGCCGGCCGAATTGGATCTTCCAGCGGCCTACCGGGATGGCGACGTCGCCGTGTACCGGATTGGCGGCGATCACCCGGCCTCGCCTCACCGAGGCGTGATGATCACCGCGCATGGGGTGTGGCTCGGAGTGCTGGCCGGCGGGGCGCTCGGGATGGCCGTCAGCTTCTGGCGAGCGCGTGGACGATCATCTGCGTGTCATGGCGGGCAAGAACGTGCCGAGTTGCCCGCACGCCCCCACTCGGACCTCTGACGGGCTACACCAGCCCGCTGACGTACTGCCCCTCACGTACGGACCCCAGCACGGTCCGCATCGCGTCCGCGCTGAGCCGCCAAGAGAACTCGTCGCTGCGGGTCTGCGCCTTGCTCCCCAGCTGCACTCGCATCACCGGATCGCTCAACAACTGGCGGATCCCCGCGACCAGGCCCTCACGATCCTCGACCAGCAGACCGGTGACCCCGTCGACGATCGAGTCGGTCAGCCCTCCGGAGGCGCGGTAGCCGATGGTCGGCACCCCGTGTTGGGCGGCCTCGGTGACGGCGAGCCCCCAGCCCTCT
Source organism: Mycobacterium sp. DBP42 (assembly GCF_005924235.1). NCBI lineage: Bacteria > Bacillati > Actinomycetota > Actinomycetes > Mycobacteriales > Mycobacteriaceae > Mycobacterium > Mycobacterium sp. DBP42. The sequence continues at coordinate 52,263 of NZ_VCMY01000018.1, forward strand.
TTGCGCGAGGGCAGGACATGGACCCAACTCTGCTGCAGCACACGGTGTTTGGTTTCTTCGTCGACATGACCGTGGAACGTCACCGAATCGGAGATGCCGAGCAGTTCGGCGTGCTCGACCAGCCGCCGCTGCCACCAGCCACCGCCGAGAATGTCCAGGTGCAGCCCGGGCACCTCCGCACGCAGTGCGGCGACCGCTTCCAACGCATCTTCGATCTGCTTGTGCGGCACCAGCCGCGACAACACCACCAGCCGCGGGCTGGTGGAGCGGGGCAGTTCCAGCGTGGGGCCCGGGGCCTCGTCAAGGCCGTTGCGCACCACTGCGATCCGGCCGGAATCGACCCCGAGTTCATTCAGGTCGCGGGCCGAGGGCAGTGACACGGTGACGTACTGGTTGCGACGGTGCAGTCGCGGCGAGAGTTTCGACTCGACGAACCAGCCGATCCGGCCCTTCATCGGGCCGGCCACCGGCCACAGTTCGCGGTGACAGTGATGCACGAGCACCGCGACCCGCCGGCCGAACGCGAGCCGAGCCAGGAAGGGCAGCCCGTTCTGGGTGTCGACGACGACGTCGGGCCGAACCCTGCGCAGCGGCCCGAGGCCGACGCGGGCGGCCACCATGGCCAGCCCGGCCCAGATGTAGACGCTGTAGGGACCGCCGGCTCTGTTGATCTTGACGCCGTCGACCACCTCGTGCCGCGCCGCCCCCGGGTACCGCGCGGTGCGCAGCGTGACGTCGACGCCGTCATCGGCCAGGCACGCACCGATCCGTTGCAGATAGGCCTCGCTGCCGCCGCCCTGCGGATGCCCCGTATCGCGCCAGCAGAGCAGCAGGACGCTCCGCAAGCGTGGGTCGGGACGGGCAGACATCGTGTTGAGGGTACCGGTCAGTAGGTTGAGCGGGTGCAGCCCAGCGACATCTCGGCGCGCTTCGCCCGCCGGGCCACCTTGAACCGGTCGGTGCGTCTACTCGCGCAATTCCGGTTCGAGCAGAGCCAACCCGCCCGGTTCTACGGCGCGCTGGCCACCGACACCGTCGCGATGACCACGGATTTGTGGACGGGCGCCACCGGTGAGTCCCCCGCCGGGCGCACCGTGCTCGACGTCGGCGGCGGGCCCGGCTACTTCGCGTCGGCGTTCGATCAGGCCGGCCTGCGCTACATCGGAGTGGAGCCGGATCCGCGCGAAATGCACGCGGGACCAGCTGTGGACACGACGGAAGGCACGTTCGTGCGGGCCTCCGGGATGGCCCTGCCGTTCGCCGACGACAGCGTCGACATCTGTCTTTCGTCCAACGTCGCCGAGCATGTGCCGCATCCGTGGCGGCTGGGCAACGAGATGCTGCGGGTGACGAAACCGGGCGGGCTGGTCGTGTTGTCCTACACCGTGTGGCTCGGCCCGTTCGGCGGCCATGAGATGGGGCTGACGCATTACCTGGGCGGAGCCAGGGCAGCCGAGCGCTACACCCGCAAACACGGCCACCGACCGAAGAACGACTACGGCTCGTCGTTGTTCGCGGTATCGGCCGCCGACGGCCTGCAGTGGGCCGCCGGCACCGGCGCGCTGATCGCGGCTTTTCCGCGCTACCACCCACGATGGGCCTGGTGGATGACGGCGGTGCCGGGGTTGCGGGAGTTCCTGGTGAGCAATCTGGTGCTGGTACTGCGACCGTCCTGAAACCGTCAACTGGAACAGGTTCTCGTTTTGCGGAAACGTAGGTAATGTGACGGCCATGACACAAACTTCGTCAGCCGCGCCAGCTGTGACTAGGACGGAATTCGACAAGCTGTTCATCGGCGGCCACTGGGTCGAGCCCTCGACCTCGGAGGTCATCGAGGTCTTCTCCCCCGCCACCGGCGAGAAGGTCGGCCAGGTGCCCCTGGCCGCCGAGGCCGATGTCAACGCTGCGTGCGCTGCGGCCCGCAAGGCGTTCGACGAGGGCCCGTGGCCCCAGCAGACACCCGAGCAGCGCCAGGCCGTGCTGGCCAAGGCCGTCGAGCTGATCAACGAGCGGGCCGAGGAGTTCAAGCACCTGCTGAAGCTCGAGACCGGCCAGCCTCCGACGATCGTCGACATGATGCAGTTCGGCGCAGGCGTGTCGAGCCTGCAGTATTACTCAGGCGCGGCCGACAAGTACGACTGGAAGGACATCCGCGACGGCATCTACGGCCAGACCCTGGTCGTCAAGGAGCCGATCGGCGTCGTGGGCGCCGTCATCGCCTGGAACGTGCCGTTCTTCCTGGCCTGCAACAAGCTGGGCCCGGCCCTGCTCGCCGGCTGCACCGTGGTGCTCAAGCCGGCCGGTGAGACGCCGCTGACCACCAACTTGTTCGCCGAGGTGTTGGCCGAGGCCGGGCTGCCCGAAGGCGTTCTCTCGGTGGTGCCGGGTGGCCCCGAGACGGGCCGCGCGCTGACCTCCAACCCCGAGCTGGACAAGTTCACGTTCACCGGCTCCAGCGGCGTCGGCAAGGAGATCGGCAAGATCGCCGCCGAGAAGCTCAAGCCCTGCACGCTGGAACTCGGCGGCAAGTCCGCGGCGATCGTCCTCGAAGACGCCGACGTGGACTCCACGCTGCCGATGCTGGTGTTCTCCGGCCTGATGAACTGTGGCCAGGCCTGTGTCGGGCAGACCCGCATCCTGGCGCCGCGGTCGCGGTACGACGAGATCGTAGGAAAACTTGCGGAAGCTGTCAGTTCGATGCCGGTCGGTCTGCCCGACGATCCGGCCTCGATGATCGGGCCGCTGATCTCCGAGAAGCAGCGTGACCGGGTCGAGGGCTACATCAAGAAGGGTGTCGAGGAGGGTGCGCGCATCGTCACCGGCGGTGGACGTCCCGAGGGCCTGGATTCGGGCTGGTTCGTGCAGCCGACGGTGTTCGCCGACGTCGACAACTCGATGACCATCGCGCAGGAGGAGATCTTCGGGCCGGTGCTCGTGGTGATCCCGTTCGACGACGAGGACGACGCGGTGCGCATCGCGAACGACTCGCCGTACGGTCTGGCCGGCAGCGTGTACACCACCGACTTCCCGAAGGCCATCGAGATCGCCTCGAAGATCCGTACCGGCACCTACGCGGTGAACATGTACGCCTTCGATCCGGGTGCCCCGTTCGGCGGCTACAAGAACTCAGGCATCGGCCGCGAGAACGGCCCGGAGGGCATCGACGCCTACACCCAGGCCAAGAGCGTGCTGCTGCCGTTCGGCTACACCCCGGAGTAAGACGCCGCGAGATTCTCCTCGCGAGCAGACGCCAATGTCCCGGAAGACCACGGTTTTCCGGGACATTTGCGCCTACTACTCGGCCCGGAATGGCCGCGCCCTGTCGTCATGGCGGCGGTCAACGCCTACTCACGCAATTATGTAAATATCCATAATTTGGGTCGGAGACACCCGCGCGACGGGAGCCTGTTCAGAAGCAGTTCACCTGCTAGTCTTTTGTCCACAAGCATGTTCGTTGGATACTCGACATCATGCGAGGATTCCACCATTTCTATGGTGGATCACATAGAAGGGCGGTGCGCGATGTGGGTCGTTGAACTCAACCTCGCCGGTCACCGGTTCACCGGTCGGGTCCGCACACCGCATACCCCGGTGCGCACCCTCACCCCGCGGATACTCCTTCGCTGTTCCTCGCAATTCCTGCATGACCGGGTCGCCTGACACCGCCACGAAGCCGCGGAACAAGCGCGGCTCGACCCGCGCCCGCATGCTCGGCAGCGCGGTAGAGGTGTTGCGCGAGCGGGGCGCCGCAGGCGTCACGATCGACGAAGTCCTGGCCCGTAGCGACGCACCCCGCGGTTCGGTGTACCACCACTTCCCCGGCGGCCGCCGTCAGATCCTGATGGAGGCACTGCAATATGCCGCGGACACTATCGGCGACGTCATCGGTGCCGAAACCTCCGACAGCGCATGGAATCTCGTGCAACGATTCGTCGAATTCTGGGAACACGTGCTCACCGGAAGCGATTTCACCGCCGGTTGCCCGGTGGTGGCGGTGGCAATCGCCGCCCCGGACGAAGAACCCGACCTCACCGCGGCGGCCGGCGCCATCTTCGACCGCTGGCGCGCGGCATTGACTGCCGATTTCGTTGCCGACGGTTTCGACGAATCCGACGCGTCGTCCCTGGCGGTGATGTGCATCGCAGCGCTGGAGGGCGCCGTGGTGCTGTGCCGGTCGTCGAGGTCGGTCGACCCGCTGCACGACGTCGCTCGCCAACTCGAATTCCTGATCAAGTCAAGGGAATTCGTCCGGCGCAACGGTCTCCCCGGGGTCAGTCGGCCGGCGCCCTGACCCACCGCGCACAGACAAACTCACCGTTGGCCGCAGTTTCGGCCAGCACCCACTCGGAGCGGACCGGCAGTACCGGCGCTCCCGCCCCCAATGTGCACGGCGCGTAGCTGACGATCATCTCGTCGATCAATCCGGCCGTGACGAACTGGGCGGCAACCTCTCCCCCGCCGACCACCCAGACATCCTTGCCTGCCGCGGCCGTCGCCACTCGGGTGTGCAGATCGCCGACATCGCCCGCGTACACCTGGACCGGATGCCCGGCGACGATGATCTCCTGGCGGTGGGTCAGCACCCATGTCGGCTGCTCGTACATCCACTCGTCGGGCTGGTTCTTCACAATCCACTCGTAAGTCGACGACCCCATCACCAGGGCACCGATGGTTTTGATGAACTCGTCATAGCCGAACGGACCCCGTTGGTCGATGTTTCGCGAGATCAGCCAATCCAGGCTGTCCTCGGCGTCGACGATGAAACCGTCCAGGCTCGATGCGGTGTAGTACACGGTCTTCACCGGTCAGTCCTTCCTCATCCATTCCAATGGGTCACCCCGGTCGGGTGCCACGCCGTGGCGTGCCAGCATGCCGCGCACCAGTGCCCGCCGGTGCGCGGAGTACGTCAGTACGTGCGCGACGATCCCGTACAGCTGAAAGGATTCCGGCGGATCACACAGTGCGTCGATCACGGTGTCGCCGAGCCTGCCTGCCGCCGAATACTCCGATATCACTGTGGTCCAGCGTTTTCCGATGACGTGGTGGTGCGCGGCGAGTTGCTCGGCTGTCGCGGTACGGGTGGTATCGCGTGACGGGAAGTCCCTGCCTTCGATGGTCGCCAACCAGACCTCTTTGGTCCACACGATTGCGCCGAGCACCGCGGCGACACTCGGTTCTGGCCCGTCCCAGTCCAGCACCACCTGACCCGGCGAAACCTCCTCGGCCCATTGCCGTTCAGAAAGATCAGCCGCGGCATCGATGAGGTACTCGGTATCGGCGATGTCGTGTACGAGCATGAACTGGGCGATATCCGGGCCGGCCTCCTCGCCCGAGCCGGAATCGCACCACAGCGACTGCGGCGGATGGAAGTGCACGCCATTGGGAGCAGTCAGCCGAAAACCGACATCGCCGGCGCGCGACGGCGGCACGCCGAACGCACGACGGAACGCGCGGGAGAACACCTCGGCCGACGACCATCCCTCGGATTCGGCCACCTCGGCCACCCCGAACCCCTGCTGCAACCGCCAGGCCGCCCGCTCGAGCATGACCCGTCGGCGCAGCGCCGCCGGTGGCTCCCCGGTGAGCCTGCGCACTTCCCGGGAGAAGTGGAACTCCGAGGCGAAGCTGCTGCGTGCCATGTCGCCGACGCCCGCGTTCTCGTCGTCGACGACGGCATCGAGCAACTCCCGCAGCCGGTCACGTCCATTCGGTTGGCCCTCCACGTCCACCGAGTATGGTCGGCCACCGACCGCGGGACCATGACATTTCCTGCTGTGGTTACCCGAGCCTGCTCAGCTGTCGAGCACCTGCGCCACCCGGGCCTCGACGTCAACGCCGCCGAGATCTGACAGGTTGACACCGAACCGCTCGGTGAGCGCGTCGAGAACCTGTGCGGCCGTGTCGAATCGGATCTTCTCGGTGCCATCGTGACGGTGGATCGCCAGGTTGCGGCCCCGCAGGTTGGCCCTCGCGTCGTCGGTGACCAGTGCAGCGGTCAGTCCCACGACGAAGATCCCGCCCGGATGCGTTGACACATACCAGCTTCCGACCTCCAGGTCGATCCGCGGCTGCGGCACGGTCGTGAAGCGGTACAGCGGCTGCCACTGCCCGCGCACCTGCGCGGCCAACTCATACTCCGGCGCTCCGCGACTGGCCAGTTCGATCAGCCGGTAGGGCTCGTGGCGGGTCTGCTGCACCGCACCGGTCTGCAGCCGGATCGGCGACGACAGCGTCTGCCCACCGAAGCCGACGTCGACCAGGAAGCGTCCGGCCTCCCCGGGCACCGTCACCGCCAGCACATTGTGGGTGAGCGCGGGCAACGGGGCGTCGGGCTCTTTCATCCAGACCACCCGTCCGGCCAGCCGGTCGACGCCGTAGCCCAGTTCGTCGAGGGCGTAACCGAGTAGTCCGTTGTGCTCGTAGCAGTAGCCGCCGCGGCGGCGGGTGACGAGCTTGTCGGTCAATACGTCCGCGCTGAGATCGGCTACCGGGATACCCAGGAGCGGATCCAAGTTCTCGAACGGGATCGAGCGACCGTGGGCGGCGACGACATCGCGCAGTGTGTCCAGATCGGCTGACGCCGAACCTTGATAATCGATTCTGTCCAGGTAGCCGGCGAGATCAAATCCCATGACCGTCGATCATGCTGCCTCAACAATGGTTCAGGTCAAGTCGGCCGATCAGCCGGCCGGATCATAGCCATGCCGGTTGACCTCTGGTTTTGAGAGGATGGACTGCGGCTACTCGACGGTAGGTGGCGGGGCCCGCAAAGCAAATGGGTTTTTCCGCCTCGACCTGGGTACACTAGCAAAACTAGAACACGTTCCAATTCACATCAGGGGGACCCTGTGGCTGCGACCGACATCGACCCGTCCGAAATCACCAAGTGGGATCCGGGCCTGACCGAGAAGGTCATGGGCTTCTTACGGCCGCTGATCAAGGGTTATCACCGCGCCGAAGTACGCGGGCTGGACAGCTTTCCCAACGGCGGCGCTCTGGTGGTGTCGAACCACTCTGGCGGCTTGTTCCCGCTGGACATCCCGGTGTTCGCGACCGGCTTCTACGAGAAGTTCGGCTACACGCGCCCGGTGTACACCCTCAGCCACGACATGCTCATGGTTGGGCCGACAGCGGCGTTCTTCAAGAAGACCGGCTTCATCCGGGCCAGCCACGAGAACGCCGACGAGGCGCTGCGCTCGGGCGGTGTGGTCGTGGTGTTCCCGGGTGGCGACTACGACGTGTACCGGCCGACTTTGTCGGCCAACAAGATCGACTTCGCCGGACGCACCGGGTATGTGAAGGCGGCCATCAACGCCGGCGTGCCGATCGTGCCGATGGTCGGGATCGGCGGCCAGGAGACGCACCTGTTCCTGTCCCGCGGCACCGGCGTGGCCAAGGCGCTCGGTCCGATCGCGCGGCTGGCCCGCACCAAGATCGTGCCGGTGTCATTCGGATTCCCGTTCGGCCTCTCGGCGGTGCTGCCGCTCAACGTGCCGTTGCCGGCCAAGATCGTGATGAAGACGCTCGAGCCGATCGACATCCTCGCCGAGTTCGGCGAGAACCCGGATATCGACGAGGTCGACGCGCACGTCCGCCGTGTCATGCAACGCGCCCTGGACGAGCTGGCCGAAGAACGCCGCTTCCCGGTGATCGGCTGAGCACCGGTGAATCCGCTCGATCTCGTGACCGGACCACTGGACCGCGTCACCGACACCGTCGGCCTGGTCACCACCATGCGCCGGGCCGGGATCATCACAGCGATGCGCCCGGACAAGTACCTGCGCATCGCCACCGCTATGGCGCGCGAGAACATGAGCGTCACTTCAGGTTTCGCGGCGTCCGCGCAGCGTTGCCCGAACCGGCCCGGCCTGGTCGATGAACTCGGCACACTGACCTGGCAACAGGTGGACCAGCAGGCCGACGCGCTGGCCGCCGGCCTGCAGGCGCTGCCCGGTGGCGCGCCGAAAGTGCTCGGCATCATGGCTCGTAACCACCGCGGTTTCGTGCTGTCGCTGATCGCCGCCAACCGCATCGGCGCCGATGTGCTGCTGCTCAACACCTCGTTCGCGGCACCGGCGCTGGCCGAGGTCTTGGTACGTGAAACCGCCGGCAAGACCAGTGCGGTCATCTACGACGAAGAGTTCAGCGGCACTCTCGATCAGGCACTCGCGGACCGGCCCGACGCCGCGCGGATCGTGGCCTGGACCGACACCAACATCCACGATCTCACCGTGGCCAAGCTCGTCGAGCAGCACCGCGGCCAGGAGCCACACCGGGGCGGTGAGAAGAGCAAAGTCATCTTGCTGACCTCGGGGACCACCGGAACTCCCAAGGGCGCCAAGCATTCCGGTGGCGGCCCCGAGGTGCTCAAATCGATTCTCGATCGCACCCCGTGGCACACCGAAGAGCGGGTGGTGATCGTGGCGCCGATGTTCCACGCCTGGGGCTTCTCCCAGCTGGCCTTTGCGGCGTCCATGGCGTGCACCATCGTCACCCGGCGCAAGTTCGACCCCGAGGCCACGCTCGAGCTCGTCGACCGGCACCGAGCCAAAGGACTGTGCGTGGTGCCGGTGATGTTCGACCGGATCATGGAACTGCCCGAGAATGTGCTGGACCGCTACGACGGGCGCACGTTGCGGTTCGCCGCGGCCTCCGGATCGCGCATGCGACCCGACGTCGTCACCGCCTTCATGGATCGCTTCGGCGACATCATCTACAACAATTACAACGCCACCGAGGCAGGCATGATCGCCACCGCGACCCCGGCCGATCTGCGCGCTGCGCCCGACACCGCGGGGAAACCCGCCGAGGGCACCGAGATTCGCATCCTCGACAGCGAGTTCCGCCAGGTGCCCACCACCGAGGTGGGCACCATCTACGTGCGCAACTCGACCCAATTCGACGGCTACACCTCGGGCAGCACCAAGGACTTCCACGAGGGCTTCATGTCCTCGGGAGATATGGGCTATCTGGACGAGGCCGGGCGGTTGTTCGTGGTGGGCCGGGACGACGAGATGATCGTCTCCGGCGGAGAGAACGTGTACCCGATCGAGGTGGAGAAGGTGTTGGCCGGCCATCCCGATGTCGCGGAAGCCGCCGTGATCGGCGTCGACGACGCGCAGTACGGGCAGCGTCTCGCCGCGTTCGTGGTGCTCGCCGGCACAACCACCCCCGACGTGCTCAAGGCGTACGTTCGGGAGAACCTCGCCAATTACAAAGTGCCGCGGGAGATCACCGTGCTCGAAGAGTTGCCGCGCAACAGCACCGGCAAGATCGACCGTCGCCAACTCCAGGAGAAGGTGAATGGCTGACCGCCATCCAGGAGTAAGAAGGCGGCTGCTCGCAGCGGCCGCTGAGCTGCTCAATGCCGCCAACGCAGTGAAACCGATCGGACGCCGGGGCTACAGCACCGTGCTGGCCTTCGCCTTCGGCTGGCCTACCTCGGAGAACGCACCATTGGTGATCACCGGGTCGGCCGTCGACGCGCTGCGCCGCGCCGTTCGTGGTGACTATCGCTCTACGAGCGGCCGAATCTCCCTGCTGTTCAAAGTGATTTCCTGGGCGCTGCTGGTACTGGTGCACCGTCGTAATGTGCAATCGCGGCCCTACTTCGAAGACCCGGTACGCGAGGCTCTCGCCGACGAGTACCCGTCGGCACTGCGTCCCCTGCGCCGCGGCGAGGTGTACTCCACGTCGATGAGCCGGCGTCGCTACGTCCGCAAAACTGTGCACTACGGCCCGCATCGGGCCAACCTCGCCGACATCTGGATGCGCCCGGACCTCCCCCGCGACGGCAAAGCACCGGTTCTGCTGCAGGTGCCTGGCGGAGCCTGGATGATCGGTATGCGCCGGCCTCAGTCGTATCCACTGATGAGCCACCTGGCCGAGCAGGGGTGGATCTGTGTGTCGATCGGCTACCGGATCAGCCCGCGCCACCCGTGGCCGAACCACATCATCGACGTCAAGCAGGCGCTGGCCTGGGTGAAGGCCAACATCGCCGAGTACGGCGGTGATCCCGACGCGGTGTGCATCACCGGCGGATCGGCCGGCGGGCATCTGACCGCGCTGGCGGCGCTGACCCCCAATGACGCCAAGTGGCAGCCGGGTTTCGAGGACGCCGACACCTCGGTGGCGGCCGCGGTACCCGTCTACGGCCGCTATGACTGGTTCAGCACCACCGGGGCCGGACGCAAGGAATTCGTCGAAATCCTGGAACGGCTGATCGTCAAACTGCCGCTGGCCACCAACGACCAGGTGTACAAGGACGCGTCACCGATCACGTTGGTACACCCCGATGCTCCACCGTTCTTCGTGTTGCACGGGGTCAACGACTCACTGATCCCGGTGCGTGAAGGTCGTGAATTCGTCGAAGCTTTGCGTGAGGTGTCGAACTCCCCGGTGATCTACGCCGAGATCCCGCACGCCCAGCACGCCTTCGACATCTTCGGATCACCGCGCGGGCACTACACGGCCGATGCTGTCTCCGAATTCCTGAACTGGGCTCGGGTCAGAGCCCAGAACACCGCGGACATCCGCTGATCCGGGATTCTTCACCGCCGCCTGGGTGCAGCCAGCTCTCGCAGGGCCGACATGAACAACTCATCCATCCGCGGGCTCAGCTCGCCCAACGTCGCGGCGCTGGCGTGGCTGGCGGCGCCGAACACCCGATCGAGCGAATCGGCGTCGCCTGTCGCACCGATGGACAGACACAGGCAGGCCACCCCGTCCGCACGTAATTCCTCGAGTGCCTTGGCAGCGTCGGCCTGCGCGTAGCGACCCTCATAGCCGTCGTCGTATGGGTAGCCGTCGGAGAGTACGACCAACAACCGATGAGGCGTTCCCGCTTGGCTTTTGAGGATCTCACCGGCGCCCCGGATTCCTGCCCCGAGCCGGGTGTAGCCGAACGGCTGCAGCCGGCTCAGCCGGGCCCGCGCGCCGGCACCGAATCGTTGCCCGAAGGTCTTGACGGCAGGTAGGTGCACGGCGTGCCGGCCCTGGGAACGAAACCCGTAGATCGCGACGCGGTCGCCGAGCTCTTCGAGTGTCATGGCGAGCGTGGCGGCCGCGCGGCGCTGGTGATCGTGTACGGCAAGGCCCTCTCCGTCGGCGTCGGTCGCCGATCCTGAAGCGTCGACGAGGACGAGCACACCGAGGTTGCGGGCAAGCTTGCGGCGCTCGGTGTACACATGCTCGGGCGGTGAATACCCTGACCGGAGGTCGACGAACAGGTCGATCAAGGCCTCTGTGTCCACGTCGTCGCCGTCGGCGCGGGCACGCAACACTTTGGGACCGAGGCCCACTCGAGCCAGTCTGCGTCGCAGTACGACGTCGCGCGTCACACCGGCAGCTGAAACATCCACCGCTGCCGTGACGGGGAAATCGATTACGCGGCACCAGTTCTCCCGATACCGGTCACCGAAAACGTCCCATTCCGGGTACCTGGCACCACCCACCGCGATTGCCGCACCCGGCTTCTCGGCGCCGGTGAAGTGAATCGGGGTCGGAACCGGACGAGCATTCATGCCGACACGTGACGTCCGCCGGATCGAGGCGACTCCCAGTTCGCCGCCCGCCCCCTCGCTTCCGGAGGAACGGGCGCTACCGAACAGCGTGCGCAGGAATTTCGCGGGCGCCTGCGTTCCGATGGGAACCTCGAACAGTTTGAGGATCCAGCTCTTCTCTGCCGGCCCGTCGTCGCCGTCGTCGTCATCCAGCTCCGACGTCTGCTCGAAGTTCATCCGGAGGTCGGAAGCAGTGGCCTGCGAGCCTGATTCGGCGCGGGTGCGGATCAGGGTGCCCGGTTTGATCGTTCCGAACCAATCCGGTGGTGGGTCGAGCTTGGACTTGCCCAGGGCGATCTGCAACGACTGCTCGGAACTGTCCGATTGCGGAACTGTGCCGGGGCAGACCGCCGCCGCCAAGGGAATCGTCGAACCGAGTTCGGTCAAGACCCGGTGCCCTTCGAGCATCAGGTAGCGGCCGGCCGGCGAAGGCCGGGCCCGCAGGCGCTTGACGTACCGGCCGTCGAGGCTTCCGGCTCCGAGAAGCGCGCTCTGGACCAGCACTTCGCGGCGCTGCTTGTCGGGATGTGCGCCTGCCGACACGAAGACGACCCGCCCGTCGGTGTAGGCGGGCTCGCCTGCGCGGGCCACCGCAACATCGACGGGTCGCCCCGCGAGATATCCGGCCAGAAAACGGAAGTGGTGCGGCCGCGGGCCGGTGCTCACGGTGGGGGCAGGACCGCGTCGGCGAGTTCGCCGAGGCCCCGAATCACATCGGGATCGTCGGAGAGCACCTCCACGACGGCGGACTGAACGGCGTCACGCAAGCTCAGTCCTTCGGCGACGAGGCCGCCGGCGAGGATCAGCATGCGGGTCGAGGCGACCTCGCTCAGTGCCGAGCCGTCGAGATCCCGGACGGCGTTGCCCAGCACCACCAGCGATGCAGCGGTGGAGGCGTCGATCCCGGCCTCCGCCGCCACGATCTCGGTCTCGATCTCGGCAGCCGGGAAGTCGAGGCTGATCGCGACGAAGCGTTGCCGGGTCGAGTCTTTGAGGCTCTTGAGGATGCTCTGGTAACCGGGGTTGTAGGAGATCACCAGCTGAAAACCCGGGGCCGCAGGCAAGGTGGTGCCGAGACGGTCGATCGGTAATTCACGCCGGTGGTCGGCGAGCGGATGGATGACCACCGTGGTGTCCTGACGCGCCTCCACGATCTCGTCGAGATAGCAGATGGCGCCGTCGCGCACCGCTCTGGTCAACGGCCCGTCTACCCAGACGGTTTCACCGCCCTTGAGCAGGAAGCGGCCCACCAGATCCGCCGACGTCATGTCCTCGTGACCGGCGACGGTGATGAGCTCACGGCCGAGATCGTGGGCCATCGCCTCGACGAATCGCGTTTTTCCACATCCGGTAGGGCCCTTGAGCAGCACCGGCGCGCCACGGCGGGCGGCCGCCCGGAAGGTTTCGACCTCCCTCCCGGCGGCACGGTAGAACGGCGGCGGGGACTCCGGTTCGGTGACCGGACGAAACTTACTGACAGTCATCGCGTTTCGCCCTGAACGATCGGCACGACGGGCGGGATCGTCACCCCTTCCGGTAGCACCAGTTGACCCTCGTGGTTGACGTAGCCCGAACGGTTCGTCGGCAATGGCAGCTCTGGGTTGGGGCACGGCCGGTCGGTGCCCTCGCCACAGATGCCGGGGTTGAAGTAGGAGCGCTTCTGCACATCCTCGGGCCACGCATCGCCGTGCATGCCGAGCCAGGTCGCCGGGACGTTGTAGAAGAGGAAGAAGCATGCGCTGACCCCGCCGAAGATCGCCAGGAAACGGATGAACTGTTGCTTGACGAAACCCCCACGGATCTGGTCGATTCCGCGTTCGACGACCGTGCGACCCCGATCATCGGTGAAGAAGCGCAGGCAGCACAGCGCCGCCTGGACACCGCCCCACATGAATCCCTCGTAGATCGGCCACTGGTAGTAGGTGCCGGCATTGAACGACAGCGATTGGATGGCACCTGGGTAGGAGTAGAACCCGATCGGCAGCATGACCAGGGCTTCCATCACGAAATCGAAGACAATCGCGATGCCGTAGGTGACCAGGATGAGACGCAGGGTGCTGATACCGGGCCACCGGTTCTTGATCTTGCGCATGATGGCGCATCCGACGATCGTCAGCAGCAGCACACCGTAGGCATAGCCGGGGACGTTGGTCAGCAGCGGCTCGGGCACGGTATGCCCGGGTTCCTCGTGGGCCACCCAGCCCGGGATGTGCGGCGCCCATGAGCCCTGGTTGAACAGCCACGCGTTGTACGTGCACCAGGTGCTGTAGTAGTTGAGCATCGGATCCTGGAACATCATCAGGCCCATCGACACCAACAGCATGCCGTCGAGGGTGATCCGACGTTCACGAACCCACGGGCGAATGATGAAGAACCACAGGGCAACTGGCAGACCCACCCAGAGCACGACGGCGTTGGCGATCAGCGGGATCTTCATGTACAGCGGTGGCTCGGTCGGGCCGCCCGACACCGGCTCGAAGTACGGTCCGGTGACCCAGCGGATGAACACGTACAGCGTGTATGCCAGGAAGACGGTGCCGACGGTCGCCCAGATCTTGAACGCGTTCGATGACGACGGACCTGGCTTTTCGAGGTCAGCGATCCCGCTGACCGGTTCGGTGACGACGGACTTCTTGGACAGATCACTCATGATCGGTTTCCCCTTGACGATCGTGGAGGCAGTCGGCGGTGCGAGGCGCCCAACCCGTGCAAATATACTCACGGGTATCTGAGATTCCAATAGGTCACTCAGAATCTGTGGCAGACTTCTGCCATGGCGGAACGCTGGACCCGGGAACGCAGACTCGAGCACACACGCTCGGTGCTGCTCGATGCCGCCGAGGAGGTGTTCGCCGAAAAAGGCTTTGCGCCAGCCACTCTCGATGACATCGCCCGTGCCGCCGGCTACACGAAGGGCGCCATCTACAAGCACTTCACCACCAAGGAAGACCTGTTCCTGGCCGTCAGCGACCGCTACTGGCGGCGCTATTTCGAGAACTTCTCCGAGGTGATGTCGAGCGCGACGCAGATCGGCGAAACGGAGCTGGACGAAATCGCCAAGCGCTGGCGCCAACTCAGCCGGGACCGCGGTGCCGAACATGCCGCATTGGGGCACGAGTTCACGCTCTATCTACTCCGCAACCCCGATGCGCGGGAACGAGTGGCCGCCAAGCGCGCCGAAGTCGTCGAGGCACTGGGCAAGTTCATCGCCACCGGGATGGAACGCTGGGGCGCAACGTTGCGGATTCCGGCGCCCACGTTCGCTCAGGTCCTCATCGCCACCAGCGACTCGGTGGTGCTGGGCAGCGAACTCGACGACGTCGACCTGTACCGCCCGATCGTCGACATGTACGTGTCGGCGATCAAGTTGCCCTAGGGTTCGGTAGCCCGCCGATCGGCCCGCCACTGCACCGAACCCAGTCCGGTGAGCAGCGAGTTGACCGCGTCGACGATCAGGTCGTGGTCGAGTGGGTCGATCATCCGATTGGTGGCCATGGTGGCCAGCCCGTGCACGGTGGCAAATATCAAAGTGCCCACCCGACGCACGTCGCCGGCCGCCAGTTCCCCGGCGCCCTGCCCCCGCTCGACAAGCGTTCGCACCGGGGCGAACGCGGCATCACGCGCCTCGGTCAGGGCATCGGGAGCCTCGGCGAGGTAGCGACTGCTCGCCATCAGTTCGAGCAGCGCCGGATTGTCGGTGGCGAATCGAATGTAGGTGGTGGCAATCTTTTCCAGCCCGGCGCCCACCGAATGACCGGGCTGTACCGCGTCTTCCAGCGCCCGGTGCAGCCGATGAAACCCGTCGGCGACAAGCGCCTCCAGCAGTGCCGCCTTGTCGTCGAAGTGCCTGCGGGGTGCACCGTGGCTGACCCCGACCGCGCGCGCCAGTTCGCGCAGCGACAGACCGTCGACACCGGACACGCGCAGCGTCTGGCCGGCCTGCGCAAGCAAGGCCGCCCTGAGATCGCCGTGGTGGTAGCGCCCGGTCGACATGCCACGCACCCTAGCAAGAATGTTGCCATTGACAGCATTGTTGCCACTGACTACATTCCGTTCGGTGACCTGGACCACAGGACCCGGCCCGTCGGCGACCACCACGCGCGGCGCGGTGCGGACCGTCAAGAGCTTCTGCCGCATCTGCACCTCGGTTTGCGGGATCCTCGTCGAGGTCGAGGGCGACACCGTGACCCGGGTTCGCGGCGATCGGGACCACCCGTTGTCGAAGGGCTATGCCTGCCCGAAAGGCCGCGCGTTACCGCAGATGCACCACCATCCCGACCGAATCGAGCGGCCGCAGTTGCGCATCGACGGCAGACTGCAGGACACCTCCTGGACAAGGTGTCTCGACGATCTCGGGACCCGCCTCAAAGGCATCATCGACCGACACGGGCCCGCGTCGGTGGGCATCTTCTTCGGAACGGGCGTGGGCATGGACGCCACCGGCACCCGAGTGGCAGAAGCGTTACATGCGGCCATCGGCACCCCGGCCAGGTTCAGCCCCTTGACGATCGACGGCACCGCCAAGCCGCTGATCTCGGATCTGGTGGGCGGATTCGTCGGCCTGTCCGGCCGGCCCGACTATGACAACGTCGACTTCATGGTCTTCATCGGCACGAATCCGGTGATCTCGCACGGCCATGCCATCGCCGTACCCAATCCGACCGGCACGGTCCGCGGGATCGCCGACCGCGGCCAGGTGTGGGTCATCGATCCACGCCGCACCGAGACCGCACGGCTGGCAACCGGCCACCTGGCGCCGCGCCCCGGCACCGACCATGCGGTGCTGGCCTATCTGGTGCGCGAAATCCTGTTGCGCGGAGTCGATCCCGATGTGCCGGTGCAAGACTGCGATCGGTTGACCGCTGCCGTCGAACCGTTCACGCTCGAGCGCACCGCCGAATTGTCCGACCTCGCGCCCGAGCAGCTGCGGGGTTTCCGGGACGCGGTGCTGGCTTCACGAAGGATCGCTATCGAAACGGGCACCGGGGTCACCATGACCGCGGACAAGGCCAACGTCACCCAATGGCTCGCCTGGGTCCTGATGATCCTGACCGGCTCGATGAACCGGCCCGGCGGATTCTGGTTCCATCCCGGCTTCTCCTATCAGCTCGAGACGTTCGAACTGCCCATCTCTGCGGCGGACGGATCGTTCGGCCCGGGCCCGCGCAGCCGGCCCGAGACGCAGTCGTTCATGAACGAATGGCCCTGTGCAACATTGCCCGACGAGATCGAGGCGGGAAACATCCGCGCGCTGATCAACCTCGGCGGCAGCCTGCTCACCTCGTTCCCGAACAGCACGGCGCTCAGACCGGCGCTGGCCAAGCTCGAGGTGCTGGCCACCACCGAGATCATCGCCAACGAAACGGTGGCGATGTCGACCCACGTGTTGCCGACCAAGGATCAGCTGGAACGCCCGGACATCACGATCTGGGATGCGCTCAGTTCGCGGGTGTCCGCCCAGCACACGCCGGCTGTGGTGCCCGCCGTCGGTGACCGCCGATCGATGTGGTGGTTTCTGGCCGAACTCGGGCGACGACTCGGCCACGAGATCGCCGATCCCCGTCAGCCCGACGACACAGTGCTCGCCGGGCTGACGGCAGCGGCCCGCTGCGACTTCGAAGAGCTGACTGCGACCGGCTGGATGGATGCCGGCCACGAACTGCCCGCGCCCTGGGTGGAACGGCACATCGAGCGCATGGGCGGATGGCGAGTGGCGCCGCAGATTCTCGTCGACCGGTTGGCGGACCTGAAAGATACGGCCGCACTGGTTCTGATCCCGCGTCGGCAGATGCGACGGCTCAACGCGCAGTTGGACTTTCTCGGCGATGCCGCCGATGTGCTGATCAACCCCGATGACGGGGCCGCCGCCGGCGTCGCCGACGGCGCGGCCGTGACGGTGCGTAACGCCCACGGTGAGATGACCGGACGGGCGAAACTCGACCCAGGGATCCGACGCGGCGCAGTCTCGGTGCCGCATGGCCATGTGGAGGCAAATGTGAACGAACTGACCGACAGGGACGACGTCGACTTGGTGACCGGCATGGTGCGCTATTCCGGTGTGCCCGTGAGTCTGCACCCCGCCCGATGAGCGCTGACCTGAAGGTGGTGCAGTGGGCCACCGGGAACATCGGTCTCAAGGCCCTGCGAGAGGTCATCAACCATCCCGCGATGACCCTGGCCGGGGTTCATGTCTACGGCGCGGACAAGATCGGGCGCGACGCTGGTGAGTTGTGCGGCGTGACACCGATCGGTGTGCGGGCCACCGGCCGCATCGAGGACGTGCTGGCACTGTCTCCGGACTGCGTGCTCTACATGCCGCGCACTTTCGACGTCGACGATGTGTGCCGACTGCTGGAGTCGGGCATCAACGTGGTGGCAACCTGCGGTCAGTTCCATCACCCCGCGAGCATGGACCCGCAGCTACGGGACCGGGTGGAAACCGCCTGCCGGGCCGGAGGTGCGTCGGTACACAGCACCGGCAGCAGTCCCGGCTTCATCTCCGAGGCGCTCCCGCTGGTTCTCACCTCGACCCAACGACGACTCGATGGCCTCGTCATCGAGGAAAACGCCGACCTGTCCAAGCGCCACTCCCCCGAGTTGTTGTTCGACGTCATGGGGTTCGGCCGTGACCTGGCACCGTTCGACCAGTTCCGCGCCGACTATCTGGCGGCCAGTTTCGGGCCCTCACTGCTCCTGCTGGCCGACGCGGTCGGGCTGCCGCTGCAGCAGGTGACCGCCCGTGGCGAATTGGCCGCCACCCCACAGGAAGTTCACATCGCCGCGGGCACCCTCAAAGCTGGAACCGTTGCCGCACAACGTATCACCGTCGCCGGAATGCGTGACGGGCAGGAGCTGCTCACCTTCCGCGCCACCTGGTACTGCGCCGCCGACCTCGAGCCGGCCTGGGAGGTTCGGGAAACCGGCTGGCATGTGTCAGTGGCCGGCGACGCCCCGCTGGAGGTGACCCTGCGGATGCCGATACCCCTGGAACGGATGGCCGAGACCACACCGGGATACACCGCCAACCGTGCGGTGAACGTCGTCGCCGCGGTATGTGCCGCGCGTCCGGGCATACGATCGACGCTCGACCTGCCCCCGGTAGCGGCTCAGTTCGCCTGAGTGCCCTAGAAAACCCGGACCTGCCCTTCGAGCACAGGAACCGTCTCGGGCAGCTTGTAGGTCTGAATCCCGTTGCGGAACATCACATTCTCGCGGGCATGCTCGGGCAGATGCTTGACCAGCCAACGGGGATCGTCAAAGGTCCAGTGCGGGTAATCCGACGAGAACAGCAGGATCTTGTCGCACTCCATCCACTCGAAGGCCCGCGACAGTTCGGTCTTGTCCTCGGGATAGTCCAGCGGCTGGGTGGTGAACTTGATGTGGTCCTTGACGTACTCGGATGGTTTGCGCTTGATGTCCATCCAGGACTTGCGGGCTTCGTAGATGGCGTCCATGCGCCACATCAGCGGCAGGATCCAGGTGAAGGCGTGCTCGACGAACACAATGCGCAGTGTCGGAAACCGGTCGAAGACCCCGTCGAAGATCAGGCTCATCACCTGATTGGCCGCCAACAGCGAGTACGTGACCATGAAATCGTGGTTGTAGCTGGGCAAGCCGACCGGCGGCAATGGCAGCTCGTCGTATTCACCCCGGGACAGGTGACAGCTCACCGTGATGTCGTGCTTGGTGGCCGCGGCCCAGATCGGGTCGTACTTCGGATCACCCCATGACGGGCGCGGCTCGGCCTTGATCAGAATCTGTGCCATGAAGGGATGGCCGGCCCACCGTTCGACCTCCTGTGCCCCGAGTTCCGGTGCTTCAACGGCCAGGCAGATGGAACCGCGCCACCGCTCATGCCAGTTGTTGTGACTGTCCAGCCAGTGATTGGCCTGCCAGTCGTTCAGTGCACAGTTCATCGCGTGGTTGGCCTCGGGAATGTGGGCCGAGTACGCCGCGGGCTCCAGGACCGCGATGTCGGCGCCGGCCTCCATGATCAGTTGCCGGAAGGCCAGATCAGGATCGCTGCCGGCGAACTCGCCGTCGGTGGGGAAAGTATCGGTGCGCATGGCGTAGGCGTGGGCGTAATCCGGCGCGTCGTAGTAGATCAACTCCCCGACGTCGTGACTGCCGAAGTATCTGCTGCGCCATGGTTCCGGGATGTACTGCCCCAGCACCCCCCGACGGGGCACCGGGTGCACATCGGAGTCGACGCAACGCACCGCGATGCGTTCGGCGGCGGGAATCCTGGGCGAGGTTGTGACTGTCATGTTGGTCCCCTCAACGTGCGGTTGCGACGGCAATGGATTTGGTCTCGAGGTAGCCGTCGAGTCCTTCGCGGCCGAGTTCCCGGCCATATCCGCTGTCCTTGATGCCGCCGAACGGTGCAAACGGATCCATTGTGTACCCCTGGTTTACCCCGAAAGTGCCGGTTTGTACACGTTCGGCGACGCTTATCCCGCGGTCGGTGTCCGCCGTCCATACCGAGCCGGCCAGCCCGTAGTCGGAGTCGTTGGCGATCGCGATGGCGTCGTCCTCATCGCGATAGCTGATCACGGTGAGTACCGGTCCGAAGATCTCCTCACGAGCGATGCGCATCGCGTTGTCAGCCCTGGCAAACAGGGTCGGCCGCACGTACCAGCCGGTGTCGAGGCCGTCGGGCATCTCCGTCCCCCCACAGACCAGCCTGGCCCCCTCACGCCGGCCGAGATCGATGTAGTCGCGGACGCGCTGCTGCTGCCGCCGCGACACGAGCGGTCCCAGCTCGGTCGCCGGGTCGGCGGGATCCCCGACGACGATCGCACCCATCCGGGCCGCCAACGCGTCCACGAACTCGTGCTCACGCGAAGCCGGTACCAGGATCCGGGTCAGTGCATTGCAGATCTGCCCGCTGTTGGACAGGCTGGCCGAACGGACCCCGGCCGCAACGGTTTCCGGGTCGGCGTCGTCGAGCACGATCGCCGCCGACTTGCCGCCCAGCTCCAGGCTCACCTTGGTCAGGTTGGCTGCCGCCGCGGCGGCCACAGCCCGGCCTGCAGCGCTGGAGCCGGTGAAGGAGACCTTGTCGACGCCGGGGTGGCCCACCAGGTGCGCGCCGGCGCCGGCATCCCCCGGTACGACGGTGACGACGCCGTCCGGCAGGCCGACCTCCTTGAGTATCTCCGCCAGAAACAGTGCGTCCAACGGTGATTCCGGCGCCGGTTTGAGTACCACCGCACAGCCTGCCAGCAGCGCGGGCACCAGCTTGGTGACGATCAGGAACTGCGGCATGTTCCAGGGCACGACGGCTGCGACGACACCGACCGGACTCTTGCTGATACGGACGTCCGAACCGAAGAAGCCGCGCCGGGCCTCGTGCCACGGGTAGTTTTCGGCGAGATCACAGAACGCCGACATCATCATCGTCGGCAACCCGACCTGTGCGCGCTCGGCGAAACTGATCGGCGCGCCGATCTGCGCCGAGATCAACTGCGCCATCTCGCTTCGTCGCTGTGTGTACAGCTCGGCGAGACGACGTACCGCCGCGATGCGCTCGGCCGGGTCGAGCCGGGGCCACGGGCCCTGGTCGATCGCCGTGCGCGCGGCCGAGACCGCGGCATCCACATCGGCCGGCCGGCTCGCCACCACTCGAGCGATGGGCTGCTCGGTGTGCGGTGAGATGACCTCGATCGTTTCGGCAGGGTCGCCACTGGACGACCAGTCCGCCTCGACTCCGAGGAACTCCCCAAGATGCTGATCCATTCGGATCCTCCCGCCTCAGTCCAGCCCAGAGTATCAACTACTTGTCATTGACGGAACCGGCGTCTACGGTCGATTTGAAGCCCTGGCCGGCAGCCGCAGCCCATCGTGTGCACCGCCGGCCGAATCACATCGCAGAGGAGCGGGCATGGCTCGGTTTCCCAAGCCGGCTGAAGGCAGCTGGACTCAGCACTACCCCGAGTTGGGCACCGGCCCGGTGTCGTATGAAGACTCGATCAGTCCCGAGATCTATGAACTGGAACGCAAGGCGATCTTCAAGCGTGCCTGGCTGAATGTGGGCCGGGTGGAACAGCTTCCGCGTAAAGGCAGCTACTTCACCCGGGAGATGAAGGCCGCCAACACCTCCATCATCGTGGTCCGCGGCAAGTCGGGCGAGGTCAAGGCCTTCCACAACGTCTGTCGCCACCGGGGCAACAAGCTGGTGTGGGACGACATGCCGCTGGAGGAGACCAGCGGGGTATGCCGGCAGTTCACCTGCAAATACCACGCTTGGCGCTACGACCTGGACGGCGAGCTGACCTTCGTTCAACAGGAAGCCGAGTTCTTCGACCTCGACAAGAGCCGCTACGGCCTGGTGCCGGTGCACTGCGAGGTGTGGGAAGGGTTCATCTTCGTCAACTTCGCCAAAACACCCGAGCAGTCACTGCGCGAGTTCCTCGGCCCGATGATCACCGGCCTGGAGGGCTACCCGTTCGACAAGATGACCTCGCGATTCACCTATCGCTCTGAGGTGAAAGCGAATTGGAAGCTCTACATGGATGCCTTCCAGGAGTTCTACCACGCACCCATCCTGCACGCGAACCAGTCACCGACCGCCTATTCGAAGGCCGCCGCCGAGTCGGGATTCGAGGCACCGCACTACCGGATCGAAGGACCGCACCGATTGGTGAGCACTTCCGGGGTGCGGGCCTGGGAAATGCCCGACGAGATGCGCAAGCCCATGGAAGACATCTGTCAGAGCGGGCTTTTCGGCCCGTGGGACAAACCGGACCTCGGCGAGATGCCGGCCGGCCTCAACCCCGCCAAGTGCGATCCGTGGGGGTTGGACTCCTTCCAACTGTTCCCCAACTTCGTCATGTTGTTCTGGGGCCAGGGCTGGTATCTGACGTATCACTACTGGCCGACCTCGTTCAACACCCACACGTTTGAGTGCACGCTGTATTTTCCGCAGCCGCGCACCCCACGGGAGCGGTTGGCCCAGGAACTGGCCGCCGTGTCCTTCAAGGAGTACGGCCTGCAGGATGCCAACACGCTGGAAGCGACGCAGACCTCCATCGAGACTCGAGTGGTCGACGAGTTCCTGCTCTGCGATCAGGAGATCCTGCTGCGGCACCTGCACAAGGAGACCGCATCCTGGATCGAGGACTACCAGCGCAACACCGCAGGAGTGTGAACTGATGAGCATCAAACTCCCGGCCGAATTCGCCGATCTGGAACGGTTTTCGGACTGGTGCCTGTCCAGTGAGCCGCAGCGCTACGCCAAGCGGTTGGGTTCCACCATGACCGAGATGCAGGCGTTCTACGACGCGATCACGCCGCGGGCCGAGGAAGCGATCAGCTTCTGCGACAAATTCAGCCTCGATGACATGCCCGAGGATGTCCTCAACCTGATGCACCTGCTGTATTCGATGGTGACGGTGTCCTTCCCGGTCGAGTGCTGGAAGCAGCCGCGGGTACCCGATTCCGGTGCCACGTCGCTGGACTGCGTCGCCGAGCCGGTGCCGTGACGCCGGTAGCGAACCCCACTACGGTCCTGCGTGCCGCCCGTTGGGTGGACGTGACCGCCGGCGAGGTCCGGTCTCCGGCCGTTCTCGTCATCGAGGGAAACCGGATCACGGCCATCAATCCCGAAGGGCCACTGCCGGATTCGGCCACGGTCATCGACCTGGGTGACGCCACCCTGCTGCCCGGGTTGATGGACATGGAGCTCAACCTGCTGATCGGCGGGCCGGGAAACCCGGGTGGACTACCGACGCCGATGCACGGCGTGCAGGACGATCCCGCCTACCGCACGCTGCGCGGCGCGGTGAACGCGCGCACCACGCTGGAGGCTGGGTTCACCACCGTCCGCAACCTTGGCCTGATGGTCAAGACCGGCGGCTACCTGCTCGACGTCGCGCTGCAGCGGGCCATCGACCAGGGCTGGCATATCGGCCCCCGCATCTACCCGGCGGGACACGCAGTCACGCCGTACGGCGGACATCTCGACCCCACGGTCTTCCAACGGCTGGCCCCCGGGATCATGCCGCTGTCGATCGCCGAGGGCATCGCCAACGGAGTGCCGGACGTCATCGCGTGTGTGCGCTATCAGATTCGCCACGGCGCCAAGCTCATCAAGGTGTCGGCCTCCGGTGGTGTGATGTCGCACAGCACCGCGCCCGGTGCCCAGCAATACTCCGATGCCGAGTTCGCTGCCATCGCCGACGAGGCGCACCGCGCCGGGGTCAAGGTGGCCGCGCACGCGGTCGGGGACACCGCCGTCCAGGCATGCATCCGGGCCGGCATCGACTGCATCGAACACGGCTTCCTGGCCAGCGACGAGACGATCCAGATGATGGCCGACCACGGCACCTTCCTGGTATCCACCACGTATCTGACCGACGCGATGGCCATCGACCGCATCGCGCCCGAGCTGCGCAAGAAGGCACTCGAGGTGTTCCCCCGGGCGAAAGCCATGCTGCCCAAGGCCATTGCGGCCGGCGTACGCATCGCGTGCGGCACCGATGCGCCCGCGGTTCCACACGGCGACAACGCCAAGGAGTTGTGCGCGCTCGTCGAACGCGGCATGACCCCGATGCAGGCCTTGCAGGCCGCGACGACGGTGTCGGCGGATCTCGTGGACGCGGCTGACGAGCTGGGTCAGCTCACCCCTGGATATCTGGCCGACGTCATCGCCGTCGCGGGTGATCCGAGCACCGACATCGCGACGATGCTCGATGTCCGGTTCGTGATGAAGGACGGAGTGGTCTACAAAGGCCCGTGACCTGCGGGCCAGGTGAGTGCCGCGAACCGGCCGCGGTGCGCTAGCGTCGAGTCGGCGCGTGTGGCAGGAGACGAGGATGGATCTGAACGAGAACACCCTGTGGTGGCTCAAGCAGGCCTTCTACTTCTCGCTCACCGAAGTCAACGAATCGGTGAAAGAGCACGGTGTCACCACTGCCCAGATCGGTGTGCTGCGTCAGTTGAGCAACCAACCCGGTCTGTCCGGTGCGGAGCTGGCCCGTCGTCTGCTGATCACCCCGCAAGGTGTGCAACTGGCGCTCACCGCGCTGGAGAAGCGTGGGTTGATCGAGCGCAAGCAGGATCCCCAGCACGGTCGGATCCTGCAGGTCTTCCTGACCGATGAAGGCCGCGCGGTGGCATCGGCGGTGGTGGCCGATGCGGTCGCCGCCCATGATCGGGTGTTCGGTGTCCTCAGTGATCAGGAACAGGAGCAGCTGCGCGCCCTGCTGCGCCGGGTGATCGAGCAGGGAACGGGTCACACACCGCACTCCGACCACATCGACCCATGACGTCTCCCGGTGGGGGCGGCCGGGCCTAATTGCGGCGTCGCCGGCCGATGCTCAGCAGCCAGTCGGGGAACGCCAACCCGTGGATGATCCGTTGCGTCCGGAAGTACTGGCGCGGAAGCGATGCCGTGTTGTAAGGCAGGTCGTACTTCTCGCACAGTTCCCGTACGCGAACGCTGACCTCGGGGAGGCGGTTGCTCGGCAGGTCGGGGAACAGATGATGCTCGATCTGGTAGCACAGGTGACCGCCCGAGATCGCCAGCAGCGGGCCCGCGTTGAAGTTTGCCGTCCCGAGCATTTGCCGGAGATACCACTCGCCTTTGGTCTCGTCTTCGACCACCGCCGGGTCGAATGTCTCGGCGCCGTCGGGGATGTGCCCACAGATGATGTTCACGTACACCCATAGGTTCCGGAGCACATTCGCGGTGACGTTGGCCGCCAGGGTCCGACGCCACCTGCGCAGGCTCAGGGCGGGCAGGAACACATAATCCTTGGCGAGCTGCCGAACGATCTTGTCGCGAAAGTTCCGCTTCTCCACGGCCAGGCCCTCTGGCGTCTCGTGCCGCAGCCGCTCGGAGTGCAGGCCATGCAGGGCGATGCCCCACTCGAACATCGCTGCCAGCACCAGGTTTCGTACCGGAGTCGCCAGGTGGACCCAGCGCCACGGCTGGTCGGTGGTGACCCGATGCAGGCGGTAGCCGATGTCCTCGTCCATGCCGAGGACATTGCTGTAGACGTGATGCCGATAGTTGTGCGAGTACCGCCACTGCGCGGAATGTCCGACCATGTCCCACTCCCACGTGTTGGAGTGGATTTCGGGATCGTTCATCCAATCCCACTGGCCATGGGAGATGTTGTGGCCGAGCTCCATGTTCTCGACGGACTTCGAGTACGCCAGCGCGCACGTTCCCACCAACCAACCGGTCGTCGACCGGCTGCCGGCGATCATCAGTCGCGCCGCGACCTCGAGCCCCCGCTGGAAATGGATCACCCGCCGGATGTAGGCCGCATCCTTCGCCCCGAGCGACTCCTCGACGTCTCGGCGGATCACGTCGAGTTCATAGGCGATCTCTTCGACGTCCTCACTGCTCAGGTGCAGGTAGGCGGGAACATCGGCGATCGCCATCAAGGTGTCCTCGGGTGGGTGCAACGTTGGAGCGGTGCAATCCCGGCCACCGCGAGGGCCAGTGCGCAGCCTAGAGGCTAGGGGTTACCGATGGGTAATCGAGTTCGCCGACCAGGCGATATGGCGGCTTCGACGTCCGGTCTGCGCGCCTCTGCCGGAGTTGGCCTTGTCCCCCGTACCGCCGTCGATATCTACCACTTGAGATTAATGACAAGTACTTGATAATGTTGCCCGCAATGGAGACGATGACGACACCCACCAAGGCGGCCGCCGCTACGCCCGATGCCGACGGCTTCACCCCGCTGCGGGTCAAGCACGTCATCCGGGAGACCGCCGACGCGGTGTCGCTCGTGCTCGACATCCCCGAGGCGAGCATGGACAGGTTCGGTTATCAGGCGGGCCAGTTCGTCACCCTGCGGGTGACGATCGACGGTGCAGAACATCGCCGGTGCTATTCGATGTCCTCCTCCCCGCACAGCGGGACCGATCTGCGGATCACCGTGAAACGCGATCGCGACGGCCTGGTCTCCAACTGGATCAACGACACCGTGCGCGCCGGCGACCTCATCTACACCGCGGCACCCGAAGGTCGCTTCGTCCTCACCGACGCCGACCGGGACATCGTCACCTTCGCCGGCGGCAGCGGTATCACACCGGTGCTCTCGTTGGTCCATTCGACGCTGGCCACCACCAGCCGCAAGGCCCGGATGTTCTACGCCAACCGCAATCTCGAATCGGTGATCTTCCGGGACGCGCTGGCGGACCTCACCGAAGGCCACAGCGGCCGCCTCGAGGTGCACCACCATCTCGACGAACTCGACGGCGTCGTCTCCTCCCAGGCCATCGCGGACTTCGTCAAGGACTGCAGCACCGCCGACTTCTATGTCTGCGGCCCTGCCCCGTTCATGGACACCGTGGAACAGGCCCTGCTCGACGCCGGGATCCCCAAGCAGCAGATACACCTGGAACGTTTCACCGTGGCCGCGATCCCGGCGGCCGATCCAGACGAAGCCGCCGTCACCGAAGAGGTCACCATCGAACTCGGCCGCAGTACCGTCACCGCGCCCTACCGCGCCGGCAACACGCTGCTGCAGACCGCCCGGCTGGCCGGCTTGAAAGCGCCGTCATCGTGCGAAACCGGTTCGTGTGGAACATGTATGGCTCAGGTGGTCGAGGGCAGCGCTCGCATGCTGAACAACGATGCCCTCGACGACGACGAAGTCGCCGAGGGGTGGGTGGTGACGTGCCAGGCACTGCCAACCAGCCGCACAGTAAAGGTGGTGTACGAATGAGCAGAGTCGCCGTGGTGACCGGCGGGGCATCGGGCATGGGAGAAGCGACGTGCCACGAGTTGGGCCGGCGCGGCCACCAGATCGCCGTGCTCGACGTGAACGCCGATGCGGCACAACGAGTGACCGATGACCTGCGGTCAGCCGGCGTCACCGCCTTCGCGGTCGGCGCCGACATCACCGACCGCACCGCGGTGGAAGAGGCCTTCGGCAAGATCCGCGGTGAACTCGGGCCGGTCGGCATCCTGGTGACCAGTGCCGGCATGTTCGGATACGCCTCGTTCGCCGACATCACCGAACAGTCCTGGGCGCAGATGATCGATGTCAACCTGAGCGGGACGTTCCGCTGCTGCCAGGTCGCCCTCCCCGACATGGTCGACGCCGGATGGGGCCGCATCGTGATGATCTCGTCGTCGAGCGCCCAGCGCGGCACTCCGTTCGCGGCGCACTATGCCGCCTCCAAGGGCGCGTTGCTGACCTTGACGAAATCACTGGCCCGCGAATACGCCGCGCACGGCATCACGGTCAACAACATTCCCCCGTCGGGCATCGAGACTCCGATGCAGCACCAATCCCAAGCAGCCGGACACCTGCCGTCCAACGAGACCATCGCCGCCAACATCCCACTCGGCCGGTTGGGCACCGGCGCGGATATCGCTGCCGCCGTGGGCTTCCTGTGCTCCGACGAGGCCGGCTTCATCACCGGGCAGACCCTCGGGGTCAACGGCGGCGCGGTGATGTAGCGATGTCCCGCTCGACGAGCAGTCCCCACACCCACTAGTCACACGGAGGTTCTCATGGCAACCAAGTGGCCCAAACCGGCTGAGGGATCCTGGACCGAGCACTACCCCGATCTGGGTACCGCCCCGATCCCGTTCCGCGACTCCATCTCTGAAGACTTCTATGCCCTGGAGCGGGAGGCGATCTTCAAACGGGCGTGGCTCAACATCAGCCGGGTCGAGGAAACTCCCGACACCGGCAGCTACATCACTCGCCAGGTCGAGGCGGCCGACGCCTCGCTGCTGCTGGTGAAAGACCATGACGGCGACATCCGTGCCTACCACAACATGTGCCGGCGGCGCGGGCACACCTTGGTGCAGCCAGATTTCCGTGCCACCGAACTACGCAGCACGGGAAGCGAGTTCGAGTGCCAGCACTGCGGATGGCGGTACGCCCTCGACGGCCGGCTGATCTCGCTGCCCGACGCGGACCGCTTCACCGGACTCGACACCGCCGACTACGGCCTGGTCGAGGTGCATTGCGATGTATGGGCCGGCTTCGTTTTCGTCAACTTCGACCGCGAGCCGCGCCAGAGCCTGCGCGACTTCCTCGGGCCCATGGTCACCGCACTCGACGACTACCCCTTCGGCAAGCTCACCGAGCGGTATGACTGGGTCGCGCACAACAACAGCAACTGGAAGATCTTCGCCGACGCCTTCCAGGAGTACTACCACGTGCCCTCGCTGCACACCCAGCAGGTGCCGCCCGAGGTACGAGACCCCAACGCCGGCTTCACATGTGGACACTTTCAACTCGACGGACCGCACCGGCTGGTCTCGACCGCAGGCACCCGGCGCTGGCTGCTGGCGCCGGAGTACATGTACCCGATCGAGCGGGCCACCCAAAGCGGCTTGGTGGGTCCGTGGCGGACGCCGGATATCGGTGAACTCCCGATGCACGGGCTCAACCCGGGCAACATCGATCCGTGGGGCATCAGCAACTTCCAGATCTTCCCCAACCTTGAAATCCTGATCTACGGCGGCTGGTACCTGCTCTACCGCTACTGGCCGACTTCACACAACACGCACCGATTCGAGGCATTCACCTATTTCCACCCGGCCCGCACCGTGCGCGAGCGCATCGAGCACGAGGTGGCCGCGGTGGTGCTCAAGGAATTCGCCCTGCAGGACGCCGGCATGCTCGGCGGCACCCAGGCCGCGCTCGAGTACGACGTCGTCGACGACTATCCGCTCAACGATCAGGAGATCCTGGTGCGGCACCTGCACAAGACGGCGGTCGACTGGGTCGAGGAATATCAGCGCGACCGCACACCGGCAGGGGTGTGACGATGGCCTCGTCCCGACTGCCCAGCGCCTTCGCCGAGCTGGAGCCTTACGCCGAAATATGGTGTCTGCCAACCGAGACCGAGCGCTGGGAGCGCCGCCTGGCCAGCACCATGCCGGAGATGCACGAGTTCTACGAAGCCTTCTTCCCCCGCGTCGAGGATGCGATCGAGTACTGCGACAAGTTTCCGCTCGACGACATTCCCGATGATGCGCTCAATCTGTTGCACCTGATCTATTCATTGATCATGGTCGCGATGTCGGTCGAGATCATGCATCAACCGGCCCCGACTGACTCCGCGGACGCCGTGATGATCCGCACCGGAGAACCACGGCCGTAACCGCACCTGACCACCGAAAGGACGCACCGATGAGTGTGCTGACCATCAACAAGTTGACAACGTCGGTGGGCGCCGAGGTTGTCGGCGTCGACCCGGAACGCCTGGGCGCCGACGACAGTCTGGCGGCCGCTGTCCTCGATGCCCTCGAAGACAACGGCGTATTGGTATTCCACGGCCTGCACTTGAATCCTGAAGCCCAAGTGGCTTTCTCACAGCGGCTGGGTGAGATCGACCGATCGGCCGACGGCCATCACCCGGTCTCGGGCATCTACCCGATCACCCTGGACAAGACGAAGAACAAGGCCGCCGAGTACCTGAAGGCCACCTTCGACTGGCATATCGACGGTTGCACGCCCATGCACGACGAATGCCCGCAGAAGGCTACGGTGCTGTCCGCCCTCGAGGTCGCCGCCTGTGGTGGCGAAACCGAGTTCGCCAACACCTACGCCGCCTACGACTCGCTCGACGAGGCCGACAAGGAGCGCTACGGCACGCTACGGGTGGTCCACTCCCTCGAAGCGTCGCAGCGCCGCGTCTACCCGGACCCGACGTCCGATCAGCTGGCCCGCTGGAAGGCCCGGCCGACCCATGAGAACCCCCTGGTGTGGACCCACCGCAACGGGCGAAAGTCGTTGGTACTGGGTGCCTCCGCCGACTACATCGTCGGAATGGATCGTGACGAGGGTCGCGCGCTGCTCGCCGAACTTCTCGCGCGCGCCACCACACCGGACAAGGTCTACAGCCACAAGTGGTCCGTCGGTGACACCGTCATCTGGGACAACCAGGGCGTCCTGCACCGAGCCGCGCCCTACGAGCCCAACTCTCCGCGGCACATGCTGCGCACCACAGTGCTGGGAGACGAACCGATCCAGTAGACACACGTCAGTCGCTGTCGACGACTCTGATGATCGTCTTACCGGCGACCCGGTTCACCGGGTCGAATGCCGACACCGCATCCGCGAGCGGAAGTACCGCGCCGACAGTCGTCCGCAGGCTGCCGCTGCGGAGTTTGCGCTCCAACGTCGCGAGTTGTGCCCGGTCAGGCTCGACGACGAAGAACACCGCACGCGCATCGGCCGGCTGAACTCGCGGTGGCTCCGCGATGGTGACCAGGGTTCCGCCTGCGCGCACCAATTGCGCTGAGCGATCCAGAATCTCACCGCCGATCACGTCGAACACCACATCGACCTGACCGACGGCCTCGGCCCACGCGCCTTCCAGCTGCACGAACGCATCGGCACCCAGATCGAGCGCGGCCTCCCGCTGCGCTGCTCGGCCGGTACCGATCACCCGGGCTCCGCATTCGTGTGCCAGCTGCGCCGCGACCGATCCGACAGCGCCTGCCACACCGTGGATCAACACCGACTGCCCCGCCGCGAGACGCGCATGGTCGAACAGACCCTGCCAGGCTGTCAGGCCCGAAATCGGAAGTGCCGCCGCAACAGTGTGGTCGACATCGGCCGACAGCGGCACAAGGTTTCGCGCCTCGACCGCGACATACTCGGCGAGGGTACCGTTGCGGGCCCAGTCGGTGGGCCCGAAGACACGCTGGCCGATTGTCAGGCCCGTTGTCCCGTAGCCCAGTTCGGCGACGATGCCCGAGACCTCGTGACCTGGGACGGCCGGTGCCCGGTCCCGCCCGGCACGATCGACCCAGGTTCCCGGCCAGTCCAGCTCGCCGGGCGTGAACGCGGCCGCGTGCACCGCGACGATGACGTCATTCTCGGCGGCGTGCGGGTACGGCATCTCGGACAGCGACAGTCCGGCGGCGCCCGCTGCGCGGTCGCCGGTGATGATTGCTTTCACGGTCGTTTCCTCGTTTCTCGGTTAACCGTTCCTGATGTGGCGCGCTTCCGGATGGCGCAGATGGTCGCGGGCCTTGATCTCGTCGGGATCCAGCATGGTGATCATGTCGACACCCGGCGCACAGATGCAGACCGCCACGAACACGCTGCGCCGGTCTTGCTCCAGATTTGCGACCTGATAGTGGACCACATCTCCACCGGGCTCCCAGAAGGCTTCGCCCGCAATGATTTTCCTGGGCGCCTCGCCTTCCAGCTCGAACAGGATCGATCCTTCCAGCACATACCCGAAGACCGGCCCGGAGTGGCGGTGCGGCTGCACTCCCGGGTCGGCCGGCGGGATCTCGATGATCTGTGTCATCGCATGCGCGCCATCGGGAATCCGTGGCGGGGT
Organism: Mycobacterium sp. DBP42; assembly: GCF_005924235.1. Classification (NCBI taxonomy): domain Bacteria; kingdom Bacillati; phylum Actinomycetota; class Actinomycetes; order Mycobacteriales; family Mycobacteriaceae; genus Mycobacterium; species Mycobacterium sp. DBP42. Next base: position 84,104 of record NZ_VCMY01000018.1, read on the forward strand.
GACGCACAGCAAATCGGTGACCGTGACATTGCCGGCAGCCAGCATCGTGCACTTCCTTCGTTCGAACCGTTGCCCTTCCATCAGACCAATGCCGCTTCATCAAGTCCAACGAACAATGTTGATCGTTTCTATCGCGAAACGCGATACTGAGGTCATGGAACTCCGCCAGCTCGAGTACTTCATCGCGGTCGCCAGTGAGATGAGCTTCTCCCGGGCCGCACACCAGACCCATGTTGTCCAGTCAGCCTTGTCCACGGCAGTGTCGAAACTGGAGAAGGAACTCGGCGTGGAACTGTTCGACCGGTCCAAACACCAGATCAGAATCACGCCTGCGGGAGAGTTGTTCCGCGAGCACGCCCGCCAGGTGGTCCAGACCGCGCGACTGGCCAAGGATGCGGTCAGCGCCTATCACGGGGAGCTGACCGGAACGGTCGATCTCGGGTCACTCATCTCCTTCGGCACCCTCGACGTACCGATGGTGCTCGGCGATTTCCACCGCGACTACCCGTTTGTCCGCATCCGGCTGCGGCAGAGCCAAATCGGCTCGATCGCCTACCTTTCGGCGATCACCGACGGATCCCTCGACCTGGCCCTGGTGTCAGCCCCCGACCGGTTCCCCGCGCGCGTTCAGATGCAGTTGTTGTGCTCGGAGCCGATGGTGTTCGTCTGCCGCCCCGATCATCCGCTTGCCCACCGCACCGCCGTCGAGGTCACCGAACTCTGCGATGAGGATCTGATCGGCTTCCCGCCCGAGTTCGGGCTCAGACGTCTCGTCGATGCCGCATTCGCGGCCGCCGGCGTGACGGCGCGAGTCTCGCACGAGGTGGCCCTTGAGTACTCGATCGCCGGTCGCCTGGTCAGACACGGGCTCGGCACCATCGTCATGCCCGCCAGCGAAGCAGCCCATTATCCGGACCTACGTGCGATCGACATACGACCGGCGATCATGTGGGATATCTACCTCGCCTCGGCCGAACAGGCACGGCTCGGGCCCGCCAGCGCCAAACTTGCAGAGTTTCTCGTCGCCTCCGCGCCGGCGCACGCCGGAAGTGGTCGCTAGTCACGTGCCGCCCAGAACAAAGTCGGCTGCGCGGTGGGCGATCATCATGGTGGGTGCGTTGGTGTTACCCGAAGTCAAGGTCGGCATGACTGATGCGTCGATGACGCGGAGTCCGTCGATGCCGTGCACGCGCAGTTCCGGGTCCACGACCGCCATGTCATCGGTACCCATTCGGCAGGTTCCGACGGCATGGCCGATGCTGGTCTCCCGACGGGCCAGCCAGGCGTGATCCTGTTCGCCGCGGTTCAGGTATGCGCCGGCAATGCCACGCATCGCCTCGGAGCCGTCGATGACGTCCCGGGCGAGGCTCATCCCCTTGCGCAGCCGGTCAACATCGTCGCTGTCACCCAGACGCTTCAATGCGATCCGGGCCTTTCCGTCGCGCAGCCCGACCCGACCCCGAGTTTGCGGATGCATCAGCACGGTGAACACCGTGAACCCGTTGACCCGCTCGATCTCCGTCCGGCCCGTGCTGGCGTTGAGCTCGTAATGTATGGGGCTGACCGCGATTTGGAATTCCTCGGTGAAGATCTGGGCTTCGAACGGCGACATCGTGAGGATTCCGGTGCCGTGGGTCAACAAGGAACGAATGCCCTTGAGCGCACCGACCGGGCCGAGCGTGTTCGCGGTGGGCACCCTCGATTCCCAGAATTGGGTGCCGACCAGATGATCTTGGAAGTTCTCGCCGACACCAGGGAGGGCGAGTGTGGCGCCCGACGGTCCGATTCCCGAGCGCAACAGCAAGGCCGGTGAGCCGATGGCCCCGGCGCTCAAGATAACTTCCTGGCGCGCAAGAAGTTTGCGTCCCCGGCACTCAACGCTGACGGCCCGACCGTTCTCGATCAGGACCCTCGACGCTGTCGTCCTGGCCAGCACCCGAGGCCGTTGACCTCGCGGTAGCGATCGCAGGAAGCCGTGCGCCGACGAGACCCGCAGTCCTCGGCGCTGGCTGACCTGGGTTCGAGAAACACCTAGTTGCGACCGACCGTTCTGGTCCGGGTTGCGTTCGTGTCCGGCCTCCGTTGCCGCGGTGATGAACGCGTCGTCGACCTCGTGGTGGTGCCCACACCACGACACCGGAATCGGACCGGCGTCACCGCGATACGCGTCGCCACCACCGACCCAGTTCTCGATCGCCTTGAAATGCGGCAGAACCTGGTCGAACGACCATCCTGGGCATCCGGCCGCGGACCACCCGTCGTAATCTGCGGCGCGTCCGCGCACGTAGACCATGGCGTTGATCGATCCGCTGCCGCCGATGATCCGGCCGCCGGGGAATTGCTCGGCGACGTCGCCTTTGCTGGGATCGGGTGCGCACTGGTGTTTCCAGTTCGCGGTCAGGTAGAGCGAGGCTATCCCGGTGGGCACGCGGACGTCGGGCCGATGCTCGGTGCCGCCGGCTTCGATCAGCACCACATCGGCACCTGACGACGCCAGCCGTGATGCCACGATCGATCCGGCCGAACCCGCACCGACGACGACATAGTCGGCGACGTCTCTATCTGCCACGCAACGGAGCGTAACCCGGGCCGATCCGCGGCGACGCGCGCGTGCAGAAACTGTCACTGTTGCACCGCGTGTCGGCCGGCAGACACAGTCGCTCGCGGTGCAGAAGTTACTGCGGCATCGCGGATTCGACCACGGTGAGCTTGTCCGAAAGACCTGCCACCCTGCGAATCTCGCGGAACTCGTCGAGCATGCCGTCAGTCACCTCGTGGGGATCCTCCACCGTGGCATCGTCGGACAGCACCGAGATGTTGAGCTGGTCGACATAGCTCCACACCGTGATGTTGAGCCCGCTGCCGGTGGTGATCGGCCCTACCGAGTAAATCTCGGTGACGGTGGCGCCGCCGACCTTGCCGCGTTCCCGTGGCCCCGGCACGTTCGAGATGTTGAGGTTGAGCACCTTGTTCTGGCCGTCCTGATGCGACAACCATTTGAACATCGCCTCGACCGGAGCCGGCGGCATGTACGCGGCCCAGCGCGCGATCAGTTCCGGGCCGATCAGTTGATGGCTTTCCTTGGCCAGAGCGGCCGCGTCGTGCGCACGCCGCACCCGCTCCGCGGTGTCCGGAACGTCCACTGGCAATGCCACCAGCACACCGCTGAACCGGTTGCCGGAGATCCGATCCGGCGAGAAGTCGAAACTCATCGGCACCGAGGCCAACAGCGGGTGGTCGGCCTTTCCGTCGTACTTGAGTGACAGCGTGCGCAGCACTCCCGACGACATGGCCAGCACCAGATCGTTGATCGTCACCCCGAGCTTCTTGCTCGTCTCCTTGACGTCGGCCAATGCCAGTGTGGCCGTGGCGAACAGGCGCTTTTCGTCGAGGATGTGATTCATGAAACTGGGTGGCGGGGTGAAGGGCCGGGTCAGCTCGGGCGACAGCTTGCGGCTGCTGCGCCGCACCCGCCCGAACCCCTTGGCCGTGTACCGCACCGTGCCGGGCAACCGGCCTAGCTGGCGCATGTGGTCGGCGAATGCCGAGCGCACCAGTTCAGTCTTGGTGGGTGCGGGGTCGGTGGCATACGAGTCGTCGTCGCGTTCCGGTCCGTCCTGCAGGTCCATCCCGCGAGCCAAGAGATTTGCCGAGGCGACCCCATCGGCGAGGGCGTGGTGGATCTTGCCGACCACCGCGATGCGCCCATTGGCCAGGCCTTCGACCAAGTACATCTCCCACAGCGGCCGGCTGCGATCCAACGGGGCGCTACCGATCTCGCCGATGGCCTCGTCGAGCTCACGCCGCCCGCCCGGGGCGCGTACCCGCCACGGCCGCACGTGGTATTCGAGGTCGACGTCGCAGTTCTCGCGCCACATCGGGTGATGGAACTTGAACGGGATGTCGACGAGCTGATACCGGAATGGGTCCAGCTTGTGCAGCCGCCCGCGGAGCACCTCACGGAACTCGTCGACCCCGAACGTCCGATCACCCATGTCATCAAGTGCGATGACCGCGATCTTCAACGTGTGCATGTGCACGTTGGGCGTCTCTGTATACAGCAGGAACGCGTCCCACCCACTCAACCGCTTCACGGTGTCCTCCCCAGGTGTGTGGAAACGTCTATATGACCGCTTTGGCCTCATCCATCGCACGATTCCGGTGAATTTGGTTGAGGAACAAGCCAACTGCCGTTGCCATCGCCCCGGTCCTGGCGCCGTCGGTCATGTCGAAGGCATGCCCGGCCCCGGGCAGCTCAATGTAGCCGACGACGGCCCGTGACACCGCCTTGAGCTTGTCGACGAAACTGCGTGCCTGCGCCACCGGGATGACGCTGTCACCGGTACCGTGGACGACCAGGAACGGCGGCGAGTCGGGGTGGATCTGGGCGATCGGGGAGGCTTTCCGGAATATCTCCGGATGGCGATCGATCTTGCGTCCCACCACAATCCGTTCCAGGAAGTCGACAAATCGGACCCGCTCCTCGGTGGAGCGGTCTTCCCAGTCGTAGCGTCCGTAGATTCCGACCACGGCGTCGACCGAGGTGTCCGCCCCGTCGGGTAGATCCCCCTGCAGGTCCGGGTCGTTCGGGGTGAGGCCGGCGAGTGCGGCCAGGTGACCACCGGCCGAGCAGCCCGCGATCGCGACGAAGTTACGGTCACCGCCGAACTTGTCGACATTGGCACGCGCCCAGGCGATTGCGGCCTTGACGTCGGTGATGTGCCGGGGCCAGCGGTGGTGCGGGGCGACCCGGTAGTCGATCGACAGACACACCCAGCCCTGCCGGGCCAGATGCGACAGCAACGCGTAGCCCTGCAGGATCCGCCCGCCGTGCACCCAGGCGCCACCGGGAACGAACAGCAACACCGGCGCGGGATGGGCCGGCAACTGCTCGGGGCGCCACACGTCGAGCAACTGGGACGGATCGTCGCCGTAACGTACCGAGGTCCGGTAGACATCGCGCCGGTACTCAAGCGTGCGCCACAACGGCGGCATGCTGTCCGGACCCGGCCAGTCGACGGCCAGGTCAGCAGGCGAGACCACGCCGCGCAGCGCGTCCTGGGCGATCGCGTTGGTCTGCTCGCGCTCGGCCTGCCGCAAATCGCCGTTGTCCGGCGTGAGCCAAGACTTCGCCGAGGACGTGAGGAAATCGGGCAGGTGACGGAACCCCCACACACTCATGGCGGTGAGCGCGCCCAGCGGCTCCAGGTGCTTGCCCACCACCGGTAGCGAAGCCGTTGCCAAGCTAAGTGCCAGCATGTGGTCGGCAGGATTGGCGCGTAGCAACCATCGCGCGCGATCTCCGAGCGTCGGTGCGGGGTACCGGTTATCCGGTCGTGCCGTCATTGCGCGAGCGTACCCCGCAACGGATTGACTCAGGCGACAACTTCGCCGACTTGTCCAACACCTGTCAAAATGTGACCTGCATCACGTCGACGTACCCTCAAACCCCCGTTAGCTTCGCTAATCATGACGAAGTCTGCGCTGGCCATCACCGAAGAGCACCAGGACCTAGCCGACGCGGCGCTTGGGCAGCTGAACCGGCTCGACAGCCGCGCGGCCGCCCGCGCCACGCTCGCGGATGCCGGGACCTATCCCGATGAAATCTGGTCAGCCGGCGCCGAACTCGGCTGGAACGGGCTGGCCATCTCCGAAGAGTACGGCGGTTCCGGTTTCGGGCTCGCCGAGCTTGCGGTGGTGGCCGAGGTAGCCGGCCGCGAATTGTCCCCGGGTCCGTTCCTGCCGACCGTGTCAGCCTCGGTGATCATCGACCGCTACGCGCCGGAAACCCTTCGCGCCGAGCTGCTTCCGGGCCTCGCCGACGGCACCACGGTTGCCGCCCTCGGGCTGGCCGGCTCGGTGCACGTCGGCCCCGACGGCCTGCTCGGCGGCCAGGCACGCGCGGTGATCGGGGCCCCCGATGCCGGGCTACTCGTGCTGGCCGCAGGCGACGACCTGGTGATCCTGGACGCGGCGGCCGACGGCATCACCGTCACCGCACAGGATTCCCTGGACACCACGCGCAGCATCGGCGCGGTGGACCTGCGGGCCGTGGCAGTCGAGGACAGCCGGATCCTGCGCGGCACGGCGCGAGCGGCGCGCACGGTGTTCCGCATCCTCGGCTCGGCCGAAGCGGTGGGAGTGTCCTGGGCCGCACTCGACATGGCTGTCGAATACGCGAAGGTGCGCGAACAGTTCGGCCGCACGATCGGCACTTTCCAGGCCGTCAAACACCACGCGGCCAACATGCTCGTCGACGCCGAACAGACCACCGCCGCAGTGTGGGATGCCGCCCGCGCCGACAACCTCGACGGGGCGTCCTTCGCCGCCGCGGTGGCCGCCGCGCACGCCATCCGTGCCGTGGTGTTCAACGCCGAGACCAACGTTCAGTTGCACGGCGGCATCGGCTTCACCTGGGAGCACGACGCCCACCTCTACCTGCGCCGGGCCCGCACGCTGGCCGCGGTCCTCGGCGACGGTGCCGATCCGCTGATCGACGTCGTCGACGGACAACGCAGCGGGCAGGCGCACGGGGCGTCCTTCGCGCTGCCGGCAGAAGCCGAGCAGTACCGGCAGAACGCGCAGGCTGCCGCATCTGCGGTGCAGGCGCTGCCCGAGGACCAGCGTCGCGACTATCTGGTGGACTCCGGCTACCTGGTGCCGCACTGGCCCAAGCCGTATGGCCGCGCTGCGAATGTGTTGGAGCAGTTGGTAATCGAAGAGGAGTTCACCGATATCGAGCGCGCCGACATGGGCATCACCGGCTGGGTGACCCTGACCATCGCCCAAGCCGGCACCGATGACCAGCGCGAGCGGTGGGTCCTACCGGTGCTGCGCGGACAGGTCATGTGGTGCCAGCTGTTCTCCGAGCCGGGCGCGGGTTCGGACGCCGCCGCGGTGCGTACCGCCGCCAAGAAGGTCGACGGCGGCTGGCGAGTCACCGGGCAGAAAGTGTGGACCAGCTTGGCCCAGCACTGCCAGTGGGGCCTGGCCACCGTGCGCACCGACCCTGACGCGCCCAAGCACGCCGGCGTCACCATGATGGCGATCGATATGAAAGCCCCTGGGGTGACGGTGAATCCGCTGCGCGGCCTGACCGGCGACGCGCACTTCAACGAGGTTTTCTTCGATGACGTGTTCGTCCCCGACGCCGATGTGGTGGGCGATGTGAACAAGGGCTGGCTGGTGGCGCGGGCCACGCTGGGCAACGAGCGCATCTCGATCGGCGGCGGTTCGGCCGCACCGACCGGATTCGACGCCGACGAGCTGGTGGCCCTGATCGATGCGGATCCCGACGGGGCCCGCTACGTGCGACGCGCCGGTGAGGTGATCGCCGTCGGCCACACGCTGCGGCTGCTCAACCTGCGCCGGGTCAGCCGGGCCATCGCCGGAGCCGAGCCGGGCCCCGAGGGCAACGTCACCAAGCTGCTGGTGGCCGAGCACTCACAGCATCTGACTGAGCTGGGCATGGCTCTGGTCGGCTCGGCCGGGGTGACGGGCCAGACGCCGAAGCTGACGCGGGCATACCTGGGCAACCGGGCGATGACCATCGCCGGCGGGACATCGGAGATCACCCGCAACACCATCGCCGAGCGCATCCTGGGCCTGCCCCGCGACCCGCTGCTGAAGTAGGTCGGTATCTCGCGGGGGGCCGGTTTCTACCTGCCGGTCGCAGCTCCACGCGATGCACGACCCTGGCGTGGAAAGCCGCACGCACGGACGACGGGATCGACGGCTTACACCGTCGGGACCGTGCCGCCGTCGACCACGACGTCCGCACCAGATCGATGGTCACCGGATCAGTGTGGCCGCTCCCCCAAGGGGAGACTCAAGATTGCGCCTGGCCTTGACCCTCCAGTCAGCGAACGGTCGACCCTGTCGGCATGTCCATTCAGCAGAAGTGTGAAATGCCCGCGGCGGTGCGCAGGTACGTCGATGCCGTCAACGCTTTCGACGTCGACGCGGTCTTGGCCACCCTCACCCCGGATGCACTGGTCCACGACAATCAGCGTGAGTTCACCACTCCAGACGCCATCCGGACCTGGGTGCACGACGAGATCGTCGGCGATCGGGTCACGATGCAGGTCGTCGAGACGGTCCAGCGGTCCGGGGTGACGGTGCTGCGGGCCCGCTACGACGGCGACTACGACAAGACGAACCTGCCCGGGGAGCTGATCCTCACCAACTACATCGTGACCCACGATGCCCTGATCGCCTCGTTGTTCATCGTGCTGAACAAGCCCTGACACGCCACGGCGCGCCGGTTTCGGCCTGCGGGTCTCGGTGCCACGCGATGCACGACCCTGGCGGGAAACCGCACGCACGGACGACGGAGGGCCTGCTCGACATGGCGTCGAGGACACCCGGTAGAACGGTAATTGTGACTGCGAACACAGACGCCCGGCCCGCGTTTCATCCCGACCTCGAACGCATCGCCCGCTTCCTCCCGCGACAGCTGGTGACCAGGCGTTCTCTGCCGCTGCTGCAACGACTCACCGTGCTGCAGAACCGGCAGACACCCAAGGATGTCGAAGTGCTCACCCTCAGCTCAGGGGTCGGGGTGCGGCTGTACCGGCCCGCCGGCGTCGCCGAACCGACGCCGGCCCTGCTGTGGATCCACGGCGGCGGTTATGTGCTGGGCAGCCCGGCGCAGGACGATGCCCAGTGCCGGCGCTTCGCCAGGGAGCTCGGCGCCACGGTGGCCGCGGTCAAGTACCGGCTGGCTCCGCAGAACCCATACCCGGCCGGTCTGGAGGACTGCTACGCGGCGCTGAAATGGTTGGCCGCACTGCCCGCTGTCGATTCCGCGCGCGTCGCGGTGGCCGGCGCCAGCGCCGGCGGCGGGTTGGCTGCCGCGCTGGCCCTGCTCGCCCGTGACCGCGGCGAGGTGTCCCTTGCCGCTCAGATACTGATCTACCCAATGCTCGACGACCGCTCGGTGGGACCGGAGTTGGAGAATCCGGGCCATCGGCTGTGGACCCAGGGCAGCAACAGATTCGGCTGGTCGGCCTACCTGGGTGGTGCCGATCCCACCGTTGCGGTGCCGGGCCGTCGCGAGGATCTGGCCGGTCTTCCCCCGGCCTGGATCGGGGTGGGAACCCTGGACCTTTTCCACGACGAGGACATGGCTTACGCCGAGCGCCTGCGCGCCGCCGGGGTCGACTGCCAGGTGGAACAGGTGTACGGGGCGTTCCACGGTTTCGACCAGATCGCGGCGAAAACTCCGGTGGCCCAGGCCTTCATGGCCAGCCAACTGGCGCGGCTACGCGCGGCGTTTGCCTGATTCACGCTGGTGCCGTAGGTATCGGCAGGCACGTTCCAACAGGCAGCGGTCGGCTGCCGAAAGTGCCCTGGCCTTCGGGATCTGACCAGCGACGATCCTGGCGAAACGGACACACAACTGCTCGGCGGTCATGCCGAACTCCAGCCAGACGTCGTCCTCGCGTGGTCCCCCATAGGGAGCCCACGCGAGGACGAACTTCAGCAACACGCGTTCGAACGAGTCCATCTAGTCTCGAACAACGTTGTCCTCGAACACGATCCGGCCGATCAACTCGTAGCGACGCGGATCGCGCAGCTTGAAGTAGGTGGCCATACCCGCGCCGAGGACGAAGATGCCCACCACGATCCAGGGCGTCAGCTTGAACAGCAGGGTCCCCGAGGCAGTGCCCGCCGCCGCATCCTTGTGCTCCCACAGCAGGTATACGACATAAAGCATGCCGATCCCGCCGAGGCCCGGGGCGATCAGTGTCTTGAACCAGTGCTTGGACACGGGATGGTTCTTGCGGATGTGGAAGTAGCTGATCACCGAGAAGGCGCACAGCGACTGCACGATCAGGATCGCCATGGTGCCCAGGATCGCCAGCAGTGTGTACATGTGCACGTACGGGTCCATCCCGGCGAACAGGAAGGCGAGGATGATCACCAAGGAAACGGCGCTCTGGACGAACGAGGCGATGTAGGGCGACCCGTGCGTGGGATGCGTTGCGCCGATGGTCTTCTGCAGTCCCTTGGAAAGGCCTTCGCGGCCCAGCGCGTACAGGTAACGCGAGGCGCAGTTGTGGAACGCCATGCCGCAGGCGAAGGATCCGGTGACCAGCAGGACGTTGAACACCGTGATCGCCCACTCGCCGTAGGTGCTGCGCACCGGGGCGAAGAAGATCTCCGAGGACGTCGCGGAATCCTGCGCGAGTTCTACGGCGTGCTGCGGGCCGGTGCCTGCGATCGCCATCCAGGACACGAAAACGTAGAACAGGCCGACACCGAGCACGCTGAGCATGGTGGCCCGGGGGATGATCTTCTTCGGGTTGCGCGACTCTTCGCCGTACATTGCGGTCGATTCGAAGCCGACCCATGACCAGAACGCGAAGAACAGCCCCAAACCGGCACTGGCACCGGCGATTCCGGCTGCCGGCGTGAAGGCGCCGATGGGGTTGAGGGTATCGGCGACAGCAAAGCCCTGCGGACCTCCGCCCTTGACCAGCACCGCCAGCGCTCCCAGTGCGAGCATGACGATCTCGGTCACCAGGAACACGCCGAGCACCTTGGCGGTCAGGTTGACGTCGAAGTAGGTCAGGATCGCGTTGACCGCCAGCATCAGCAGCGCCGGGATGATCCAGTGAACGTGGATCCCCAGCTGGGATTGCATGAAATTCTGGAAGAAGAACGAGAAGATCCCGATCAGGGAAGCCTCGAACACCACGTACGCCATGGTGATCAGACCGCCGCTGGCCATGCCGACCACCCGGCCCAGTCCGTGGGAGATATAGCCGTAGAAAGCTCCTGTGGTGGTGATGTGCTTGGCCATGGTCGCGTAGCCCACGGCGAAGAGGCCGAGGACGACGGTTGCCACGATGTAGCCGGCCGGCGCGTGCGAACCATTTCCGAAGCCGACTGCGATTGGGACGTTGCCGACCATTGCTGTGATCGGGGCGGCGGTGGCCACCGCCATGAAGATGACGCCGACGGTGCCGACGGCGTTGCGTTTCAGTCTCTGGACGTCGTGAGCTGTGTCTTCACTCCCGGCGACAGCTTGATCGGTCATCTAGCGGGATACCTTCCAGGTAACAGTGGGACACCCGATGTGGGCTGGACCACATCCGGGCCGTACGTATATTGGCACTACCAAAATCGATTGGCAAGCACTTTCCGCAACCATTGACACAAATGGTTGCGACCGTTTACGGTGAGGCCCATCACAGCTACCGGATAGCTGGAGAGGGAGCCGCATGTACGACTACGGCACGTTCACGTTCGAGTCCAAAGCCGAAGTGCTGGACAAGGCGAAGACGTTCTGGAATCCAGACAAGACACAGTTCTGGACTGATACCGGTGTCGATCTGGTGATCGACCGTCGCGAGGGATATTTCCTGTGGGACATGGGCGGCCGCCGCCTGATCGATCTGCATCTCAACGGCGGCACCTACAACCTCGGGCATCGCAACCCTGAAGTGATGCAGGCGATTACCGAGGGCATGGCGCACTTCGACGTCGGCAACCACCACTTCCCGTCGGTGGCCCGCACTGCCCTGGCACAGCGACTGGTCGAGACCGCACCGGCCTCGATCACGAAGGTGGCGTACGGGTCCGGGGGCGGTGAGGCGATCGACATCGCGCTCAAGAGCGCCCGTCACGCCACCAAGCGCCGCAAGATCGTCTCGATCGTCAAGGCCTACCACGGCCACACCGGACTGGCGGTGGCCACCGGCGACGACCGGTTCGCCAAGTTCTTCCTGGCCGACCAGCCCGACGAGTTCCTCCAGGTTCCGTTCAACGACATCGAGGCGATGGAGAAGGTCCTCGCCCCCGGTGACGTCGCCGCGGTCATCATGGAGACCATCCCGGCCACGTACGGATTCCCGCTGCCCGCACCGGGATACCTCGAGGCCGTCAAGGCCATCACCGAGAAGCACGGGACCCTCTACATCGCCGATGAGGTGCAGACCGGGCTGATGCGAACCGGTGAGCTGTGGTGCATCACCAAACACGGCATCGAGCCCGACATCCTGGTGACCGGAAAGGGCCTGTCCGGTGGCATGTACCCGATCACCGCGGCCCTGCTCAGTGATCGCGCCGCGAAGTGGCTCGACGAGGACGGCTTCGGCCACATCTCCACTTTCGGCGGCGCCGAGCTGGGCTGTGTCGCCGCGCTGAAGACGCTCGAAATCTCCACCCGCCCCGAGGTGCGATCGATGGTGCACTACATCGCCGACATCTTCGACCAAGGGCTGCAGCGCATCCAGGCCGACCATCCGGACTGGTTCGTCGGCATCCGGCAGAACGGTGTGGTGATCGGTCTGGAGTTCGACCACCCCGAGGGCGCCAAGTTCGTGATGCGCGAGCTCTACGAGAACGGCGTGTGGGCGATCTTCTCCACGCTGGATCCCCGTGTCCTGCAGTTCAAACCAGGTCTGCTGCTCTCGCGCGAGCTCTGCGAGGACGTCCTGGACCGCCTCGCCGTCGCCGTGGCCAGGGCCGAGACCGTCGTGAGAGGACGCAAAGCATCATGACCAGTACCGCACAAGCCGGCCACATGCTGGAGCGGGCCCGCTGGGCCGCGAGTGCGTACTCCGACTATGACGGAGCCGCGGTGTCGGCGATCGTCGACGCGGTGGCCGACGCCGCCTACGCCGCGTCCGAACGGTTCGCCGCAGAAGCCGTGGCCGAGACCGGAATGGGCGTGGTGGCCGACAAGGTCACCAAGAACCGGGCCTGCTCGCGTGGCATCGTCGACTACTACCGAGGTGACGACTATGTTTCGCCCCGCGTCGACGAAGCACGCAAGATCGTCGAGCTGCCGCGGCCCGCGGGCGTGGTGCTGGCACTGACGCCGACCACCAATCCCGTTGCCACGGTGTACTTCAAGGTGATCCTGGCGCTGATGACGAGAAACGCCGTCGTCGTCGCACCGCACCCGCGAGCCAAGCAGTGCTCGGCCGATGCGGCCCGGCTGCTGGCCGAGGCCGCGGTGGCGGCCGGGGCGCCGGACGGTGTCGTGCAGGTGATCGAGGAACCGTCGATCCCGCTGGTGCAGGCACTGATGGCTGACGAGCGCACCGACGTCATCGTCGCCACCGGCGGCACCGGCGTCGTGCGGGCCGCGTACTCATCCGGCAACCCGGCGCTGGGCGTGGGCCCGGGCAATGTGCCAGTGTTCGTCGACGCCAGCGCCGACATCAACGCCGCGGCCGAACGGATCGTGGACAGCAAGGCCTTCGACAACTCGGTGCTGTGCACCAACGAGTCTGTCCTGATCGCCGAGGACGCGATCGCGGGCAAGCTCAGCGGTGCGCTGACCCGCGCCGGCGCGCACATCCTCGACGAGGACGGCGCACGCCGCCTACGGGCCTACATGTTCGCCGACGGGCACCTCAACACCGATGTGGTGGGCCGCGACGCCGCCTGGATCGCCGGGCAGGCCGGACTGCGGGTCACCCCCAAGACCCGGGTGCTGATCGCGCCGTTCACCGACGTGATCGCCGAGGAGATGCTGGCTCACGAGAAGCTGTCCCCGGTGCTCGGCATGACCACCGCCGCCGACGCCGCGCGGGGTGTCCGTGCCGCACGCGCCGTGGTGCGGATCGGCGGTGCCGGTCACTCGGCGGCGATCCACAGCGAAAGCCCGGCCGTCATCACTGATTTCGCGGCTCAGGTGCCCGTTCTCCGAGTGTCGGTCAATGTCGGCAACTCGACCGGCAGCTCGGGGCTGGATACCAACCTGGCGCCGTCGATGACGATCGGTACCGGCTTCGTCGGACGCAGTTCGATCGGAGAGAACCTGCAACCGCAGAACCTGATCAACTGGGCGCGCATCGCCTACAACGGCGACGCCGCCGTGCCCATGGGCAACTTCGCCGGCATCAATCCGTGGCATTCACCGGCCGGACCGGTGCCGGAGTATCCGCGGGCCTCCAATGACCGTCACGGTGTGCCCTCGCAGATGAGAACGGCACCACGCCGGTCCACCCCCGCACACTCGACCGACCTGGGCCTGGACGCACTGCGTGCGGAGTTGCGCGCGCTGGTCGCCGAAGAACTCGCACAACTGATCAAGAGGTAGGGCTGTGGCTGAACTTCGTTCCTTCATCTTCATCGACCGGCTGCAACCGCAGACCATGTCGTATCTGGGCACCTGGATCAAGGGTGCGCTTCCCCGCGCCAACCAGGCTGCCCAGATCATCGAGGTGGCACCCGGTCTGGACATCGAGGGCGTCACCGACGTCGCCCTCAAACATGCCGAGGTCAAAGCCGGGATCCTGGTGGTGGAACGGCAATTCGGCTACCTGGAGTTTCATGGAGAGACCGGCGCCGTCAAAGCCGCTGCCGATGCCGCTCTGGACGAGCTCGGCGGCGACACCGGGGGCGCGGTCCAACCGAACGTGCTGGCCTCACGCATCATCTCCAGCGTCGACCATCAGCACGCGTTCCTGATCAACCGCAACAAGATCGGCTCGATGGTGCTACCCGGCGAATCGTTGTTCGTCCTCGAGGTGGCTCCCGCGTCCTACGCCATCCTGGCCACCAACGAAGCCGAGAAGGCCGCGGACATCAAGGTGGTCGACTTCCGGATGATCGGCGCCACCGGCCGGGTGTACCTGTCGGGCACCGAAGCCGATGTCCGCACCGCGGCCGAAGCTGCCCAGGATGCACTGGTGAGGGCCACCGCGTGAGCATCAACCGGGAAGAGTTGCGCGCCCTGGTGCGCGAGGTGGTGCGGGAGGCCGTCCGGGATGTCGGAGCGGCCGCCAAGACTCCGGGGCCGGTGGCCGTCCCCCCACCACCGGCCCCGGCTCCACCACCGCCGACGGTCGCCGACCAGTTCGGAGTGGAACCGACCGGCCCCCGAGCCGCCGACGCCAAGAACCGCACCGAGACCGTGCAACTGAACAACGACCGCGATCTCGACAACTTCGTCCGAAAGCTGTTGCGGCTCTTCGACAGTCCCAAGACCCGAGCAGATCTCAAGGCAGGCCGGCTCAGCTTCCGGCTGGCCGGGTCGACCCGATCGTCCGGTGGCGGTGCCAGTAGGCGCATCGAATCCGGTGCCGTGACCGAACGGCACATCGCCGACATGGCCGGCGGCACGCTCGTGCTGGGCCGCAAGGCGGTACTGACCCCACTGGCGCGCGAAAAGGCCCGCACTCTGGGCATCACGATTGAGAAGGAGCGCAAATGATCGCCCGAGCGACGAAGGAGCGCAAATGATCTCAGCGGTTGTCACCGGCAACGTGTGGTCGACCCGTCGGATCGACGGCATCCCGCCCGGGGCGTTCCTCGAAGTCGAGATCGACGGCACCGGCTCGAAGCTGATCGCGTTCGACGTCCTCGGCAGCGGAGTCGGCGAACGTGTCCTCATCGCCCAGGGATCGGTGGCCTCGGGATGGTTCACCGGCACCCCGCCCCCGGTCGACGCACTCATCATCGGATCCATCGACGACAAACCAGCTACCAACCCCAACAAATAAGGAGAAACACCTATGTCCAGCAACGCAATCGGACTGATCGAGACCAAGGGCTACGTGGCTGCACTGGCCGCCGCCGACGCCATGGTCAAGGCCGCCAACGTCACCATCACCGATCGCCAGCAGGTCGGTGACGGCCTGGTCGCGGTGATCGTCACCGGTGAAGTGGGTGCGGTCAAGGCTGCCACCGAGGCCGGCGCCGAAACCGCCTCCCAGGTAGGCGAACTGGTCAGCGTGCACGTCATCCCGCGTCCGCACAACGAGCTCGGCGCGCACTTCTCGGTCGCCAGCAAGTAGCCATGCCGACCGAAACGGAGGAGAGCACGCGGATTCGCACCCAGATCCGCGTCTACCTGTTGGTGGAGGATCTGCAGCGTCAGTTCGCCGCTTACCTCGGAACACCGACCCGGGCCCGGGGTTACCCACCGTACGAGGGTGAGCACGCGCTGATCGTCGAAGTGTCCCCCGCCTTGGCAATCGAGCGGGTGATCGACCTGGCCCTACGCGAAGTCCCTGGCATCCAGCCCGGAATCCTCTACGTGGAACGCCAGTTCGGAGTTCTCGAGATCCACTCGGCCAACTTGGAGGATGTGCAGCGGGCCGGCGAGGCGATCCTGGCCGGCACCGGCAACAAGGCCTCCGACCAGTTGCGGCCGCGGGTCCTGTACCACGACATCATCGAGAACATCACCGATCAGCACGCGGTGATCCTCAACCGCAACCGGCAGGCGTCGATGATCCTGCCCGGACAGTCCTTGCTGGTCTACGAGATGACTCCGGCGCTGTTCGCGGCGGTGGCGGCCAATGAGGCGGAACGGGCCGCGCCTGGACTTACTGTGGTCGACGTGCAGATGATCGGCGCCGCTGGGAGGCTCTACATCGGCGGCAGCACCGCTGAGGTCACCGTGGCCCGGGACCGGATCACGGCGGTGCTGGACGGTATCGAAGGCAGGGAGCACTAGATGGTTATCACCGACGAGATCGATGTCGCCCAACTGGCGCTACGCCAGTACGACATCGGGGCGGACGCGACGCTGCGGTTGCTGAACCTGTCCGAGAATGCCACCTATCTCGTCGACGACGCCGGCACCCAATCCATCCTGCGGGTGCACCGGCAGAACTACCACCGGCCCCACGAGATCGAATCGGAACTGGACTGGCTGGCAGCACTGCGCGCCGACAGCGACGTCACGGTTCCGACCGTGCTGCCGGCCCGTGACGGCCGTCGCCTGGTGACCGTCGACGCCGACGGGACGGACCGCCATGTCGTGCACTTCGGCATGGTCGCCGGGGCCGAACCTGACGAGGGTGCCTTGACCCTCGACGATTTCCACACGCTGGGC
Organism: Mycobacterium sp. DBP42; assembly: GCF_005924235.1. Taxonomy (NCBI): domain Bacteria; kingdom Bacillati; phylum Actinomycetota; class Actinomycetes; order Mycobacteriales; family Mycobacteriaceae; genus Mycobacterium; species Mycobacterium sp. DBP42. Next base: position 100,908 of record NZ_VCMY01000018.1, read on the forward strand.
CGGATCACCGCTGCGCTGCACGACCATTCGCAGCGGTGGGAACGCCCCGCCGGGTTCGGCCGATTTTCCTGGGACTGGGAGCACAGCCTGGGAGCCGCACCACGCTGGGGCCGCTGGCACGACGCCGAAGGGGTCGGCGCCGCCGAGCAACAGGTGCTGGAACGCGCCCAGGCACTGTTGCACGACCGGCTCCACGCCTACGGCACCGGCCCCGATGTCTACGGTCTGATCCACGCTGATCTTCGGCTGGCCAACCTGCTGGTGGACCCCGACCCGGACGGCTCGGCAGGGTCCACAGGATCTTCCAAGATCACCGTCATCGACTTCGACGACTGCGGATTCGGCTGGTATTTCTACGATTTCGGCACCGCGGTGTCGTTCATCGAAGATGACCCGGCACTGCCGGAATGGCAGGATGCCTGGATGCGCGGCTACCGCACACGGCGCGACCTGCCGGCCTCCGACGAGGACATGCTGGCCTCGTTCGTGTTGCTGCGCCGGCTGTTGCTGCTGGCCTGGATGGGCAGCCACAGCCACTCCAAGGAATCGGCCACCAAGGCCGTCAGCTACGCCGCCGGCAGCTGTGAACTCGCCGAGCGCTACCTGCGCTCGGGCGGCCTCACCTTGACCTGACTCGCAAAGGATCCCAGATATGTTCGCATCACTTCAGGGCCGCTCGGCCATCGTCACCGGCGGCAGCAAGGGCATCGGCCGCGGCATCGCCCAGACGTTCGCCAACGCCGGGGTGCACGTCCTGATCACCGGGCGCAATCAGTCCGACCTCGATGAGGCGGTCGCGGCGCTCGCCGACACCCCGGGCCGGGTCAGTGCCCTGCGTGCGGACGTGACCAGCCCCGAGGATGCCCGCGGCGTGGTCGACACCGCCGTCGAGCGCCACGGTGGACTCGACATCGTCTGCGCCAATGCCGGCATCTTCCCGTCCGGTCGCCTCGAAGACCTCACCCCGGACGACATCGACCAGGTTCTCTCGGTCAACTTCAAAGGCACCGTCTACATCGTGCAGGCCGCTCTCGCGGCACTGACCGCCAGTGGCCACGGACGCGTCGTCATCACGTCCTCGATCACCGGTCCGATCACCGGTTACCCCGGCTGGTCGCACTACGGTGCGTCCAAGGCCGCGCAACTGGGCTTCCTGCGCACCGCCGCAATGGAACTGGCACCCAAGAAGATCACCGTCAACGCCGTGCTCCCAGGCAACATCATCACCGAGGGACTCATCGAAATGGGTGAGGACTACCAAAACCAAATGGCGTCGGCGGTGCCTGCGGGCCGGCTCGGATCGGTCGCCGACATCGGCAATGCTGCCCTGTTCTTCGCCACCGACGAGGCCGCCTACATCACCGGACAGTCGCTGGTCGTAGACGGCGGGCAGATTCTGCCCGAATCTCACATGGCGATCGCTGAACTCTAGTTCAACCCGGCTAGAATTGGCTGTACCAAAACATGGGCAGGGGGCCGGGGTGGCAGTTCACAGCGAGGAGTTACGCAGGCGCATCGTCGCCGAGATCAACGCGGGCACCCCTGGCGCCAAACTCGGCAGTGAACGCGAGCTGGCCGAACGGTACGGCACCAGCCGCTCCAGCCTGCGTCAAGTGCTGGCCGCGTTGGAGGAAGCCGGGCTGGTACACCGCGTGATCGGGCGGGCCGGCGGCATCTTCATCAGCCACGGTCAGGTCGAGCGCCATCTCTCCGACGTGGTCGGCGTCCCCGCCTTCCTGGCCAATCAGGGCTACGTCGCCGGGACGCGGGTGCTTTCCACCCGCATCACCACCCCCGACGACGCCACCCGAACCGCCCTGCGCCTGGGACCCGGCGACTACGTCACCGAGATCCAACGCCTCCGGCTCGCCGACGGCTCACCGATCTCGCTCGAACACGCGCAGTTTCCGGCCGATGCCTTTCCCGGCCTGCTCGATCAGCAGCTGGGCGGGTCGCTCTACGAACTCCTGGAATCCCAATACGGTTTGGTCACCGGCCGAGCCGATGAGCGCATCGAGGCGGTCAACGCCACCAGCAGCGAAGCCACCCTGCTGGGGATCAAGCCCAAGGCCGCGCTGCTGTTGATCACCCGCGTCACCTATGACCAGAACGGTTCTCCGTGCGAGTTCTCCCGCGACCTTTTCCGCGGAGACCGCACGGCCCTGGCGGTCACGGCCCAGGGAAGTGGCATCGCCACCCACGCCGACGCCAATACCGCCTCGGTCACGCTGCAACGTCAGGCCGGCTGAGGTTACTTCACCACCGGGTACAGGGAGTCGCCATCGTCCTCGGGATTGTCGTCGGGGTGCACGATCTCGACGTCCCGGGGTTCTGCGACGTTCTCGTCGACATCGCGGGGGCGCGGTTCTGCTGCCGTCACGTCCGGCTCTTCCTCGGCGAGCCTGTCGTCGAGTGATTCCGGACGCCCGGCGCGGTCCGCGCCGTGCCACTGCGCCGGCGGATCGACGACCTCGTCGCCGTCAGCGTTGGCGACCTCGTCGGAATCGGTCGACTCACTCGGCGACAGCGTGTCATCCGGTCCATTCTCGATATCGCTCATGGTCTTGGGATGCCCGCGTCGCCGCGGCGGGAAACTCTTCCCGGGGACCGATCAGGCTGCAGTCCGTACCGAAGCGGCGGTCACGCCCTTGACGAAGTCGCCGATGTAGCGGATGGCCTGTCTGCCCTCCGGAAGGATGTCGGCCGCCAGCGGGAAGTCATGCACCTGGCCGCTCCAGACATGCAGCTCGCAGGACGCGTGCGCGTCGGCCAGCCGTTCGGCCACCAGTTCCGAATCGGCGAACAACAGTTCGTCGGCACCCACATGGATCATCACCGGTGGCATGCCGGTGAGATCGGCGGTGGCCGGGTCGATCAGCGGCTCGGCGTCACACCGATTCGGCCGGCCTTGGCTGCGACGCACGGACCGGGCGAATGCCGAAAGGGCCGTTCCGGTGAACATCGAGCAACGGGAGATGTTGCGGTGAGCTAGTTTTCGGGCCGGGTCCAAGTCGATCAGCGGCGAGATCGCAGCCAGACCGGCGGCGGGAACGATACCGCGGGCCAGCGACCTGAGTGCCGTCCCGAAGGCCAGGTATCCACCGGCCGAGTCGCCGGCGATCACCGTGCGTTCCGCGCCGTAGCCACGTCGGCGCAGCCAGGACAATCCGGCCAGGGCATCCTCGACAGCTTCTGCCAGCCCGCATGCAGGCAGCATCCGGTAACCGACGTTGAGCACCAGCGCATCTGCCGCAGCCGACAAGCGTGTAGCCAGAGCACGGTGGGTGTTGAGCCCACAGGTGAGAAACGCCCCACCGTGCAAGTGGAGGACCGCGTTGTGCCCGGACGTTCCCGGTGCTCGCACCAGTTCTGCTGGGCAATTGGGCAACGCCACCGGCCGCACCGACGCGGCCGGCCGGCCAGGGATCAGACCCACCAGACGGTCGATCGAGCCCAACGGCCAAGCCAGATCCGGCTGCCATGCCCACGCGCGGATCGCATTTTTCACGGCTACCCGACAGCCGATTCCCAGGGCCGCCGCCTCAAGACTGCTTGTGCGATGCAATACCCGTTTAGCGGCATACGCCCCCGTCATGGCGATCATCTCCTGTTGTCATGACAACGAATACCCCAACTGCGCATGACAAAACGGTCGATGCGGGTATCCACCGGTCATGAACAGCGCGGCGTCATACGTCCCCGAAACACATAAGCTGAGCGAGCTGGCCAAGGCGGCGCGACAGTGCAAGGGATGCCCGCTGTACGCAGATGCCACCCAAACCGTGTTCGGATCCGGACGGTCTTCGGCCCGAATGATGTTGATCGGTGAGCAACCCGGCGACCGGGAGGACCTGGCCGGAGCCCCCTTCGTCGGTCCGGCCGGCCGGGTGTTGGACAAAGCCTTGGCGGCAGCCGAGATTGACCGTGCCGAGCTCTATCTGACCAATGCGGTAAAGCATTTCAAGTTCACCACCAACGAGCGTGGCAAGCGCCGTATCCACAAGACCCCCAGCCGCACCGAGGTCGAAGCCTGTCGCCCCTGGGTACTCGCCGAGCTGGATACCGTCGCTCCCGAAGTTGTCGTGCTACTCGGGGCGACCGCGGCCAAATGTCTGCTCGGCAACGACTTTCGGCTGACACGCCACCGCGGCGAGATCCTGCACGCCACCGGTCTACTCGACGAGGAACCCGCGCTGGTCGCGACGATTCACCCGTCGGCGGTGTTGCGGGGACCGTCGGAGTCCCGCCAGGAGGCCTTCGACGGGCTTGTTGCCGACCTTCGCACCGCCTATGCGACGACGCGAACGGTGTCCAGCGCGGGATCGGCGGGATCCGGAAGGTTCATGCCCGCCTCAAGGCCGGTACGGAGGTAATCCAGCACGGCTTCGTTGAGGCGTTCTCCGGGAACCACGGCGGGAATCCCCGGCGGGTAGGGGGTGATCTGCTCGGCGGAGATCCGTCCGGCGGCGTGTTCCACCGGAACATCCTCTACCGTCCCGAAGAACGCGTCCCGCGGCGCCATCACGGTCTCCAGTTCCAACTCTTCAGGCGTGGGCAGATCGACCCGTGGCGGCGCGGCGAAATCGTGCGCGGCCTTACGCCACAGCTTCAGCGCCTCGATCAACCGGCCGGCGGTGTCCGGTCCGTCGGCCAGCGACATGGTCGCCAATACCCGGCGATGGTCGGTCATCCCCAGGTCGAGCTGGCAGTACTCACGCAACCAGTCGGCGGCCTGATATCCCGAAGTGCCTGTCGCAGAGACATCGATCAGCACCTGAAGCCGGTCCAGATCGTGCGAGGCCTGCTTGCCCAGCAGTTCCTCGTCAAGCACTTCGATGTCGTCGATCTCCTCGATCTCGCGTCGCGTTTCGTTCGCCAAATCCAGGGCAGCGCCCATCAACTCGTGGCCGTGTTCGACCATCTGACGCCGCCAGCCATCAATCGCGCTGTACACCAGCACATTCGGGCTGGTCGTCATCAACAGGTCAGCACATGCCGACAGCCGGTTCTCGTCGACGAGATCGCCCTGTAGGTGGAACACCGAGCCCGCCGCTTATCAGGCGTTAAATTCTCAAAACACGCCTTAAAGGTGTGTTGAAGTGCAGTTTTATCCACGCATACATGTAACCTATTAGGTATGAGCAGCCAAAATTTTGCCGACCGGCAGCGGCGTGGCGCG
>NZ_VCMY01000019.1:0-105015 GCF_005924235.1 Mycobacterium sp. DBP42
ACACCTGGTGCCGGCACTACTGCTCAAATGCCAACCCACAACGGGCGACAGACACAAATCGAGCCAGACACCAGATGATCCAGACCCAACCACCGCAACGCGGCAAAAGCCAGACTGACACTGAGACACATATGTACCCGAATCGTCGGCGTGTCGGGTACATATGCGTCTGCTCGCCAGCCTAAGTCAAGCAGTGCCCAACGTCCGGGCCAGGAACTTCACCTGATCCTCGACAGCGGTGTCGAACCAGTCATGGCCCGGCCACACGTCGAAGTGATCGCAGGGATAGTGGTGGACCTGAGCATGGGCCTGCACCGCCGTCTTCATCACCGAATTGGCCGGCACGAACCGGTCGAAGTCGGCAACCTGAATCAGCACAGGACATTTCAGCGCTTTGGCCGCGGCACTCGTGCGGATCTGCACCAGCTCCATCCCGATCGCCGAATCCACTTCGTTGCGCCACGTCGGCCCGGCGATCGCACTGTAGCTGTCGTATGCGCCGTCGAGAGCCAACGCGCCAGGCTCTCCCGGCTTGGCCGCCAGCGGCATCAGCGTCGGTGCCCGACCCGCCGCCACCGCCACGCGACTCTTCAGACCCGCCAATGTCCAGCGCAGCGCCGAGGCCACATCACGGTGTGCCGCGGCCGCGCGACTGGCAGCCAGCCCGCTGGTCAGCGGCGTCATCCCGATCACCGCAGCCACGTCGGCGCACTGAGCGGCCACCCGCAGGACATGGCTGCCCGAGAACGACGATCCCCACAACACCACCTGCCGACGGTCCACCCCCGGCAATTGTTGGGCCGCGGCAACCGCCGCACCGTAATCCGCCATCTGGCGCTCGACCGAAACACTCTGCCGCGGTTGCCCGTCGGAAGCTCCGAAGCCGCGGTAGTCAAAGGCCACCACGTCCAGACCGGCCGCGCTGAACCGTTCCGCGAACGGCTGCAGACCGGAGTCCTTCGTACCGCCGAACCCGTGTGCCATCACCACTACCGGCCGTCCCGCAGGCGCGGCGAATCCGTCACCTTCCGCGGGGAAATGCCATCCACTGCAGCGGTCTCCGGCCGAGTAGAACGCGAGCTCGGTGTAGGTCATGCCGTCACTCCGGCGGTCGCGCTGACGCGGCCGGCTGCCCGTTTCGCCCCTGCGGGCAACTCGCGCGTGCGGATGTCGTGCTCGTAGTAGAAGTAGTCCACCTGCTGGGTGTGTCGGGGCCGGTCGGTGCAATGCCCGGCGTGCAGCTGCTGATCGGCATCGATCACCCGCTCCATCTCCGCCACCGCAGGCAGGGCGTAGCGCCCGACCGCATACGCCGCCAACAGCCGGGACTGGCACTCCACGAACGGGAACAGCGTCGGGATCGCCTGCGCGAATCCCATGAACACCAGATCATCCATCCCGGGCTTGAACATCCGCTTGTAGAGCCGGATGTGGTTGCCGGGCGCACTGACGACGTCCAGATCGAAGAACGGGAAGGTGATGTTGTACCCCGTCGCATAGACGATCACGTCGAAATCGTCGCTGGATCCGTCCTCGAAATGCACGGTGGCACCGTCCAACCGGGACACGTTCGGCTTCGGAATGACGTCGCCGGAGCCCAACCTCAGCGGCAACTCCACCGACTGCGTCGGATGCGCCTCGAAGAGCTTGTGGTTCGGCGCAGGGAGCCCGTACATCGTCGGATCGGTGCCCAGTATCGGACCGATCAGCTGGACCATCTTGCGCTGCCACGACAACGGCAGGTACGGATTGGTGCGGAAGTATTTGTCCCCCGGTTGTCCCGCAATGTATTTCGGCACAATCCAGGCACTGGAGCGCGTGGACAGCGTGACCTGGTTCTGCAGCGACTTGGACGACAACTCCACGGTGATGTCGGCCGCGCTGTTCCCGATGCCGACCACCAGAATTCGCTTGCCGGTCAGCTCAAGAGGTTCCTTCGGGTCGATGTAATGGTGCGAGTGGATCTCTTCACCGGTGAAAGTGCCGGGAAACTCCGGCAATCGCGGATCCCAGTGATGCCCGTTGGCGACGACGAGTAGATCGAACACGCGCCGCGCGCCGGCCTGATCCTCGATCTCCCAACCGCCCCCTTCGATCCGGGCCGCATGCACCACACCGTTGTTGAACTCGATGTTCTCCGACAACCCGAACGCGTTCGCGTACGAGTCCAGATAGGACTTGATGTCGGAGTGGTGCGGGAACGACGGGAACCGCTCCGGGATGGGAAAGTCCTTGAACGACAACCGATGTTTGCTGGTGTCGATGTGAAGGGAGCGGTACGCGCTGCTGTGGCCGTTTGGATTGCCGAAGGCCCAGTTTCCGCCGATACGGTCCGACGTCTCGAACGTCGTGTAGGGCACCCGGTAATCCTTGAGCATCTTCCCGGCGGTGAGCCCGCTGATACCCGCGCCGATGATCGCGGTCCGAGGCAGTGAACGCTGCAACCCAGTGCTCCTTCACGTTGTGATGCAGAACACTAGCAGCGGGCTTTGACGGCCGTCAATGAATTCTGACAACTGTCAGAATGCGCGTGAGCAGCCCGTTGCGGGGACTGCTCACGCGAAAAGCTGAAGGGGAACGGGCCCTGATCAGCCGATGAAGCGGACGATCGACTCGGCGACCGCCGCGGGCTTGTCCGAACCCTCGATCTCGACGGTCACCGTCATGGTCGCCTGAACCGCGCCGTCGAGCTGCGCGACATCGGTGACCGCCGCACGCGCACGAAGATTGGCACCGACGCGAACCGGCGTGATGAACCGAACCTTGTTGTATCCGTAGTTGACCGCCAACTTGACGTTGTCGACGCGATACAGCTGATGAGTGAAATGCGGCAGCAGCGACAGAGTGAGCAGCCCGTGCGCGATGGTCCCGCCGAACGGTCCGCCTGCCGCCTTTTCGGGATCAACGTGGATCCATTGATGGTCGTCGGTGGCATCGGCGAACAGGTTCACCCGTTCCTGGGTGATCTCCATCCACTCGGTGGGACCCAGCTCGCTGCCCTTCGCCGCCACGAACTCGTCAAGACCATTGAAGACTTTCACGCTCACTCCTCTCGAACCGTGGTCAGAAGACTACGGTCTGATTCCCGAACCGGATTACGCGGTCCTCACAGTGCCACAGCACCGCACGGGACAACACCAGCCGCTCCACGTCCGCACCCAATCGCACCAGGTCACCGACCGAGTGACGGTGGTCCACCCGGACCACGTCCTGTTCGATGATGGGCCCCTCGTCGAGGTCGCCCGTGACGTAATGCGCTGTCGCGCCGACCAACTTGACCCCGCGCTCCTTGGCCCTGCGGTACGGCGCGGCACCGATGAACGCCGGAAGAAAGGAATGGTGAATGTTGATCAGAGGGCATCCCACAGCGTCCAGGAACTCGGGCGTCAGGATCTGCATGTACCGGGCCAGCACCACAAGATCGACGTTGCCGCGCAACAACTCCAGGATGCGTTGCTCGGCCTCGGGCCGGTTCTCGCGGGTCGCGGGCACATAGAGGAACGGCACACCGAACGCGCGCACTTGATCGGCAAGATCGGGATGGTTGGAGATGACCATCACCACCGACATGTCGAGTTCACCGCGTCGGTTGCGCCACAACAGATCCAGCAGGCAGTGGTCCTCGCGGGAAGCCATCAGCGCCACCCGTTTCGGCTTGGCCGCCTCCGTCAGCCGGAAGTCCATCTCGAACGGCTCTGCCACCTGCCGCCGGAAGTCCCGCTCGATTTCGTCGCGCACCGCCGCCAGCCCAGGTAGGTGGAAAATCGTGCGCTGCATGAAGGTGCCGCCAGACTGTTCGGTGGAGTGCTGATCCAACGAGATGATGTTGGCCCCGGCGCCGGTGAGGAAGCCGCTGATCGCCGCGACCAACCCGGGCCGGTCCGCGCACCGCAACAGCAGCCTGCCGACATCTTGGACCGGCAGGGTGGTCGCTTTCGGATACTCCTGTGTCATCCCCTCAAGAATCTCATCCTGGGTGCGCGGGCCGAGGCACTACCCGCCAATGAAACACCGGCCCGAAAGGACATGGCGAACGCCAAGTCGATCGCCATTCACCCCGATGCGCTATCGCCGAACGGCTGGCTGAGGGCCGCCGCAGCAAAAGGTTTCCCCACCCTCCTCACACCACCCATTCGACAGCGACGTCAATTGGCAATTTTTGCCATGCTCACCCGAGACGCACATATACGGCATGAATAGCGTCAGCAGAATTTGCCAAAATTGCACGTACCCGTGAGTAAATCGAGGGTGCCCGGGAAGAATTCACCCCGCGCCTGGACAAGATTTCGCGGCTCGCTGGAATTCCACCACGAGGCGGCGCAATACTCGTCACACGTATTCGTACAACCGTGCTGCACACCAAAATCAGCCGGCCGAGTCGGAAGGCACGGCTGACCGACGAAATGGATTCCACATGACCGCTCCCCAACTCGATTCGGCAGCCCGCCGCAACGTGACATTGGACGAAAGCCCAACCTGGTGGGACCCCGACAGCGAGTGCACGATCGTCGTGGCACGGCCGGCGGCGGAGCGCCGGCTGTGGAAGGAGTACGTCCGCGGCGCCCACTCCAACTACCGCAAACACGGAGTGGAACGTGCACTGGACCCGAAAACACTACGGACAGGTGAAGATACGGCGCTTTTCTGCGTCGGGATCAATAGCGCGGGCGACGTCGTCGGTGGTCTGCGGGCCAAGGGCCCCCACCAGCGCGTCGAGGACAGCCACGCCGTAGTCGAATGGAGCGGACAACCCGCGCTCGGCTCGGTACGCAAGATGATCGCCGACCGGCTGCCGTTCGGTGTGGTCGAGATGAAAACCGCGTGGGTGGGCGACGACCCGGAGCAGAGCCGCGCACTCACCGATACGCTGGCGCGTATGCCGCTGCATGCCATGACGCTGTTGGACATTCAGTTTGCCATGGCCACCGCAGCGGCCTATGTGCTCAAACGCTGGTTGTCATCGGGTGGGGTGCTCGCCGCCAGGATTCCGGCGACTCCCTATCCCGACGCGCGATACCAGACGAAGATGATGTGGTGGGATAGCAGGACATTCGCCAAACACGCCGATGCGGGACAGCTGTCGCGCTACTTCGCCGAGGCCCAGCGAATCGGGCCGCACCCGGCCACCGCCGGCTTCGGTGACCACACCCGGACCGCAGCGGGACGATGACCGACGAAAACAGCCACGCAGCCGTCGGGAAATGCGCATCGAGCGAAGTCGACGACTCTGGTCAACACCGTGCAATCTTCATCGACGACGAATTCACCCTCGACCAGCTCCGCCGGGACCCGCGGATCGCAATTGTCGATGAATGCGGCGAGCAGCAGGCTGCATTGCGCACTCTTGTCCCGGCGGTTGGCCCGGAATTGCTCGATGAGCCGACGCGATGGGCGTACTACTCGTGGCGTCGGAGCCTGGTCCACATCCTCGGGCCGGCCGCTTTCAATCGGCTACGGCTGGACCGCAACCGCAACCTCGTCACCGCCGACGAACAACGACAACTGTCGCGATTGAGGATCGGTGTGATCGGGCTGAGTGTCGGCCATGCCATCGCCCACAACCTCGCCACCGAGGGCCTGTGCGGCGAGATCCGCCTGACCGATTTCGACGAACTCGAGTTGGCGAACCTCAACCGGGTCCCGGGCACGGTGTTCGACCTGGGGTTGAACAAAGCCGTGGTGGCCGCCCGGCGGATTGCCGAGATCGACCCGTACATCACGGTCCACATCGATCGCAACGGTGCCGCACCCGAGTCCATCGACGCCTTCCTGCGCGGGCTCGACGTCGTCGTCGAGGAATGCGACTCGCTGGACGCGAAAGTCCTTGTCCGGGAAGCTGCCCGAGCCCGCCGATTACCGGTGCTGATGACCACGGGCGACCGCGGCCTGCTCGACGTCGAGCGGTTCGACCTGGAACCCGCGCGGCCCGTCCTGCACGGTCTGCTCGGCGACGTCGCCGCACAAGACCTGGCCGGGCTCAGCAGCAAGGACAAGGTGCCGCACGTCCTGCGCATCCTGGACGCACCTCAACTCTCCCCCCGCATGGCGGCTTCGTTGGTCGAGGTCGGCAAGACGCTGAGCACGTGGCCCCAACTCGCTTCCGAGGTGGTTCTCGGGGCGACCGTCGTGGCCAATGCCGTACGGCGCATCGGTCTGGGCGAGCCGATGCCCTCGGGCCGGGTTCGTGTCGATGTCGCCGACGCGCTGGACCGCATCGACGATCCCCTCGACTTCAGACCCGCGCCCGTATCCCACCCGCCTGACGCGTATCGCCAACCGGCCGGGATGGCCGACATCCTGGCCGAGGCGGCGACGCGCGCACCCTCGGGTGGCAATGTCCAGCCGTGGCACATCGAGGCGACCGACGACCGGATCAGCCTCCGGCTGGCGACGAAATACACCACGACAATGGACGTCGGGTATCGCGGGAGCGCGGTGGCGCTGGGCGCCGCGGCGTTCAATGCGCGGGTGGCCGCGGCCGCACACGGACTCACCGGAGACGTGCAGTGGTCCCGCGGCGACGAAGGCACACCGTTGTACGGGAGCGCGGAATTTTCCGTCGGTAGCGCACCGGAGCTGGCCGAACTCTACGAACCGATGCTGGCCCGGGAGACCAACCGACTCCGGGGCACGGCAGCGCCGATCGCCGGCGAGGTGATCGACGGGCTGCAGGCCGCCGCACGCAACGAGGGCGCCAAACTCACGATCCTCGATGATCGGGACAAGATCGAAGCCGCCGCACGCCTACTCGCCGCGGCGGACCGGATCCGCTATCTGACACCGGCCCTGCACCGCGAGATGATGTCGGAGCTGCGCTGGCCCGGCGATCCGGACCCCGATACCGGTCTCGACGTGACGACGCTCGGCTTGGACCCGGCGGACCTGGTGATCCTCGACATCCTGCGCCGGCCCGAGGTGATGGAGCAGTTGGCCGGCTGGGACACCGGCACGGCACTCGGCGACGACACCTACGAGCGGGTGACGTCGAGCTCGGCACTGGCGGTCGTCTCAATCCGGGGTCGTCGGCTGACGGACTACGCCGCCGCCGGATCTGCGGTCGAGGCCGTCTGGGTCGATGCCCAGCGCCGCGGCCTGGCGGTTCAACCGGTGTCGCCGGTGTTCCTCTACGCCCACAACGATCGAGAACGCGACGAGCTCTCACCTGGTCACGCCGACGCGCTGCGCGACCTGCAGTACGCTTTTCGCAGGTTGACCAGCACCGAGCGCGACGAATCACAAGCGCTGGTGCTCAGGTTGTCCGACGCGCCGCGTCCGACCGTACGCAGCAGGCGCCGAGCCCGGGCGGGTTCGACGACGCAGTACGGCTGAGGCGCGTGCTGAGGGATAGGCGGAGGTATCTGGTGCCAGGCAGTCTCGAACTGCTCGTCACATCGGTTGCCACCCAACTGATGGCGGTGGACGCCGCGACTTCGGTCACGGTGAGCCAGCAGGTCCTCGCCGAGCTGGTCTCGTTCTTCGACGTCGACGTGAGCTTCCTGCGTCACAACGACCACGAGGCTCACGCGACACGGTTGGTGGCCGAGTGGCCGCCGCGCCCGCCCGACGCTCACACCGACCCGATCGCGGTCATCCATTTCGCCGATGCCGACCCGGTGTTCGCGATGGCCGAGCACCTCAAGGAGCCGGCGGTGTTTCGTCCGGAGCCGTCCACCGACGACTATCAGCGCACGATCGAGGCGGGCCGGCACATCGCGAGTACGTCGATGGCCTGCGTGCCGCTGCTGTCCGGCGACGTCACCACCGGTGTCCTGGGGTTCGTCAAGTTCGGCGATCGCGAGTGGCTACCCGCAGAGCTCAACGCGCTCAAGGCGATTGCTTCATTGTTCGCCCAGGTGCAAGCCCGCATCGAAGCCGAGGACCGGCTGCGCTACCTGGCCGATCACGACCACCTCACCGGCCTGCACAACCGAAGGGCGCTGATGGCGCACCTCCAGGCCCGGCTGGCACCGGGGCAGCCCGGCCCGGTTGTGGTGATGTTCTTCGATCTGGACCGGCTCAAGGCGATCAACGACTATCTGGGGCATACCGCCGGCGATGCCTTCATCAGCATCCTGGCCGACCGGTTGCAACGCGGAGACGACTCGCCCAAGCTCATCGCCCGGCTCGGCGGTGACGAGTTCGTCGTGGTGCCCGCGGCGGCGATGACAGCCGAAGCGGCCACGGCGCTGGCCTACCGACTCCAGTCGGTACTGCGCGAACGGGTAACCATCGACGGCGAGATGCTCACCCGCACTGTCAGTATCGGTCTGGCCCAAGGCATTCCGGGGCGTGACTCCACATCTGATCTCCTCAACCGGGCCGACCACGCGGTACTCACGGCGAAGAACTCCGGGGGCAACCAGGTCACGGTGTTCTCCGATGCGATGGCCATGGAGATCGATTTCCGCAACGACATCGAGCTGCACCTGCAGAGTGTGATCGAGAGCGGCGCGCTGGTGCTGCACTACCTTCCCGAGATCGACATGCGGACCGGCGAGGTGCTGGCGGCCGAGGCGCTGGTGCGCTGGCAACATCCGACACGGGGCCTGCTGTCCCCTGACTCGTTCATCGGCGTAGCCGAATCCATCAACCTGGCAGGCGAGTTGGGCCGTTGGGTGCTGCGGACCGCGTGCGCCGAGTTCGCCCGGTGGCGGTCCAACGGCGTCGGCCGCAACATCGTGCTGCGGATCAACGTGTCGCCGGTGCAATTGGTGACCGACGGATTCGTGGCGTCGGTGGCCGGCATCATGAAGGAGTTCCACCTTCCCCGCGGATCGGTATGCCTGGAGATCACCGAGAGCATCGTCGTTCAGGACATCGAAACCACCCGCTCGACACTGACCGGACTGCACAAGGTCGGCGTGCAGGTCGCGATCGACGACTTCGGCACCGGGTACAGTGCGCTGTCGCTGTTGAAGTCACTCCCGGTGGACACCCTCAAGATCGACCGCAGCTTTGTCGCCGGACTCGGGTCAGACCCGGGCGACCTGCCGATCGTGCGGGCAGTGATCGCGTTGGCGGGTGCGTTCGGTCTACAGCTCGTGGCCGAAGGCGTGGAGACGGAACGGGCCGCTTTGACGTTGTTGCGGCACGGATGCTACCGCGCCCAGGGCTTCCTGCTGTCCAAGCCGATCCTCGGACACGAGATGGCCGCGCTACTGGCCAAAGGGCGTGTGCCCGTGCATTTCTCAGCCGCGCCGCGCACGTGACCGACCGGACTCACGTGGCGAGTCGTGCACTGCTCCGGATCGGCAGTAGTCCGACCGTGCGGTGTCGGGCTGGTGGTCCAGGAGCTCGACGCGACCGAATCTGCTGGCGCTGTAGCCGACCAGACCCACCTGTAGGGGCTTGCCGGGCTCGATGAGCTGATCGGACGCCGCACCCACACCGGCACCACGGGGATCGGTCGACAGCGCAACGCCGTGGCGGGCCCGCAGTGCCAGCGGACCATCGGCCGTGTCGATCACCGCCCCGAGAACCTCGCCCTCCTCGAACACGAGGCGTTGCAGCGCGCCGGTGTCGACGTCGATCTGCTTGTCGACGATCCGCGCCGAGAGCCAGTCACCGAGCACCGATACGGCGGAGCCGCCCTCGACATCCACGCTCCCGAGCACCTTGACCTGGATCTCTTCGCCGGCGCGGGTCTTCATCGAAGTCGTACCCCGGTCCGCCAGCCGGGTGTAGAGCACGCCGTAGGGAGACGTCAGGCAGTGCTGCGCCCAGGCCTGCAGCCGGGCGCCGTAGAACGGCGCGATCCGCCCGCGCCCGGTTACCGGGGTCCAGTCGCTGACCGGCCGAACCGTCACGGCGGTGTCGTATTCGGCATCGTCGGCCGGCGGCAGGTCCGCCGACAACGCATCGAGATATTCGCGGGTCTCGGGATCGTCGATCCCAGCACCCAGCCATGGTGTCCCAAGACCGGGCGCCACCGAGCTAGTGCTCGCACTCCCGGGGCGAACGATACGCACGTCCAGCTCGACGTCTGCCGCCGCTACGGCCGCCGCCAACGCTCCGAAGCCGGGGCCACAGCAAACGACGTCGACTTCGTCATCCCACATTGGCTACGGACACTCCGAGAGGACCGCGAGGGGCGTCATCAAGATCGAATCATATTGGGAAGCACGAGAAATTGAGGTCGCCATGGCCCGCACCGGGATTCGAGGGGGATTGCCGGTGCAGGCCATGGCAACGCTTCCAGGATAGCCCTTGGCTACCGCCGACAGCCAAATGGTGGCGCTCGCCACAGTGCCCGCAGCCGTGGCGTGCGCCACCGCCGGGCGGGCAACCCGCGACGAACCAAGAGTTATCACGCTAAGCACGATACATACCTTTAGAATGTTATGCACGTACGGCGAAGACTTTGAGTCTGCTGGTGACGACGGCGAGATCAGACACCTGGCCGCCGGCCGATCAGAGTCAGAAAGGCCCCGAGGTGACTGAGCAGCTCGACCGGCGAGCAGAGCTGACCCGTCTCCAGATCCTGCAGGCGGCGGCGCGCCAGTTCGCCCACACGCCCTACAGCCTGGTCAGCCTCGACGACATACTCGCCGATGCCACGGTCACGAAGGGTGCGTTGTATTTCCATTTCCGGTCCAAACACGCGCTGGCGGTGTCGATCGTCGAGCACCGCACCGCACGGGCCAACAAATCGGTCGAGGAAGTGCTGGCCCGCAACCTGTCCGGAGCCGAGACGTTGATCGACCTCTCGTGTCTGGTTGCAGCCGAGGACATCGGAGACCCGATGGCCCGGGCCTGCCTGAATCTGGTCGAATCCATCGGCCGGACCGACGGCCTGGGGCCACGGGTGCTCGACGAATGGGTGCAAGGTTTCGCCGGCATCGCCAAACGGGCCATCGGTGAAGGTGATTTCACCGCGGACTCGGACCCGGAGACGGTCGCGCGGTTGTTGGTGTCGATCTACCTCGGGGCGCGCCAGACCAGCGACCTCGACGATCCCCCTCGATTCCTCACCGATCTCGAGCACAGCTGGCGACTGGCGCTGCCTGGATTCGTCGAGCCCGAACGGCTCGGCTACCTCAAACAGTTCATCCGGCGACGCACCGCGGTAGGAGTCAAGAAGGTGGTGCCCTTGCGGCCCCACACCGCCGGCAATGCCGCGGACACCAACGTCGAGCGAGGCTGACATGGCACGCCAGGCTCGATCCGAACTGACCCGGCAGAAGATCATCACCGCCGCCGTCGACCTTTTCAGCGAGCAGGGCTATCCGGCGACCGGGCTCGGCGACATCATCGCGCGGGCCGAGATGACCAAGGGCGCGCTCTACTATCACTTCGACTCGAAAGAATCGCTGGCCGAGGCGATCATCAGTGACGGCGGCAGCGCGATGCTGGCCACCTTCCGCACGATCGCCGAATCCTCGTCGCCGGCTTTGGAAAACACGATCCACGGGTTGTTCGTGGTGGCCGATTTCGCCCGCTCGGACAAGGTGGCACAGATCGGCATGCAGTTGCTCCGCACGTTCAGCGGCATCAACGTGGCAGCCACCCGCGTATATACGAGTTGGCTCGATGAGCTGCGGGCGCAGTTGAATCAAGCAGCGAACGAAGGCGACCTGCGGGACAACCTCGACGTCGCCGGTGCCGCCGAGGTGATCCTGGGGTCGATGCTGGGCGCAGAGGCGCTCTCCCGCGCCAACGCGACGGGCACCGACTTGCGTGAACGGGTAGCCCATACGTGGGACCTGCTGCTTCCTTCGATCGTCAGCAGGGAATCTCTGGACTACTTCCGTGAGTTCCTGGCCCGCGAATCACTGCGGCGCGCGCAGGCCGCCGGATAGCCCTAGAGTTCTTCGGCCCACAACCGTTCGGTGAGGTCCTGGAACGTCGCCAGCGCCACCGGATCGTCGCCGCGCAGCAGCGCCGACTTGCTCATCCGGGCCCGCACAATCGAACCGTCGTCGTGGACGAGGTCGACCAACAGGCCGGCGTGAGCGCGCATCACCGAGACCGCCGACTCGTCAGCCGGTAGCGAGTGGAACACCTCAGCAAACCGCATGTTCTTGACCGCGTCGGTGCCGCGGCCGACCATCTCACCGAAGGCGGTGTTGGCGAAGAGGATCGTTCCGTCCTCGGCGATTGCCAACACCGGCACCGGAAACCGCTCCAGCACCACCAGCGCAGGAAGGTTCTGCAGTAGTGCCATCGGGGACTGGGGGTCATGACCGCTTTGGCGACGCTCCACGACTCCGATTATCGCCCGCGGCCCCGTAGGGGTGCCACCAGCGTCCAGCAACGCGCCGCGCCGAAGCGGCGCCGCCGGTTCTCCGCGCAGATGCCGGGGTGGTCTACGCCACTTGACTAACTAGGTTTACTCTGTGGAGCGACACCAGCAGAAGGGGCAGGCATGGACCTGAAGTGGTCGACGAGCGACCAGGAATTCCGCGACGAGGTGCGCGACTTCCTCGCCAAGAATCTGACTCCCGAACTTCGGCGCGCGGGCCAGCTGATGACCAGCGTGTATGCCGACCACGACGCCAGCATGGCCTGGCAGAAGATCCTCCACGAGCGGGGCTGGGCCGCGCCGGCATGGCCGGTGGAACACGGCGGCTGCGACTGGAGCCTCACCCAGCACTACATCTTCAGCCGCGAATCGACATTGGCCGGCGCCCCGTCGCTGTCGCCGATGGGCATCCGCATGGTGGCCCACGCGATCATCAAATTCGGTACGCAGGCGCAGAAGGACTACTTCCTTCCCGGCATCCTGACCGGTGAGGTGTTCTTCTGCCAGGGCTACTCCGAGCCCGAGGCCGGCTCCGACCTGGCCGCGCTGTCGATGGCCGCGGTCTTGGATCAAGCGGCTGGCGACCTTATCTGCACCGGCAGCAAGATCTGGACCACCCACGCCCAGGAAGCCAACTGGATGTTCGCGCTGGTCCGCACCACCCGCGGCGCCAAGAAGCAGCAGGGCATCACGTTCGTGCTGATCGACATGACCTCCCCCGGTATCGAAATCCGCCCGCTGGTCATGACTTCCGGTGAAGAGGTGCAGAATCAGGTCTTCTTCGACGAGGTCCGGGTACCGAAGTCCAACGTGATCGGCAAGATCGACGACGGCTGGACCGTAGCCAAGTATCTGCTGGAGTTCGAGCGCGGTGGCGGTGCCACCGCGCCGGCGCTGCAGGTCTTGGGCGAGGAAATCGCCACGGCCGCAACCCGGATGCCAGGACCGAACGGCGGCCTCCTGATCGACGATCCGGGCTTCAGCCGCAGGCTCGCCGATGCTCGGCTGCGCACCGATGTGCTGGAGATCCTGGAGTACCGGGTGTTGTCCGCGCTGGCCGGTGGTGGCCATCCGGGTACCGCATCGTCGATGCTCAAGGTCTTGAGCACGGAACTGAGCCAGACGCTCACCGAACTCTCGATGGAGGCCGCAGGCCCGCTCGCTCGCGCCTACCAACCGCACGCCACCTTCCCGGGCGGTCCGGTAGCCGACTACGAACCGCCAGCCGACGGCTATCACAGCGGCGCACCATGGCAGGCGGTTGCACCGTTGCGCTACTTCAATGATCGGGCCGGCTCGATCTACGCCGGCAGCAACGAAATTCAGCGAAACATCCTCGCCAAGGCAGAACTGGGGCTCTAGATGGACTTCAACCTGACCAACGAACAGGAACTGCTGCGCGACGGGCTGACCAAGTTCCTGGCCAGCCGCTACGACCTGGCATCGAGCCGTGCCGCGGCCAAGACCGGCCCCGGCTGGCAACCCGAGATCTGGCGGGGCTTCGCCGAGGAGCTGGGAATCTTGGGCGCCACCCTGCCCGAGGAGGCCGGTGGCATCGGTGGCGGGCCGGTCGAAACCATGGTCATCGCCGAGGCTCTGGGCCACGCCCTGGTGATCGAGCCCTTCGTGGACACCGTGGTGGTCGCAGGCGGACTGCTGCACCGGTCCGGCGACGCGGCAGCCGCTGCCCTGCTGGAGGACATCGTGGCGGGTTCGGCCATCGTCGCTTTGGCGGCCACCGAGCCGACCTCCGGGGACAACTGGCGCGACGTATCCACCTCCGCGCGCCGAGACGGCGACGCATGGGTGCTCGACGGCTCCAAGGTGATGGCCGTCGACGCACCGCTGGCCACCCACCTGCTGGTGACAGCGCGTACCTCGGGGGAACGCGCCGACGCCGACGGGATCTCCCTGTTCCTGGTCGACATCGCCTCGTTGACAACGGGATTCACCGCGCACCCGTACCGCACGGTGGACGACCGCAGGGCGTCGGACCTGACATTCTCCGATGTCCGGTTGCCGGCCGGGGCGTTGTTGGGGATCGAGGGGCAGGCCTGGCCGTCGCTGGAGCTGGCCCGTGACGAGGGGGCGGCGGCGGTATGCGCCGAGGCCGTGGGGGGAATGCGAAAGGTGCTGGCCGACACGGTCGAGTACTGCAAGCAGCGACAGCAGTTCGGCCTGCCCATCGGTAGCTTCCAGGCGTTGCAGCACCGGATGGTGGATATGCACATGGAGGTCGAACAGGCTTCGGCCGCCGTCTATCTGGCCGTGCTGAACCTCGATGCCGAACCCGCGCAGCGCGCCAAGGCGGTTTCAGCGGCCAAGGCCACCATCGGACGGGCCGCGCGCTTTGTCGGACAGAACGCGGTGCAATTGCACGGCGGCATGGGCATGACCGAGGAGCTGGCAATCGGTCACTACTTCAAACGTCTCACCGCGGTGCAGTACGAGTTCGGCTCGACCGACTACCACGTCAGCCGCTATGCGGAGCTGACCCGGGCCTGAGGGCCGCGGCTCAATTGGTGTTGATGAGGCGGGCGACTCCGCGCATCACCGCCCGGGTGGCCTGATGCCGCACCTGATCCAGCGGTGACTGCGCCGTAGCCGTCGGCGCACCGCCGAGCCGCGGGAACAACGCCAGCGCGTTGTCGCGGTTGATCGCCTGGCGGGCAGCGGCATCGAGCCCGTCGTACGTGTCCAGGCCCGCGGCGAACAGCCGGCTCGCGGGCAGCGGGGCGAACGGCCAATCGGAACCGAACGTGATGTGACCGGGTTTGGCGAACGCGAGCAGGGTGGGTAGCGCGGCGGCACTCGATGACAACGCGGTGTCGAAGTAGAAACTCGCGAAGTCGTCGAGGGTGTCGGCCGGGCTACGGCCGGTGTCCCCCATGATGGCCACTGCCATGCGGTGCGAGGCATACGGAACAAACCCGCCAGCGTGGCTGAGAACGAACTTGATGGTCGGGTACTTGCGCCGTATCCCGTTGCGTACCAGCAGATAGGCCGCCCGAGTGGTGTCGAGCAGGAAGTCGGCGGCGAACGGCACCACGCCGGGCACCACGGGCCCGGGCAACTCGGCCGGATGGATGAACACCACGGCGGACCGGGCCTCGAGCGCAGCCCACAAATCGTCCTGTCCCCGTTGCCCGAGATATGTCCCCCCGTTGTTGGCCAGCAGTACAACTCCATCGGCACCGAGTGTGTCGAGCGCGCGGATGGCCTCTGTTGTCGCGGCTTCGACGTGCGGCATGGGAAGCGTGGCGAAGAAGCCGAATCGATCGGACTGCGAGGCGAACACGTCGGCTGCATAGTCGTTGAGATCGATGGCCAGCGCCGTGGCGTCGGACGCATTCGGCAGGAAGGTGGTGCCCGGGGTCGAGACCGACAGCACCGCGGTGGCAACGTCGAGTTCAGCCATGGTCTGCAACGAGGCCTCCGGGCTCCAATCCGGCAAGGCGCGTCCGCCTGCCTCGTCGATCCCCGCCTTCTGCAACGCCTTTCGGTAGGCCGGCGGAATCATATGGTGATGAGTATCGATTCGGTTCATGATCTTCCTCCCTGGCTGTCGGCGATGCCGGCACCGGCCAGGGCTGCGACGCTGTCCTCGCGCCGCAGCACGGAGCGGGCGCCGGTCCTGAACTGGGCGAGCTTGTCGATGATCGTCTGTCCTTCCGGGGTGTGGCCCCAGATGCTGATGCCCTGGTGGGTGGTGGGCTCCCAGGTCGTCTCGTCGATGACCAGCGGGTTCCATCCCACCTCCCATTCAAACCCCGATGGGGTCATCGCGTAATAGGACAGTTCCCGGTCGTTGGTGTGCTGCCCGACTCCCAACGCCATGTCGAAACCGAGTTCCTTGATCCGCTGGTAGGACGTGGTCATGTCGTCGAGGTCGGCGACCTGGACGTTGAGGTGCTGGACGCGGGTGCGGATCGGGTTGACGGGCAGGCGGTTCACCGAGGCGATGGCCACCGAGTGGTGGCGCTGATTGACCCGCAGGAACCGGATTTTGATCTTGACGCCGCTGATGGTCTCGTCGATGAAATCGGACAGCCGGGCATCGAACACGGTGTTGTAGTAGCCCCGCATCTGCTGCGGCTTCTTCGTGGTGATCGCCACGTGCCCGATTCCGCAGTCGCCGGTCACGAATCCGCCGCGCACGGTCATCCGCAGTGGTGTGACGGCGGGACGGGCGCGGGTGATGATCTCCTGCGTCAACCCGTTGGGACCGGGGAACCGCACGAGCCTCTCGACCCCTCGCAGGGCAGCCTCTTCTGCGCTGCCCTCGCTGACCGGCACACCGTGCCGCACGACACGTCCGACTATGTCGTCGAACGTGTCGTGATCGTCGAGCTGCCACCCGAGCGCCGTGACGTCCTCGGACGGTCCGCGCTGCAGCAGAAAGCGACATTGGTGGTCGTCGAGCCGGAACCGCAGGACATCGGGCAAAGCGTCGTCGACGTGCAGGCCGACGCCGTCGCGGCCGAAACGCCGCCAATCACCGAACTTCTCGGTGTCGATGACGACGTAGCCGAGGCGGACATTGCCGAATACGCTAGGCATGAGCAAGCTTCGAGTTCTGGCCGAGGAACTCGGTGACGAGGTCGTTGAAGAACTCGGAGCGTTCCCACTGCATCCAGTGGCCGGTGCGCGAGGTCATCACCAGTTCGGCGTTCGGCATGGTGTTGAGTAGCATCGGGCCGCCGGCCGGCCGGTTCACCTTGTCGTCGCGGCCCCACAAGATCAGCGTGGGGGTCTGCAGGTTCTTGAGCCGGCTGTCGCGGGTGAGGTCCATGCGCCACAGCGTGCGCAAGGCCTTCGGTCCCGACGGCCGGGTCAACGGTGGGTCGGCGATCACCTCGGGGTCGATGGACGCGCGGTATCGCAAGTCGATCAGCTCTTCGGGCACCGAACTGCCGTCGTACACCAGGTAATTGCGGATGAAGGTGTCCAGTTTCTCGCGGCTCGGTCCGTCACCGGTGTAGTAGGCCAGCAGGTTGTTGAGGCCCGCAGTGGGCAAGGCGCGCGTGGTGCCGATACCGCCGGGGCCCATGAGCACCAGCTTGCCGACGCGGTGCGGGGTGTCCAGCGCCAACCGCAACGCTGCCGCGCCACCGTATGAGTTGCCGATAAGATGCGCTGTCTCGACACCCAGTTCGTCGAGCAGACCACGGGTCATGTCGGCGAGGAACCCGAACGGATCGGCCTTGTCGATCCCCTTGGCCGAGCGCCCATAGCCGGGCATATCCGGCACGATGACCCGGAAATGCGCGGCGAGAGCCTCGATGTTGCGGCCGTAGTTGGACACCCCCGAGGCACCGGGACCGCCACCGTGCAGCATCACCACCGCGGGTCCGGTGCCAGCCTCGGCGTAGAAGATGGCCCCGCCCGCGACTGTCACGGTGTGTTCGGTGAGTGCGGTCGTGTTCATGAGTGAGCTCCAGTTCTGGTCGGCGCCAGCTCATAGCCGGCCGGCGGTGCGGGGAGCCGCTGCCCTGATTTAGCTGTGGCGTAGATGAATCCGTCGGGGCGCAGCACCACGGCTGCCGCCTTCTTTTGGTACAGCCAGGCGATGAGCGTGCCGTCGACGTCGCGGATCGCTCTGGGCCCAGACTTGTCCCGAGGGCCACCCAGCGCGATCGCGGGCACGCCGAGGTCCGTCCAGGACTGAACGCCCGCCGGGGCGACTCCGGTGTGCAGCACCGTCCATCGCCCGGCCAAGACGTCGTCCAAGCGGACCGTCGCGCCCGCGTCGTCGATGACCCACGGTTGTGGGATCTGCCAGCCGGCCGCGTCACTTCCGGGCCGGGTGAAGAATCCCTCGTCGTAGCGCGCGTCCGGGATCCAATAGAGCTTCTGACCGCCGCGCAGCACCCCGGGCAGCTTGGTCAGCGCCCGGAGGGCGTGGTTGCGGACAGCGGCAATCACCCGGTTGCGCTCGGTGATCACGCGGCCGACGAGACAGGCGCGGCGGGTGACTTCGACGACGTGTGGTTTGCGTTCTGCCTCATAGGAATCCAGCAGGGAATCGGGCGCCCGGCCGGCCAGCACCGCGGCGAGCTTCCAGCACAGGTTGGCAGCATCGCGCACGCCGGCCGACATCCCCTGGCCGATCCACGGCGGCATGGCGTGCGCAGCGTCGCCGGCCAGGAAGATGCGGCCCACCCGCCAGCGGTCGGCAACCCGGACATGGTGGCTGTAGACCACGGCCCGAAGGATCTCGACATTCTCGCGAGTGATGCCCTGATCCTCCAGCACCATCCAGATCTCGGCCTCGCTGACCAGTTTCCGCTCGTCCTCACCGGCCCGGGCCGGGTACTCCCAGCGGTGGTGCCCCAGCGGTGTCGGGCAGTCGACGGTGGGACGCTCCGGGTTGCAGTGGAATCGGAGCCGGTCGTGGGCATCCCACTCGGATAGCACCTTGGTGTCGATGACGACCCATCGTTCGGCGTAGGTGTTGCCCGAGTACCCGATGCCGAATTGCCCACGCGTCGGGGACGATCCGCCGTCGGCGGCGATGACGTAGGAAGCCCGCACCCTCTTGAACGTGTCGGTGCGAAGGTCCGCAAGCATCAGCTCGACGTGGTCCGATTGGGCCAGCGCGCGCAGACACTCGTGTTCGAGCAGCACCTCGACGGTGTCGAAGCGCTCCACCCCCTCGCGCAGTACATGGTCGACCGCGGGCTGGTAGATGAACTGCTGCGGCGGGTGGCCCGAACCTCGCGCGAAGATGGTCGTCTCGATGAAAGGCACGCCATCGGCGTCGACGAACGCCGCGGGCCGGTCGGGCAGCATGTCCTGCTGCAGCCGGTCCGCCAGGCCGACCGACTGCCAGATGCGCAGCACCTCTTCATCGGTACTGATCGCCCGGGCCCTGCCGTACACGTCTGGATCACGCTCGATGACCAGCACTTTCAATCCCTGTCGGCCCAACAGATTGGCCGCGGTGGCGCCGGTGGGCCCATAGCCGATCACCGCCACGTCGTAGAGGTCTGCAGTCACGGGGGCCTCTCTCGTCATCGAGGGTTGTCCTGTAGTGATCGATACGGTAATGTAGCGATCACTACAGAGTCAAGAAGGAAGATGAACGGGAGTCCCTGATGCCCGCTGATGAGCAGCCCAAGCCACGCCGTCGCCGCCTCGATGGCGAGCAGTCGCGGGAACGGATCCTCGACGCCGCCACCGAGATCGCCGCCGAGCGCGGTTATGAAGGCACCAGCATCGCGCTGGTCAGCAAAAAGTGCGGATTACCCGCCAGCTCGATCTACTGGCATTTCAAGGACAAGGACGACCTGATCGCGGCGGTGATCGAGCGCAGCTTCGGGACCTGGCTGGCGGCCTGGCAGGTGCCGACCGACGGGACCACCGACGATCGCGCGGTGAGCGTGGGGACGCAGGTCGCGAAGGCGCTGCTGGACTCCCCTGACTTCATCCGGCTGGGCCTGATGCTGGCCCTTGAGCGACGTCCGGTCGAACCCCGCGCGAGGGCGATGTTCCTCCAGGCGCGCGCGGAGGCGTTCCGTCAGATGTCCGACACGATTCGGGACTGGACACCCGAACTCAGCGACGCCGACGTCGACCAACTCGCCACCTATGCGCTGGCCGGCGCCGACGGGCTCTTCATCGCCAAGGAGATCGACGGCGATTCCGTGGACCTGGTGGCCCTTTTCGAGCTGCACGCGCTGAATCTCATCGAGGCGGCCCGTCGGCTGGTCAACAACCGAAACAGTCGATGAGCCGCTATCCGGTCGCGATCGTCGGCTCGGGCAACATCGGCACGGACCTGATGATCAAGATCCTGCGCGGCGACGGGCCGCTGGCCGTCGCCGCCATGGCCGGCATCGACCCGCAGTCCGACGGTCTGGCGCGCGCCACCCGACTCGGGGTGCCCACCACAGCCGACGGCGTCGACGGACTGCTCGCCATGCCCGAATTCGCTGGCGTCAAACTGGTTTTCGACGCCACCTCAGCAGCCGCTCACCGCGACAACTGGGCCCGGCTGGGCGATCACGGCGTCCGGATGATCGATCTCACCCCGGCCGCCGTCGGCCCCTATTGCGTGCCGGTGGTGAACATCGAGGAGCACCTCGACGCGCCCAACCTCAACATGGTGACCTGCGGCGGGCAGGCCACTGTGCCGATCGTGGCTGCCGTCGCGCAATCAGGCATCGTGTCCTACGCCGAGATCATCTCGTCCATCTCGTCGCGGTCGGCGGGCCCCGGAACTCGCGCCAACATCGACGAGTTCACCGAAACCACGTCTGCGGCACTGCACATCGTCGGCGGCGCACGGCGGAGCAAGGCGGTGATGATCCTCAACCCGGCCGACCCGCCGGTCCTGATGCGCAACACGGTGTACTGCCTCGTCGACGGTGACGCCGATCGGCACGCCATCGAGAACGCCGTCGCGACCATGGCCGACAGGGTCAGCAGCTACGTGCCCGGTTACCGGCTTAAACAACGGGTCCAGTTCGAGACATTCAGTGCCGCACGGCCTCTGTACATCCCGGAGACCGGAAAGTTCAGCGGGACCCGGGTGACCGTGATGCTCGAAGTCACCGGCGCCGCGCATTACCTGCCCGCCTATGCAGGCAATCTCGACATCATGACCTCGGCAGCCAAAGCAACCGCCGAACGCATCGCCGCCTCCGAAAGCGCCATCACACGATCATGATTCACGACTTGTACGTCAGCGACGTCACCCTGCGTGACGGCATGCACGCAGTGCGTCACCAATACAGCCTCGACCAGGTGACCACCATCGCCGCGGCACTTGACGCCGCCGGCGTCGATTCCATCGAGGTCGCCCACGGCGACGGTCTCGGAGGATCGAGCTGCATCTATGGATTCGGGGCGCACACCGACCTGGAGTGGATCGAAGCGGTCGCCGCGGTCGTACGCAACGCGCGGGTCGCGACGCTGCTGTTGCCCGGCATCGGCAGCGTGCACAACCTCAAGGACGCCCACCGCGCCGGCGCCTCCGTGGTGCGCGTGGCCACCCACTGCACTGAAGCCGACATCTCGGCCCAGCACATCGCCGCCGCACGGGATCTCGGTATGGACACCGTCGGCTTCCTGATGATGAGCCACATGGCCACGCCGGCGAAGCTCGCCGGTCAGGCCGAACTCATGGAAAGCTACGGAGCCACATGTGTTTACGTCGTCGACTCCGGTGGCGCCATGACCATGCGTGACGTCGCCGACCGGGTCGACGCGCTCCGCGAGGTCCTCTCCCCCGCCACCGAGATCGGCATTCACGCCCACCACAATCTGTCGCTGGGCGTGGCCAATTCGATCGTCGCGGTCGAGCACGGAGCCAACCGGGTGGACGCGTCGCTGACGGGCATGGGCGCCGGAGCCGGCAACGCACCGCTTGAGGTGTTCGTCGCGGCCGCCGACAAACTGGGCTGGAGTCCCGGCTGCGACCTGCATGCTCTGGAAGACGCTGCCGACGACATCGTGCGCCCCTTGCAGGACCGGCCGGTCCGGGTGGACCGCGAAACGCTCACCCTCGGATACGCCGGGGTGTACTCGAGCTTTCTGCGCCACGCCGAGGCCGCAGCCGAGCTCTACGGCCTCGACGCACGCACGCTGCTCGAAGAGGCCGGTCGCCGCGGCATGGTCGGTGGCCAGGAGGACATGCTCGTCGACATCGCCCTCGATCTGACCGCGCCATAAGGCGGTTCGGGACACCGGTGTCGCGCGATCCGTAGTCTGGATCGGGTGAGTGTGCGGGGCTGGCTGCTGCTGGGCGCCATGAGCATCATCTGGGGCATCCCGTACCTGCTGATCAAGATTGCCGTCGAAGGCGTCTCGGTGCCCGTGCTGGTGCTGGCCCGCACGGCGGTCGGCGCAGCCGTGCTGCTGCCGCTGGTGATGTCCCGCGCGGCGTGGGCGCCGGTGTTGCGGCACTGGCGGCCCGTGCTGGCGTTCGCGTTCTTCGAGATCATCGCGGCGTGGTTCCTGCTCACGGATGCCGAGCGGCGCCTGAGCAGCTCGTTGACCGGCCTGCTGATCGCCACCGCCCCGATCATCGCCGCCGTTCTCGACCGGCTCACCGGTGGAGAACGGTTGAGCGCCAAGCGGATCACCGGACTGGGGATCGGCCTGTCCGGCGTGGCCGTGCTGGCCGGGCCCGGGCTCACTGGAGGGCATGGCTGGCCGATCGCCGAAGTGCTGCTGGTGGCAACCTGTTACGCCATCGCACCGCTGATCGCCGCCCGCTATCTGGGTGAGGTGCCCACCCTTCCGCTGACCGCTGCGTGTCTGTCGCTGGCGGCGCTGATCTACACCGCACCGGCGTTGCTGACCTGGCCGGACCAGATGCCTTCGCGGAACGTACTGCTCGCGCTCACAGCACTGGCCGTGATCTGCACCGCGCTGGCCTTCGTGGTGTTCTTCGCGCTGATCCGCGAAGTCGGGGGCGCGCGGGCGCTGGTGTTCACCTACGTCAACCCGGCCGTTGCCCTGGCCGCCGGGGTCGTTGTGCTCGGTGAACCGCTGACCGTGTACAACGTCGCCGGGCTGGCGCTGATCCTCGCCGGATCGATTCTGGCGACCCAGACCTCGCGGGATCCCGAGCCGGACCTCGAAGCCGAAGTCAGCCGCGCCGGCCCGCGCTGAGCATCTCCTCGATCGACACGAACTTCACCCGAGGCCGCGCCGCCTGCACGCCGCGGTCACGCTCGGCGGCGTCGATCGCACGCCACCCCGGCCAGCCGACGGGCTCGGCTCCCCGACTGGCCAACAGCGCATCGAGCGACTCCCGGCCGTCGACGTCACGAGCCAACAGGCCGGCGTCGAAATCCGCCCACAACTGGGCCACTGTCTGCTCGGCACACAACCGGTTCGTGCCGATCACCCCACGCGGTCCGCGTTTGATCCAACCGGTCACGTAGGTACCGGGCACGACCCGGCCCGAGTCGTTGGGCACGGTCCCGGTGTCCTCGTCGTAGGGCAACCCTGAGACAGGTAGGCCTCGATAGCCGATGGACCGCAGGATCAGAGACGTCGCGATCACTTCGGTACCGCGGACGTCGCTGCTGATCTCGAGCCCTTCGGCCCGGCCGGTTCCGTGGAAAGCGACCGGGGTAGTGCCGAAGCGGAACACCACGCGCTTGTATCCGGGAGTCGGGCTGCGCTGCGCGTATTCACGGGCGATGGCGAGCTTGAACGAGGTTTCGACGTCGTCGTGCTCGTCATCGGCAGGAAGATCCGCAGGGTCGACGACCACGTCGACCCCGTCGAGGTGCCCGAGGGCCAGGAACTCCCCCGCCGAGAACGCGGCGTGCCCGATATCGCGGCGGGCCAGGATCACCACCTCCCGGATTGCACTGTCGGCCAACGCATCCAGGGTGTGCTGAGCGATATCGGTGGCAGCCAGCGTGGCGCGGTCCATCAACAGCACCCGGGCCACATCGAGGGCGACATTGCCATTGCCGACGATGACCGCCCGCTCGCCGGACAGGTCGAACTGATGCGCGGCGTGGTCGGGGTGACCGTTGTACCAGCCGACGAACTCGGCTGCGGCGTGGTGCCCCGTGAGGTCTTCGCCCTCGATTCCCAGGCGCCGGCTGGTGGCCGCACCCACCGCGTAGATCACCGCGTGATGATGGGCCAAAAGCTCATCGTGGTTGATGGTGCGGCCGACCTCGACGTTGAAATGGCTGGCGAACCGCGGATTGGTGAACGCCCTCTCGAAAATGTCGACGACCGATTTGGTGTGCTGGTGATCGGGCGCCACCCCGGCCCGGATCAATCCGAACGGCGTCGGCAGCCGCTCGAACAGGTTGATCTCCACCCCGTCGACATCGATGAGCTCGGCGGCGGCATAGCACGCCGCCGGCCCGGATCCGACGATCGCGACCCGCAGGGATCCCGGTTCGACGCGCGCGCGGGAGGCGGCCGCCGGGATGGACGCCGGCTCAAGCGGATGGCGCTCGAAATAGGTCGCATTGAGTTCCTTGAACCGCTGTAGGTCGCCGGGTAGGTCCTCTTCGTAGTGGATCGCACCGACCGGGCACTCCTCGAAGCAGGCTCCGCAGTCGATGCAGGATTCCGGATCGATGTAGAGCATCTCGGCCGACGCCGATTCCAGCCCACCCTCGGCCGGGCGGATGCAATCCACCGGGCACACCGGAACACAGCTGGCGTCCTTGCAGCAGTTCTGCGTGATCACGTAAGCCATGAGCCTCCCCTTTCAAATCTATCCAGATCGTACTGGACACCTGTCCGGTTTATCGACTCGATCGTCGCACCTGCGCACCCGCCGCCAGCCAAACCGCACCGACTTCACGGCAGAGAACGGGTTTATACAGGCAATTTCACTGGACGATTGCCAATCGCGACCTACGCCACTATTTTGGACACATGTCCAGGCCAGTGGTGGCTACGGTCACTCGCCTACACGACGCCCAGGCTCAGCGCATGCGCACGCAGCGCCGCGTCTTCGGGGCGGCCACGCAACTTCTCGATGCGCACAACGTCGTCTCGGTGCCGGCGCTGGCCGCGCGCGCCAAGATGGCGCCCGCAGCGCTCTACGCGCATTTCCCGTCCATCGAGGTGGTATTCGCCGAGCTGTACCTGGACCGCGTGATACAGCTGCCCCTGGCCATCGATCCCGCGGCCAGTACGACCAGCCGGGTCACCGAGCAGCTCACCGCGCTCACGCTGCTGATGGCCGATGAGCCGCGACTGGCCCGAGCCTGCACTCAGGCACTGATGAGCACCGACGACGCAGTCGTCGAGGACGTCCGCTCCCGGATCGCCGCCGAGGTCAACCGCCGGATTTCGACTGCGTTGGGTGCCGGGGCCTGGCCGGAGGTGCTCGCCACCCTGGAGGCGGTGTTTTGGGGCGCACTGCTGCAGGCACAAACCGGCGCGATGAGTTACCGGCAGATGGCCCGGCAATTGGAGACCATGGTGTCGTTGATCGTGCCCGGAGGCTGACTCCAACGAATGCTCAACTCATGCCATCGCGGCCAACCAACCCCGGTACTCGGTGATGTCGCGGCCTTGTCCGGGCGCGGTGTGGTCACAACCGAATCCGGTGATCCAGCGGCCGTCGTCGAGTTCCACTTTTCCCAGCATCATCGGCGCGGGTAGCTCGGCCAGGAACTCGCCTAGTGCGGCCGGGGACAACAGCCAGCGCTCGCCCACAATCGGGGCCCCTCCCTCGTCCACGCGGGTCAGGCCCGGCTTGGGCGGAACCGTCTCGAGGGCGTACAGCCGGTAGTGGGGCGCGGTGGTGATCGGACCGGCCCATCGCGCACCACGTCCGGTGAGCTGATGCTCCAGCGGCTGACCGCGCAGATGTGCACCGAACACCGCGAGTTCGGTCACCGGCGCACCACCCGACTCGGGCCAGGTGCCGACCGACGGGACGTCGAGAAAGCGACTCGCCAGATCGGCGATGACGCCATCGTGAAATCCCGGTGCCAGCAGGGTGATTCCGAACTGCGCGCCGTCGGACACAATCCCCGCGGGCACGGCAATGGCGCACATGTCGAAGAGGTTGCAGAAGTTGGTATACCGGCCCATCCGGGAGTTCACCGCGACCGGGTCGGCCGCGACCTCCTCGATGAGCGGATGCTCGGGAGCCGTCGGCACCATGAGCGCATGACAGCCGTCGAGCCGAGCGAGCGCTTTGGTACGTAGCGCCTCGACGCGCCGCCGGTCACGCAACAGGTCTGCCGCCGAATGTGACGCGGCCGCGGTGATGATGGCCGCCACGGTCGGATCCAGCTTCGCCTCAGTACCTGCGGCGCTGACGAACTCCCCTACCGCATCCCACCTTTCGGAAACCAACGCACCGTTGTAAAGCAGGTCGGCCGCGGCGAAGAAGTCATCCATCGGAACCGGTACGACGTCGAATCCGACGGCCTTTGCCTGGCGCACGGCAGCGTCGAACGCGGCCTGCCAATGGGTGTCGAGCCCGGCCAATGTGTCCGGTACTGCGATTCTCGGCGTCACCGGCGCGGCGAGACGAACATCGGAACGCCATTCCCGTTGTGGCGCGCCGGCACTCATGACGGCCATCGCCGACTGGGCAGTGGCCAGGTCAGCGGCGAAGATCGTCACACAGTCATAGCTCGCACATGCCGGAACGACACCCTCGGTGGAGACGAGGCCGACTGTGGCCTTGATTCCGACGATGCCCTGCAGTCCGGCCGGCACGCGGCCGGACCCGGCGGTGTCGGTACCGATAGCGATATCGGCGAAGCCGAGCGCGACAGCCACCGCGGACCCTGAACTCGAGCCGCCCGAGATGTAGTCGGGACGGCGGGAATCTCGCACCGCGCCATAGGGACTGCGGGTCCCTACCAGTCCGGTGGCGAACTGGTCGAGGTTGGTCTTCCCGATGACGACAGCACCGGCGGCCTTGAGAGCGGACACCGCCGGTGCGTCGGCATCGGGAATATAACTGAATTCTGGGCATGCCGCAGTGGTCGGTATCCCGGCGACGTCGACGTTGTCCTTGACGGCGAGCACCAGGCCGGCCAGCGGCCCGTCGCCGGCCACCGCCGCACGGTGATCGGCCTCGACCTGTTCCTGTGGGCGCAGGTGGATGAATACCTCGTCGCGACCGGCTTCGGCGATCGTGCGGTAGATCTCGGCAATGCGCGTCACGCGGACTCCTTTCGGGCGAATTCTCCTGCCGCCGACCAACGCTCACGCTCCTCAGAGCGCGCCACCTCCATCGCCGTGCGGGTCGCGGCGATGTCGTCGGCGTTGGCGGTCAGGAACTGCTCGTGTTCAGCCAGTGAGAAAGTTCCGTCCGCGATATCGACCCGGCCTCGCCCGGCAGCCATGTCGGCCCTCAGGTCCAGCAGTTCCTCGGCGGACACCGGATACCACCGGATGCGGTCGAAAAACCGGAGCAGCCAGGGATGTTCAGGATCGAATCCCTGCGCGACCAGCGGGTGCCGGTGGTTCCAGATCTGTGTGGTGCGGCCGACGAACTGATATCCGCCCGGCCCCTCCATCCCGTAGATGCACAGGTATGCCCCGCCGATGCCGACCGCGTTCTCCGGTGTCCAGGTGCGCGCCGGGTTGTATTTCGTGGTGACGAGGCGATGCCGCGGATCCAGCGGTGTCGCGACCGGGGCGCCCAGGTACACATCGCCGAGACCGAGCACCAGATACTCAGCGTCATAGACGATCCGGTGCACATCCTCGACCGAGTCCAGACCGTTCATTCTGCGGATGAACTCGATGTTCCAGGGGCACCATGGCGCGTCGGCGCGCACGCCATGCATGTAGCGCTCGATCGCCTCTCGCGTCGACGGGTCATCCCAGCTCAGTGGCAACCGCACGGTGCGGCTGGGCACCACCAACTCCTGGGCGGCAGGAAGCGAGGCCTCGAGCTCGGCGAGCAACGGGACCAGCTTCGACTGCGGAAGACGGGCCGGGTCCACCTTGACCTGCAACGAACGGATCCCTGGCGTGAGGTCGATGAGTCCGTCCGGCCGGTGCTGCTCCAAGGCGTGGTGCAGCGCATGCGCGCGGGCACGTAACGCCAGGTCCAGTCTCATGTCCCCGTACTCGACCAGAACGTTGTCGTCGCCGATCCGGCGGTAGGTGACGGCAGTGGTGCCGTCCGATGAGGTTGTGCCGGCGATGATTCCGTTGTCCTCGTCGCCGCCGGCGGAGAACACCGCCGCAATGGCGGCGCGTCGCGCCGGGCCGACGGTCGCTGGTGCGGGTGCCGCCGAAGCCTTCACCGGGACGAACCGGACCGTGGCGCCGGGGGCGAGTTGCCCCAGTTTCCAGCGGTCGGCGGCGGTGACGGTGACCGGGCAGACGAAACCGCCGAGACTCGGTCCATCCGGGCCGAGCAGGATCGGGGTGTCCCCGGTGAAGTCGAGCGAACCCACGGAATAGGCATTGTCGTGGATGTTCGACGGGTGCAGCCCGGCCTCCCCGCCATCGGGCCGGGCCCATTCCGGCTTCGGCCCGATCAACCGGACCCCGGTGCGGTCGGAGTTGAAGTGCACCTCGTAGTCGTGGTTGAGAAGCGTGTCGATGTCGTTGCGGGTGAAGAACTCCGGCGCGGAGTGCGGGCCCACGGTCACCGCGATGCACCAATGGTTGCTGATGGCCGGCTGTTCTTCGAACAGGATCCGTCGTGGTGCACCGGTCACCGCGTCCAGGGTTTCCAGCTTGTCCCCCACGGCCAGTGCCCGACCCTCGTGTCCGCCGAACCGGCCGAGGGTGAATGTCGATGCGCTGTCCAGGTATTCGTCGGCCAGCAGCCCGCCCGCCATCGCGATGTACATCCGGAGCCCTGGCCCCTCGATCATCCCGACATCCAGGAGCTGGCCGGCCTCCACGAGGATCGGCACCCACTGCGGGACTCGTGTACCGTCGACGGTCACCGGCGCGGGCGCACCGGTGACACACACCCAGGTGTCGGTGTCGAACCGCAGCGCCGGCCCACCCATGGTGGCCTCCAGCCCGGGCGCGCCCTCCGGATTGCCGACCGCGAGGTTGGCCAGCCGGAAGGACACGTCGTCCATCGGCCCAGACGGGGGCACCCCGATCTGCCAGTAACCGGTCCGTCCCGGCCAGTCCTGCACGGTGGTGGCCATGCCGGGCCGAACGATCTCCAAGCTGGTCATGGGCGGGTCACGATCATTCGCACCGCCGTGGGGTCGAAACCGTTGCAGGGGTTGTTGATCTGCGGGCAGTTCGACACCAGCACCAGAGTGTCGATCTCGGCGCGCAGCGACACTGTCTTGCCCGGAGCCGACAGGCCGTCGACGATGCCCAGCGCGCCATCGGGATCCACCGGCACGTTCATGAAGAAGTTGATGTTGCTGACGATGTCGGCTTTGGTCAGCCCCCAGCGGGCGCCCTCGCCGATGAAGTTCTCGACGCAGGCGTGCTGGTGTTTGGTGTGGTGTCCGTACCGCAAGGTGTTCGATTCCTGCGAGCAGGCCCCACCGAGGGTGTCGTGGTTGCCGACCTCGTCGTCGACGATGGTCAACATCGGCGCACCGTCACTGTCGCGCAGCACCGATCCGGTGGTCAGGAAGATGTTGCCCTGCGCCGCGATCGTGGCCGGGGCGCTGTAGCGCACGGTGTGGTCGTTCGCGCCGTAGAACAGGGTGTCCACGGCCTGGTTGCCGTGCAGGTCGACGATGGTGAGCACGTCCCCGGCAGGTACGACCTTCGACCACGGGGCGCGGGGCGCGACGATTTCATCGACAACGGTGTGGGTAGCGGTGATGGTCGTCATCGGGCACTCCAGACATCTTCGGAATTCAGGTAGGCACGTTGGTATTCGGGGTCCCGCTCATTGACCGTGGCGCCGATCTCGGCCAGGTCGCCGGGCGCCGACCAGGCCAGGACCTCGAGCGGGCCGACGGCGAACTGTGGTGCCGGGTCGAGTGGGTGGGCGGTATTGGCGACCGCCACGATCAGCGGCAGATGGGTGACCAGTTCGACGATGGTGCCGGCACCGGCCGATCCGGTGGAGACCAACGTGCCGTCTGCTTCCACCCGCACGCCGTGGAAGAACGACAGGCTCGGCGCCACGTCACGTCGGGTCAGTCCGTTCTTCAACGCGGCGAGCGCAAGCAGTTCGCGGCCTGCGGGACTCGACGATTCCGGCTCGCCCGCACCGTATTTGGCGGTGTTTCCGGCCAGGGTGGTAGTGCCACACAGGGCGTCGTGATGCCTCGAGGTGTCCGATACCAGGGTGGCCAGCACCCGGCCCTGGTCGCTGAGCAGTGGGTGCCCGGTCGAGAGATACGCCTGCCAGGGGACTTTCACCGTGTCGGCGACATTGAGCCGCTCCCAGGAGGCGTCGGCCCGCCAGAGCAACAGGTGGGCACACGCGGAGCCGTCCAGATCCCGCAGGCGCAGCCGGGTGCCGCGGGCCAGTACCTTGCTGGTGTAGCGGCCGCCGGGAACCGTCTCGGCCCACGTCAACCGCTCGGGCGCAATGCCTTGCGGCGGGGTCGGCCAAGCTGATGCAGGTACGACCGGCATCGAGTCGGTGAACGCGGTGGCCTGGGCCCGGGCGTGGTCGCGGGCGCCGGCAGTTGTCGCGGTGGTCATGCTCAGGCTCCGATCGTGACGGGGTTGGGATGGGTCTTGCCGCGGGGGAAGCACAGTGCGCCGAGCACGACGGCGGCAGCGATGCTCAGCGGTCCGGCCCACTGCAGGATGGGCAATTCACCTGTGGGGTTGAAGATCTCGGCCCGCGGCCAGCCGAGGTTGACGATCATCACGGCACCGTAGAGGACGGCCAGGACGTTGATCGCGATGCCGAACTTGCCGAGTGAGAACAGCGGCAAGCCTTCGGCGTCGACCTGGTTGCGTTGAGTGGGCCAGCCTTTGAGCCGGCGGTACAGCAGCGGCGCGGTGACCAGGAGGTAGGCCAGATAGATCAGGATGATGCAGACGCTGGCCAAGGTGGCGAAGATGGCCGAGTTGCCGACGTTGACGAGAAGCACTCCGATGCACAGCAGGCCGATCAGTACCGAAGGCCAGATCGGGGTTCCGGTGTGAGAGTTGACCCGAGACAAGACCGACGAGGCCGGCAGCCGCCCGTCGCGGGCCATCGAGAACATCAGCCGGGACGCGGCGGTCTGGATTGCCAAGGTGCAGATGGTGATCGCGATCGAGACGTCGACCAGCAGCACCGTGCCCCACGGCGAGGACAAGACGGTGTCGAGTACGTACGGCAGGCCCTCGGTGGCCAGGCGTCCATCTGTAAGGCTCGGGGCCGCCATCAGGGCACCCAGGATCATCAGCCCGCCGCCGAGTGCGGAGACCGAGAGCGCCAGGCGGATGGTGCGGGGCGCGACGCGCCGCGGATTGCGGGTCTCCTCGGCGAGCTCACCGGCCGAACCGAATCCGACCATGACGTAGGCGGCCATCAGACCTGACATGATCCAAGCCCAGACATAACCGGGTTGACCACCGGCGTGGCCGGTGTCGAACACCACCTGGGGACCGCGCTGGGCGTGGGTGAAGAACACACCGATGACGGCGATGACACCGACGATCTCACAGATCACGCCGGCGCTGTTGACCCGTGACATCCATTTGACGCCAAGACAATTGATCGTGGTGGTGAGCACCAGCAGGACGGTGCCGAGCAGTACCGCATTGGCCGCCCCACTCGACGAGGTCAGCGCCGGATCGTCCCCGATCACCTGGAATCCGGACCAGATCGACGGCAGCACCACCTGCAGGGCGATCGCCGCGGCCGAGGCCGTGACGATCTGGGCCAAGATCATGAACCAGCCGCCGAACCAGCCGACCACCTCTCCGCCCATCCGGCGGGACCATTGATAGATGGCCCCCGAGATCGGATAGCGCGCCGCCAATTCGGCGAAGCAGAGCGCCACCAGGAATTGGCCGAGGAACACCGCGGGCCAGGTCCAGAAGAAAGCGGGGCCGCCGAAGCCGAACCCAAGACCGAACAGCTGGAAGATCGTGGTCAGAATGGACACGAACGAGAAACCGGCGGCGAATGATTCGAACTTGCCGAGCCGACGGTGCAACTGCTGGTCATAGCCGAACTCCGCCAGGTCGTCGTGGTCACCAAAACGGTCGGCCACGTCGTGCTGGCTCTCGGTAGCGCTGCTGGTCATAGGCGTTTCTCTCAGGCTCGGGGCGATGCCGCCAGCTCCTTAACTGTCACTTGATAGATAAGCGTGTCGGCGTGTCCGAGCTGTCACCCGCATGTTTCGTTCATGTAGCCGGCGGTAAGCATTGGGTTGCCGAATCCTCACCGAAGCCATCTGCTGTCACAATCGCCGACATGGCTGTGGCTGCATTGGACGATGCTCACCGGCGCATTGCGTCGGCGGCCAGCGAGAGCGATCTGGTGACCGCGACCGCGGCAGCCCACGACGCGGTGCATACGGTGATCGACACCCGGACCGGAGCCGCGTCGTTGGCGGAGGCATGGTCGGCGGTCGTCCGCGCCGCGGTGTCGACCGCGGCGCGCCTGGTGGCGCCTGGCATCCACTGGTATGCCTCGGGCAGCGTCGGCCGTGGCGACGCACTGCCCGGATCCGACCTGGAAACCCTGGCCGTACGCGGCGTCGACGTCACCTCGGAGTCGGCCCTGGCCCAGGCAGCGCACGTCCACGAACTGCTGGCCTGCTGCGGTTTCCGGGCCGATGACAACGGCGCGGTCGCCTCCCGCGTGCGGTTCAACCGGACGGCCCAGGAGTGGGCGGTCGGCATTGGTAAGTGGGCTGCGGACCCGGCGAACGATCGGGGCGTGGTGATGGTCGGCCTGCTGGCTGACGCGCTCCCCGTCGGGGGCGGACCCGACCTACGCGATCAGGCCGGTATCGCCGCGCGGGCCCAGCCACGGGCACTGGCTGCGATGCTGCAGGACGCCACGTACGCGCGCGCCTACATTCCGTCCCGGCTACGGGCCCTGACTTCCGGCGATGCCCGCGTCGACATCAAGCACGCCGCCGTCGACCCGGTGGTTCGGATCGCCCGCTGGGCCGCACTCAGTTGTGGGTCCGACGCGCTGCTCACCACCGAGCGGATCGGCGCGGCCGCGGGCACCCGCTACCTCGACCCCGATGACGCCCGAGTGCTGGCGAAATGCCACGCCATCGGGTCCAGCATCCGATGGCGGGTGCGAGCGGCGCGCTGGGACCCTGCCAGCTCCGCCTCCGTCGGCGACGAACACATCGAACTCTCGGCCCTCTCCCCGCAGGACCGCACCGCGCTGCGCAGCATCGGCCGTGAACTCACCGGGGTCCGGCGCAAACTCGACTACCTGGCGTCGACCTCGACGTTCTCGACATGGTGACCGAATCGTCCTACGCAGAGCACCCATTGGCGTTTCTCGACACGGAAACCACGGGACTGCACAGGCTTCGGCGCCCATGGGAGATTGCCATCATCCGTCGCGAGGGAGATGTGTCAACGCGCCTGTTGCTGTGCGTGGACGTCGACGATCTGGACCTGCCACATGCAGACCCTGTCGGCTTGAAAATCAGTGGATTTCACAGACGCCACCCGCAAGTTCGGCTCGGCCCCAGACATTATCCGCGTGTCTATCGTGCGGATGAGGCAGCGATGCTGGTCGAAAAGTGGACGGCGGACGCGACGATAGTAGGGGTGGTGCCGAGATTCGACACCGAGTGCCTGGCCGGGATGCTGGGTCGTCACGGCCTCGAACCGCAATGGCAAACCAGGCCTGTGGACGTGATCGCACTTGCGAAAGCCGCTGTGGAATCGAAGGGGCTGCAGCCCGATCCTGATTTCACAACGCTGTCAAGGCAATGCGGCGTGAAACCGCCGAGTGAAGCCCAACGCCATACTGCTCTGGCCGATGCCCGCTGGGCGATGCGCTGGTACGACAAACTCACCAATTCGCCTTGCATGAGACCCCGAGCGCAGCACTGATCGCGTTCGGCCTGTGGTTCCTGGTGTGGACGGTGATCCTGTTCGACCGCATCGGCAGAGGCGCCCTGGCCATCGGATCTCCGGTCAACCTGGTGGCGGAGGGCCCGTACCGGCACGTCCGTAATCCGATGATGACCGCAGTGTTCTGCATTCAGCTCGGCACCGCCGTCGCCATGGCCTCACCCTGGTTGTTCGGCTGGTTTGTGCTGTTCTACACCCTGACCCTGATCGCCATCCCGGTCTTCGAGGAACCTCACCTCCGCCGGCGTTTCGGCACCGAGTACCACGAGTTCCGGCGGAACGTGCCGCGGTGGATTCCCCGTCCTACCGCCTGGGTTCCCCCGTACGCCGGCGACCGAGACGCGCGCGTTCGGCACCCAGCTCGGGACGCTTGAGGTGTGCGGGAACTTCGTCACTTGGCGGAAGAACGCACGGCCGCAACAAGATAGACCTACTCTGGCACGTCAGGTTCGGCGCGCTGCTTGTATTCCCAACTCGCCCCCGCGGTCAACGTACCGGGCTCCAACTCTGTGCGTCCGGCGTCACGGACATGCACTGTCTGCGCCAGGATCTCGTCGGGCTTGCCACCGATCACGACGACCGGGTGCTCGTACTCGATGCCATAAAGCTTGAGCGCGGCATGCACGGCATGCGCCGCGGCCTTGCCGCGCGACATCTTGGCGTTCGAGTTGACCCTGATCACCAGCCGACGTTCCGGCGCTCCGGTCCCCTCGGCTTCTTCGGCCTCCATGCGCACGAGCCTAAAGCTTCGTTCAACGGGCTTCCCCGCCGCCGGGTTGCGCGAGGTCCGGAACTTGTCGTACCGCTTTGGGATGATGGTGGTATGTCTTCGGAGGAGTCTTCTTTCGCCGCTGACCGATGAGCAACGCCGATACGTGTTGTGCGATGCCACCTGTGAGGTGTGGCTTGAACGCCAGGGCCAACCCATCAGCGTCGGTCCGCCACTCTCACCATCAGCCGCCGGCTGCGTCGGGCATTGGAGCACCGAGACCGCTGCTGTGTGGTGCCCGGCTGCGGCGCCACCCGCGCCCACCACATCGGGCATTGGGAAGACGGCGGCCGCACCGACCTGGACAACCTGGTGCTGGTCTGCCCCTATCACCACCGGGCGCACCACCAGGGCGGCATCACCATCACCGAACCCCCACCACAAGCCGCCCAACCCAGCGGCCGCCTCCGCGAGATCGGCACGCGTCACGGGTCGTCGGAAACCACTTCCCGCAAGAACTCCCCGCCGTGGATGGCGGCCAGCAGCGAATTCTCCGAGGTGCGATTGGCGGTGAACAGCAACTCGTCGCCGGCTTCGAGCACGTCGTCGGGCTTGGGAAACCGCACCTCTTTGCCCCGGACGACGGTGACAAGCGCCGTGTCCACGGGAAGATCCAGCCGGTCCACCCGCTGACCGACCACCGGGTTGTCTTCCGGCAAGGTCAGTTTGGTCAGCTCCACCCGACCCCCACGTAGCGTCATCAAACGCACCATGTGCCCGACGTCGATGGCGCCCTCGATGCCGGCCACCAAGGAACCGGGTGTCGACACCGCGACATCGATGCCCCACTCCTGACCGAACAACCACTGGTTGCGGATGTCGTTGATGCGCGCCACCACCCGCGGCACTCCGAACTCCGACTTGGCCAGCAACCCGACCACGAGGTTGGACTTGTCGTCACCCGTCGCTGCGATCAGCACGTCGCCGGTTTCGATCCCGGCCTCCTCCATGGCGGACAGTTCGCAAGCGTCCGCCAGCAACCAGTCGGCGCCCGGCACCGTGCTCGGCTCGTATCGGCGGTACAGCCGCTCGATCAGCAACACCTTGTGGCCGTTGTCAAGCAACTCGGACGCAACGGAACGACCGACATTGCCCGCACCGGCAACCACTACGCGCATATTCCGTTCCGCCACTCAGTCATTTTCGCCTATTCGCACCGCACACTCGCGGCCCTTCGTCCTGATTAACTGATTCCCGATGAGCCTGCACCAGCTGTACCTGACCTTGCTCACCGGCGGCATCGTGCTGCTGGCGAGCATCATCGGCACCCGCGTGGCGAGCCGGATCGGGTTCCCCAGCCTGTTGTTCTTCCTGCTGGTCGGCATGGTGCTCGGGGTCGACGGGATCGGGCTGGACTTCGACAATGTCGAACTGGCCCGCAACGTGTGCACCGCGGCGCTGGCGATCGTGCTGGTGGAAGGCGGTCTGACCACACGGTTCTCCGATATCCGCGGGGTGCTGGCGCCTGCCTCGGCGCTGGCCACCCTGGGTGTGGTGGTCAGCACCGCCGTCACCGCCGTCGGTGCGCACCTCCTGCTGGGCATGGACTGGCAACTTGCACTTCTGCTCGGCGCCATCGTCTCCTCCACGGACGCGGCCGCGGTGTTCTCGGTACTGAGGATCCTGCCGCTGCCCCGTCGGCTGGCCGGCCTACTGGAGGCGGAATCGGGTTTCAACGACGCGCCTGCCGTCATCCTCGTGCTCACGTTCAGCGTGGTGCCGTTCGTGTTCCACCCCGGAGGCGCCATCACCGACCTGGTCTACGAGCTGGTCACCGGCGCCCTGCTGGGCCTGGCCGTCGGGTTCGCCGGTGCATTTGCCCTACGCCGCAT
Organism: Mycobacterium sp. DBP42; assembly: GCF_005924235.1. Taxonomy (NCBI): domain Bacteria; kingdom Bacillati; phylum Actinomycetota; class Actinomycetes; order Mycobacteriales; family Mycobacteriaceae; genus Mycobacterium; species Mycobacterium sp. DBP42. The sequence goes on from NZ_VCMY01000019.1 coordinate 36,254, forward strand.
CGCGCTGCCGGCCTCGGGTCTGTATCCCATAGCCACCTTCGGGCTGGGTTTCATCGCATTCGCCGCCGCCGGTAGTGCCCATGCGAGCGGTTTCATCGCCGCGTACTTGTCCGCAGTGGTACTGGCGAACTCCGGCCTGCCGCACAAGTCGGCCACCCGCTCCTTTGCCGAGGGGGTGGGCTGGCTGGCCCAGATCGGGCTGTTCGTCCTGCTCGGGTTGCTGGTGAACCCACACGACCTGGCCAGTGACATCATCCCGGCGATCGCCATCGGGCTGGTGCTGCTGTTGATCGCCCGGCCGGTGTCGGTGGTGCTGTCGCTGACCGGGTTCCGGATCTCGTTGCGCGAACAGCTTTTTCTGTCCTGGGCCGGGCTCCGCGGTGCGGTGCCGATCGTTCTGGCCACGTTCCCGATCGTCGCCGGGGTGCCCGACAGCTACCGGTTGCTCAACATCGTGTTCGTCCTCGTGGTCATCTTCACCCTGGTGCAGGCACCCAGCATCCGGTTCGTCGCCAACGCGCTGCGGTTGGCCACCCGCGACGTCACCCGCGAGATCCAGGTCGAAGCCGCCCCACTGGACGTCCTCGACGCCGAGCTGCTGACCACGACCGTTCAGCCCCATTCCCGGCTGCACAACGTCACGATCCTGGAACTGCGGCTTCCCGATCCGGCGGTCATCACGCTGATCATCCGCAACGGCCGCACCTTCGTTCCGCTGCCGGACACCCGCCTCGCCGTCGGCGACGAGCTGCTCATCGTCACGACAAGCAAGACGCGCACCGCGGCCGAGGCCCGCCTGCGCGCGGTGAGCCGCCGCGGCAAACTCGCCTACTGGTTCGACGAATACGGACTCGAGGACTGACCGCTGCGGTTGTGGCGTCGCGCACATCCGCGCTTGTCGATTTGGAACGCAACCCTCCCCTCGGGGTAGAGTTGCCCAACGAAGCCGAGCATGGCGGCCTGCACGCCCCGACTCGCCAGCCTGCGATGGCGACCGATTCCATGTTCTGGCAATACTTTTCACGCAACGACGCGTGTATCGACTGTGCCCACATGTGCCCTCGCCGCGCTGAACGGCGCCGAAACGGAGTTGCGTTGAAACTGTCGACCGATGCGGCGACACCGCACGAACAGCAATCGGTGCTTGCCGCGCTGCGTTCGCCACGCCGGCTACGCACCGAGGCGCTCGCCGGTCTCGTGGTGGCGCTGGCCCTGATCCCTGAAGCGATCTCGTTCTCGATTATCGCCGGCGTGGATCCGCGGGTCGGCCTGTTCGCGTCGTTCACGATGGCGGTGACGATCGCGCTCGTCGGCGGGCGCCCGGCAATGATCTCCGCGGCGACCGGAGCTGTCGCACTCGTGATCGCCCCGCTGGTACGCAGCCACGGCCTGGACTACCTGATCGCCACGGTCATCCTGGCGGGTGTGCTGCAGTTGGTCCTGGGCGGCCTCGGCGTCGCCAAGCTGATGCGGTTCGTGCCGCGCAGCGTGATGGTCGGATTCGTGAACGCGTTGGCGATCCTGATCTTCCTGGCCCAGCTGCCTCACCTGCTCGGCGTGCCGTGGCTGGTCTACCCGCTGGTCGCGGTCGCCATCGCGGTCATCGTGGCGTTGCCGAAACTGAGCACTGCGATCCCCGCTCCGCTGGTGGCCATCGTGGTACTCACCGCTGCCACGGTCGTATTCGGATGGTCGATCCCCAACGTCGGGGATGAAGGGCAGCTGCCGTCGAGCCTGCCTTCCCCGCTGATCCCCAACGTCCCGTTCACCCTGCACACCCTTGGAGTGATCGCGCCGTACGCGCTGGCCATGGCGGTCGTGGGCCTGCTGGAATCGCTGATGACGGCCAAGCTTGTCGACGACATCACCGACACCCACTCCGACAAGTCCCGTGAGGCACTCGGCCAGGGGGTGGCCAACGTCGTGACCGGATTCTTCGGCGGCATGGGTGGCTGCGCCATGATCGGCCAGACCATGATCAACGTGAAGTCGTGCGGTGCCCGCACCCGGATCTCGACGTTCCTGGCCGGCCTGTTCCTGCTCGGACTGGTCGTCGGCCTCGGCGACATCGTGGCCCAAATCCCCATGGCCGCACTGGTGGCCGTGATGATCATGGTGTCCGTCGGAACCCTCGACTGGCACAGCATCAACCCGAAAACGTTGCGGCGCATGCCCAAGAGCGAAACCGCCGTCATGTTGGGCACTGTCGCGGTCACCGTGGCGACCAGCAACCTGGCATATGGCGTCGCTGTCGGCACGTTGACGGCCATGGTGCTGTTCGCGCGACGCGTTGCTCACTTCACCGAGGTGGTCGACATCGACCACCCCGACGACGACACTCGCGTGTACGCGGTTCGCGGCGAGCTGTTCTTCGCCTCCAGCAATGATCTGGTCTACCAGTTCGACTACGCCGGTGACCCCGACAACGTGATCATCGACATGAGCGACGCCCACGTGTGGGACGCGTCGACCGTATCCACCCTGGACGCCATCACCACCAAATACGCTGCCAAGGGCAAGACCGTCAGCATCGTCGGGATGAACGAGAACAGCGCGGCGCGTCATGCTCGGCTCAGCGGTCAGCTGGCCGCGGCACACTGAACCGTCACAGGGGGAACCGTTGAGCCAACAGGATCATCTGCAGATCGGCGAGGTCGCGGCCCGAACCGAGCTGTCCATCAAGACGATCCGCCACTACGACGAAGTTGGGCTGGTCACCCCGTCAGCACGGTCTGCCGGCGGTTTCCGGCTCTACACCGCCGATGACGTCAACCGGCTACTGGCGATCCGCCGCATGAAACCGTCGGGCTTCAGCCTCGACGAAATGCGCGAGCTGCTCGATGCTCTCGACACGCTCGACTCCCCCGGGGCCTCCGCCGCCCAGCGCGCCGAGGCGGCCGAGTATCTGGCCGAATGCCACACCCGCGCACAAGAAGCCTGCGTCAAACTGACCCGTCAGTTGGCCTATGCGCAGGAATTGACCGAGCAACTCGCGCGCTACCGCAGCTGACCTCGGCCGTTTCACCCGCAGGCAGGCGGGTATACCGGGCGCATGCCTATGTCGAGAGCTACCGCGGTTCTGTTCGACGTGGACGGGACACTCGTCGATACGAACTATCTGCACGTGCATGCCTGGGCGCGTGCGTTCCGCGAGGAGAACATCGACGTCGCCTCCTGGCGCATACACCGCAGCATCGGGATGGACGGCAGCAGCCTGGTGGCCAACCTGTCAGGGGACGCGAGTGATGCTGTGCAACAACGACTCAAGGACCGTCACAGCGACCTCTACAAGGACGGCGCAGACCTGATCGTGCGTCTGCCAGGCGCGCGCGAACTGCTACACCACCTCGCCGAGAACGGGGCGCGGGTGGTGCTTGCCAGCTCCGCACCGGAAGACGAACTCGCCATCACCCGAAAGGTTCTCGACAGCGACGACGCCATCACGGCAGCGACATCATCGAAGGACGTCGACACGGCCAAGCCCGACCCCGGGATCGTCGAGGTGGCGCTCAAGCGGGCCGGCGTGGCTGCCGATCGGGCCGTCTTCGTCGGCGACGCGGTGTGGGACGGGGAAGCCGCCACCCGCGTCGGAGTGCCCTTCATCGGTCTGCGATGTGGCGGAGTCGCGGACTGCGAACTCGAAAAAGCCGGCGCGCAAGCCGTTTTCGACGATCCGCTCGACCTGCTACGCCGGTTGCCCACCACCCTCATCGGCGCTCACCTCCACGCGGACGACCACCCGACGACGTAAGCCCGACACAGCGCGTCGACTTGACCACAGGCGTCGAACGTGTGTTCTAATGTCTCCGACCGCCAGCCCGCTCAGTGCAAGCGATGTTCAAAAGGAGTTTTCCGTGACGATGACTGTAGACGCTCAGGCACCAGAAACGCTGACCATCAACTCCGACGCCCCCGACGATGTGGCCACCTCACCTGAGAGCACCACTGCCACCCCCGAAGCCTCTGCCGACGAGAAGCCCAAGAAGGCGCCGGCCAAGAAAGCCCCCGGCAAGAAGGCCAAGACCATCGAGCTCACCCTCACCGTCACCGGCACTGCCGACGGCGAGTGGCACGCCGAGCTCAAACAGGGCACCACCTACCTGGCTCGCAACGTCGCCGTCGCGGCCGCTGCCGTCTCTCGTGCGGCCAAGGAACTTCACGAGGACCTCTCCACTCCGATCGATGAGGTGATCGAAGAGGCGCGCTCCCAGCAGGCCGCCAAGGTCGCCGCGCTGGAAGCCGAGCTCGAAGCGGCCCGAAAGGTTTTGTCTGACTTGGAGTAACACGCAGGCCCGGAGCGTCCGATCAAAGTCGCCTACCCGTAGGCAGGATAGCGATTTTCCCAGATCGCGAGTTGCTCCGCGCGGTGCCGGCGGACGATTCGGGTCTCGGGGCCCAGCAGCATCGTGGGCCCGCCGACCCCGTCGTAGTGCTCCCATGGCACTCCTCCACGAACGAACTCCAGCCACAGTTGCTGGACTGCATCCGACATCTGGCGGGCCGCCTCGTCGGCACCGGCCAGGGCGGGCGCGGCGTCCAGGGTGCCGAACAGCAAGGGCAGACACGAATCGTGGCAAGCCCCGAACCCGGCACGCGGAGACGGCCACTGCAGTTCGTAGCAAAACACCGGGTTGCCGCGCTCAGCGTGGGCCCTGACGAACTGCTCGGTAGGCGCGGTGAAGTGGTAGTCGGTGACCATCGCGCTGGCGACATCGCGAAGCGTGGGCTGGTCGGCGCGGTAGGTAGCCACCACCGCGCCCGGGTCGTGACGGTCTCCGGCGAGTGCCCGAGCCCTGTGGTGCACGTACTGCTCAGTGAAGACGCCCTCATCCAGCGCCGCGTCGAAGATCCGCCATTCGTCGCGCGTCGTTCCGGCGAGGATGGGGGTCGCCGGCATGGCGCGGGTGCGCGCGACCACCAACGGGTGCTCGGCGATGACGTCGCCGTCGATGCAGGGATGGAACGGGCCCTGCGGCGGCACGAATCCGGTGTCGATGCGACGCTGCGCGGCAAGGATCTGCTCTACGTCCGGTTCTCGGCCGACGGATGAGATTACTTTCTCAGCCACGGCCGCGGCGGCTGCGGTCGAGCGGACGCGTTCCAGACCGCCACTTTGCAGAATCGCGCGGTCGAAGAGGCGGCACCCGCCGGCGAGCAAGGCCGATATCGCGATCGCGCCCGAGGACTGCCCCGCCACCGTGACGGCGTCGGGGTCGCCGCCGAAAGCGCCGATCTGCTCGCGCACCCACCGCAGCGCGTGCCGCTGGTCGCGCAGTGTGAGGTTGGTGGAGTCGGCCCCGTGCCAGTCCGGCGCATAGAGCGAGCCCAGCACCCCGAGCCGGAAATTCACTGTCACCACCACGATGTCGCCGCGCCGGGCCAGTCGCGCACCGTCGAGCAGCGGTGCAGAACCGTGGCCCTGTGCCTGCCCGCCGCCGTGCAGGAAGACCAGCACGGGCCGCCGGTTGTCGTCGACCGCCGGTGTCCAGATGTTGAGCGTGAGACAGTCCTCGCTCATGGTCAGGCCGCGCTTGGCCAACCGTTCGGGCGCGATGTCCTGCGGGGCGATCGCGCCGAACGCTGTCGCCATCCGTACGCCGTCCCAGCAGGGTACGGGTTGTGTTGGTCGCCAACGACGTTCACCCGTCGGAACCGCGGCGTACGGCACACCGCGGAAGACGATGACGTCGCCGCGCGCGTCGCCACGCAGCGCTCCGTACGAGGTGTACGCGACGGCGGTCACGGGCGCTCGGTCAGCGGATAGTTCTGCGCCATCTCACCGTCGAGTATCCGGGCCAGAAAGTCGCGGCCCTTGAAGCTCACCACCTCGACCCGCAGCCCGCTGCGCCGATCGCGCAGGAACGCCACCCCGGCACCGGTGCGCTCCAACTCCCAACCGTCGGCCTGCAGCCGGGCGACGTCGTCGCGCCAGCGCTCCGCGTAGTAGCCGACGTGGTGCATACCGCCGAGCTTCGGTTCGGCGAAGATCGAATCTTTGTCAGCGACAACCTCGATCAGTTCCAGGTACGGCGGGCCGGACACGGAGAACGCGATGCGTACGGTCTGGTCGTCTGCGGACCCGTCGGGCCGGGTGAAGCCGCTGCGCATCTCGAACGGTGGCGCCCAGGTGATCTGCATGGCTGCCGACACAGAGTCCATGGCTGTCGCCAGATCGGGTACGAGGTGGCCCACGTGGTAGACGTTGTCGAAGGCCGACGCAGCGAGCGTCTCGAGTCTGGGGTCCATCTCAGATCCTGTACCTGCGGCGGATGGCGTCGAAGCGGGCGTGCAGTTGCGTCGCGCGTTCGTCGGCCGTGACGCGCCGGGTTTCGGCCGGCAGCAGGGTGTCCAGCTCGGTCAACGGCACGACGGTGGTGCTGACATCGGGGACCTGTCGGCTGCCGATGACCCGCATGGTGAGATAGCCCGCACTGAAACGTTGGGTATCGATCCAGTTGTGCGCGCCGGGATCGTTGTGGGCCAGCACCATTCGTACGCGGCCGTCGGAGTCGATGGCCGATCTGCTCGGGGTGTAGCTCACCGGCCGGTACAGGTAGTCCATGCTGTTCCAGAATGCCCCCATGTTGGTCAGCATCCAGAACTCCCCATCGTCGGCGAACTCGAAGATCAGCGCTTCGTCCGGCCCGAGGCGCCATGGCATGGTGACGATGAGCCGGCCGCGGCGCGCATCGCGTTGCTCGGCCGTGCCGGCGAAGCGCGCGCCGGGAAAGACGTTTGGCTCGGGCTCGCCGAACAGCGAGCCGATCTGCAGTTCACGATCGGGCCAGTCCGTCATCGCCCCGGTGAGGAAGTCCCCGGCCCACTGCATCGACGCGATGAGGTCCTGCGGGGTCGGAACGGGACGTGGCTCGTCCATGTCGATGCGTTCGATGCTGAATTGCGCCGAGCGCTCCGCCCAGGAGTCGAAGCCCTGCCGCATGAAGAGCTTGCGTGAACCCGCTGTGGTGGGAAGCCAATTCGGTTCTCGCCGTTCCCCTCCGACGTAGAGCACGAAGCTGCCGTCGGGCTCGGTGGCAAGCTCATCACCGGTGATGTTCGCCTCAGGGGTATCCCCGAACGGCTCATGCAGATTGGGGTGATCGGCGCCGTAGTAAACGTCCTTGTCCGGCCTCGGCCCCTGCACGGTGAAGTTGATGAAACGCGCGGTACCCCGGTCACCTTCGATGCGATACGTCGATGCGCCATCGATCCAGGCCTGCAGATACACGAAGTCGGCGTTGTCGCCGCCGAGCTTGCGGCTCGGTCCGCAGAACGGATGGATCATCGGATAGCGGGTGTTCTTGGTCTCCAGGGCGAGATCGTAAGCCTGCCCGAGATTCTGGGTGAGATACCGGAGAGCGTCGGCGCGCTGCAGCGCATTCGGCGGTGAGGTGTCCTTGAACGCCAGATCTCCGGCGGCCTTGAGCCGGTCGCAGAAGTCGTGCCACGCCGCACGCAGCGCCGCGTCGTCCGCGGTGTCGCCGAACGCCATCAGTGCCTCGTCTCGATGTCGATGCCGAATCGCTCACGGTATCCGGCGAATTCGTCGTGCAGCTGCTGTACGGGGACCGGTAGGACGTCGGTGGAGTAGGTGAACTTGCCGTAGCGGTCGCTGCGGTTGGTGACGAGGTAGTCGCGCATCGCCTTTTCGGCGACGGCGGTCAACGAAAGTCCGGCGAAGTCGTAGAAACCCCCGATCGCGGCGACCGGGTCGGCGACGAAGTCGCGGTAGCGGACGTGGTGGATACGCGGGTCGTCCACCAGCGGGTCGGTGAGGTAAGCGTGGAAGTTCGCCCGCGACCCCTCGATGGTGTCCTTGGCGTACTGCGTCCAATCCAGTGCCCCGGCAAGGCTCTCGTTGATCTGCCCGAAGGCCACGATCTGGGAGGCGAGCACCTGCACCGGGTCACGGTGTACCCAGACGATGCGGGCGTCGGGGTAAGTGTCGAAGAGCGCGCGCAGGCGTCGACCGTGAAACCCCTTGAGCACCCAGCGTTTCGGCGGGCGCGAGTGTTGTATGTGTTGCAGCATCATGCGGTGCAGCGCGTATTGCGCGCGATGGTCTTGGCCGAAGTTCTGGATCGTGAGCGGGACCCGCCACCAGGCGCTCGGGTTGGTCGCACGGAAGTCGAAGGCCCACGTACGTTCACACTCGGGCAGCCCGGCACCGAGCAGATCGTTGTATGGGTGGCTGACGATCCACGGCGGGATGCGGTCGAGGATTTCCCGCCAGTCGGCATCGGCCTGCGCGCGGCGCGGGTCGTCGACGCCGGCCGGGCCGGGTGGTGGCGAGGGGTACATCACCTCCCAGAAGCGCAGCGCGCGGGAGTCCTCGTCCTCGGCGAGCAGGGCATGCAGCAGCGTCGTTCCCGACCGAGGCTCGCCGGTGGCGAAGAGCGGGGCTGTGATTGGTTCTGCCTGCAGCGGCAGGCGGGCATGGTCTGCGATGAACCGCAGCCGGCTCGTGAGCAGTCCGACGATCGTCAATGCAGCTGCCCGCGAGCCGGTTTCATCGAGTTGGGCGCTGTTCAGCCTGTCGACGACCAGTGCCACGCGGGCGGGCAGGGTCTCGTCGCCGAAGTCGGTGAGCCCGGTCGATTTCTGCGTGGCGGCGATGAGGACGTCGGTGTCCAAGGTTGTCATCGTGTGCTTCCCGTGAGCTTCAGCAATTCGTCTTCGACCTCGCGAACTTTGCGTGCCGACTCGGCGGCGTAGGCCTGCCCGGCCATTCCGCTGTAGTCGAGCACCGAGACGACTTGGGCACCCGCCTCGGCGAATTCGGCGATCTGCGTGGCGACCTGCTTCGGCGTCCCGTGCGGAACGACGGACAGGATCGCGGCCGGGTCGACCTGTTCGAAGAGCCGGAGCAGTCTGTCGCGGGTCAGCACGCGCGGGTCGATGTCCTGGATGCCGCGCCAGTGCTCCCCCATCGGATGGCGGTGCCCGGTGGTTCGCAGCGCGTCGGCCGTCAGTTGCAGCACCAGCGACTTCACGAGCGGGAGATGCACGATCACGCTCAGTTCGTCGGGCTCACCGATGAGGCAGACCACCATCTTCGCGGGCGTGATCGCCTCCGGGTCGCGCCCGGCCTGTTCGGCCGCCTCCCGGATACTGGCCAGCTGGTTGGCATAGCTCTCCGGCCCGGCGCTGCCCGTCGGCCACCAACCGTCGCCGAATTCCCCCACCAGCCGCAGCATGCGGGGGCCGTTGGCCCCGATCCAGATGGGTGGCGCGCCGGTGTGGTGCAGCTCGGTGTCCAGCCGGGCGTGCTCCAGCGTGAAGTACTGCCCGGCGAAGTCGATCGGTCCGTCGGTGTTCCACAGCAGCCGGATCAGCCGGAGTGCCTCGGCGAATCGACTCACCGCGCACGGGTGGTCGAAGCCGTACGGCGCCAGGTTCTCGCGCTCGCCGGCGCCCAGCCCCAGGATGAACCGGCCGTCCGAGATATGGCTGAGGGTCAGTGCCGACTGGGCCAGCATCACCGGGTGGCGTCGGACGGTGTCGAGAACGCTGGTGGCAAGCCGAGTGCGGGTGGTACGTGCCGCGACGGCACCGGCGAGACTGAGAGTGTCCAGGTACCGGTGTGGTGACGGCGACAGCTCCGCGAGGTCGGTGAACTCGGCCGTCCAGATCGAGTCCGGCCAGAAACTCACGAGGTGATCGGGCAGCCAAAGGGAGTGGTAGCGGCCATCATCGAGGGCGCCCAGCCCGCTGAGATCAAGCGGCAGAGTTGTCCGAAAGAACGAGGCCAGCTCCAAGGGCATGCAGGGCAAGCTACCGGACAATGACGGCTACGTCACCGATTTGCTGTGCATCTGCTCAGCATTGGCTGATCCGCAAACAAAAAACTCGCCCCAACCTATGGTCAGAGCGAGTTTCTCAAACGTGGAGCTAAGGGGATTCGAACCCCTGACCCCCACACTGCCAGTGTGGTGCGCTACCAACTGCGCCATAGCCCCGTTTGTCGTGCCCCACGAAGTTACACCACGGCTACCCCTGGTTCAAAATCGCTGGTCAGGGCAGCTCATCTGCGGAGTCCGGACCGAGCGGACGGGCCGGGGTGTGCTCGTCTGACGCCGTCGGCCGGGTCTCCGGGGCGAAGACCCACCCGACCGCCGCGGCCAACATGATGACCCCCGTGGTGACGAACGCGACCGCGAAGCTGACGTGCAGCGCGATCTGGCCCACGGCGAAGGACCCGACGATCGCGCCCAGGTCCGACATCATCTGGAAGGTGGCGACCGCCGTCCCGCCCCGCGCCTTGTTGCCGACGACGTCGGCCACCGCGGCCTGCTGGGGCGAGACGAACATCCCCGTCGCCGCACCGGTCACATAGGCGCACACCAGAAACAGCGGCAGCGAGTTGCTGAAGCCGACCGCCACCGTCGCCGCAGCCGAGACCGTCAGCCCCACGATCACCAACATCCGCCGCCCGACCCGGTCGGAGAGGTAGCCGCTGGGCACCACCGCCGAGACGTTGCCGATCGCAAATGTCGCCAGCGCCAGGCCCGCCGCACCCGCGCTGCGCCCCAGCACGTCGACCACGAACAGCGGTACCAATGCGATGCGCAGTCCGACCGAGGACCAACCGGAGGCGAAGTTGGAGAACAGCGCCGCACGATAGGCACGATGCCGCAGCACCGCCCGCATCGACACCTTGGGCAACTCGTCGACGGCCGGGGCGGCCAACTCCGAGTGCCGCAGGCTGACGAACACCACCGCGGCCGCCACCATCAGCGCCGCGCCGTAGATCAAGAACGGTGCCGACAGTCCGAAGCCGGCGGTCAAGCTGCCCAGTACCGGACCGCCGACCGAGCCGACCAGAAATCCGGAGGCGAACAGCCCGGCAACGCGGCCGCGGGCGTCCGGCGGCGAGATCCGGATCATCAGGCCCAGTGAGGACACGGTGAACATCGCCGAGCCCAGTCCGCCCAGCGAGCGGAACAGCAAGAGTTGTATGTAGGTCTGGGCGAACGCGCAGGCCCCGGTGGACACCGCGACGATCAGCAGCCCACTGATGTAGACCCGCCGCTCCCCCAGCCGTTGCACCAGGCCCCCTGCGGGCGGCGCGCCCACCAGACGCATCGCCGCGAAAGCGGTGATCACGAAAGTGGCCGCGGCGATACTGACCCCGAAATGGCGGGCGTAATTCGGAAGTACCGGCGCTACGACGCCGTACCCGAGTGCGACCACCACGTTCGCGCAAACCAGCAGCCAGACCTCGCGGGGCAGGCTCTGCGTGGTCTTGACAGTCACCCGATGACTGTATTCACCACATCCTTGGCGGCCTCCTGCACCTCCGCCAGATGATCGGCGCCGAGGAAAGACTCGGCGTAGATCTTGTAGACGTCCTCGGTGCCCGACGGCCGTGCGGCAAACCAGGCGTTCTCCGTCGTGACCTTGAGCCCGCCCAACGCGGCGCCGTTGCCCGGTGCGGAGGTCAGTTTGGCGGTGATGGGCTCACCGGCCAGTTCGGTGGCGCTGACCTGCTCGGGCGACAGTTTGGCCAGTCGGGATTTCTGCTCGCGATCGGCCGGGGCGTCGATGCGCGCATAGGTGGGCGAGCCGTAGCGTTCTGCCAGTTCGGCATACCGCTGCGACGGCGTCGTCCCGGTGACCGCCAGGATCTCCGAGGCCAGCAGCGCCAGGATGATGCCGTCCTTGTCAGTGGTCCAGGTCGATCCGTCGGTGCGCAGGAACGACGCCCCCGCGCTCTCCTCGCCACCGAAACCGATGCCGCCACCGATCAGCCCGTCGACGAACCACTTGAACCCGACCGGCACCTCGACCAGCTTGCGATCCAGCCCGGCCACCACCCGGTCGATGATCGAACTGCTCACCGCGGTCTTGCCGACCGCGGTGGCCGCCGGCCAGTTCGGCCGGTGGGTGTAGAGGTAGTCGATGGCCACGGCCAGATAGTGATTGGGATTCATCAGCCCGCCGTCCGGGGTGACGATGCCGTGCCGGTCCGAGTCGGCGTCGTTGCCGGTCGCGATCTGGTACTCGTCGCGATTGGCAATCAGCGAGGCCATCGCATTCGGCGAGCTGCAGTCCATCCGGATCTTGCCGTCGGTATCCAGCGTCATGAACCGCCACGTCGCATCCACCAGCGGATTCACCACGGTGAGATCCAGGTTGTAGCGCTCGGCGATCGCGCCCCAGTAGTCCACGCTGGCCCCGCCGAGCGGATCGGCACCGATGCGGATGCCCTCGGCCCGGATCGCGTGCAGGTCCACCACATTGGCCAGATCGCAGACATAGGCGTCGAGGTAATCGTGACGCTGCGCCGTCTGCAGCGCCCGGGACAGCGGCATGCGTTTCACGTCCCTGAACCCGTCACGCAAAATCTCGTTGGCGCGCTTGGCAATCCACCCGGTGGCGTCGGTGTCGGCCGGGCCGCCGTTGGGCGGGTTGTACTTGAAACCACCGTCGCGCGGCGGGTTGTGCGACGGGGTGACGACGATACCGTCGGCCAGGTCCGCATCCCGGCCCTGGTTGAAGGTCAGGATGGCGTGGCTCACCGCGGGCGTCGGGGTGTAGCGGTCGGCTGAATCGATCATCGCCACAACATCATTGGCGGCCAGCACCTCGAGCGCTGATGTCCAGGCCGGTTCGGACAAGGCATGGGTGTCACGGCCGAGGAACAGCGGACCGGTGGTGCCCTGCGCGGCGCGGTATTCGACGATGGCCTGCGTGGTGGCCAGGATGTGGCCCTCGTTGAACGCGGTGTCCAGGCTGGAACCCCGGTGCCCGGAGGTACCGAACACCACCTGCTGCGCAATGTCATCGGGATCGGGCCGGCCGGTGTAGTAAGCGGTCACCACCTCGGCGATGTCGATCAGATCCTCGGGTTGAGCCGGTTGCCCGGCGCGGGGATTGGCAGCCATGGATCCGATTGTGCTCCCGATCGGATGTCGGTGCCCGGCACTCGCCCGCCAGACGCCATACTTTTACTTCATGTTTGGCCATGACCCCCGAGAATTGGCCGCAGTATTCGTCGGCGGCGCCCTCGGCACGCTGGCGCGCGCCGGTCTGGCGGTGCTCGGGGCCCACAATCCGCATCAATGGCCTTGGCCGACGTTCATCGTGAACGTCGTCGGCGCCTTCCTGCTGGGGTACTTCACCACGCGACTGCTGGAACGGCTGCCGGTCTCCAATTACCGCCGTCCGCTGTGGGGTACCGGGTTGTGCGGCGGGCTGACCACCTTCTCCACAATGCAGGTCGAGACGATCACCATGATCGAGCACGGTCACTGGGCGCTGGCCGCCGGCTACACCGCGGCCAGCATCGCCGCAGGCGTGGTCGCGGTCGCGATCGCGACCGGGCTGGTCCGACGGGCCGCGGTGCGCCGATGAGCGCGCCGATGACCGCCCTGGTGTGGACCGGTGTGATGCTGCTCGGCGGCATCGGGGCGGTCTGCCGGTTCCTCCTCGACCGCGCGGTGTCCGCCCGCCACACCCGTGGCTTCCCGTTCGGCACGCTGGCGGTCAACCTCAGCGGCGCGTTTCTGCTGGGCTTCCTCGGCGGCCTGGCCCTGGACCGTCACGCCGCGCTGCTGGCCGGCACCGCGTTCGTCGGCTCGTACACCACGTTCTCCACCTGGATGCTGGAAACCCAGCGTCTCGGCGAGGAACGCCGGATCTGGCCCGCGGTGGGCAACATCGTCGTCAGCGTGGCGCTCGGGCTGATCGCGGCGTGGCTGGGCATGACGGTCGGGAGCCGGCTGTGACTACCACCGACTACCTCAAGCTGACCGCGTACTTCGCCGAGAGACTGCGCCACGACCAACGTTTCGTCGCCGATGCGCTCCTGGATCTCTACGGCGGCAGCGACATCGCGATCAGCGTGATGCTGCGCGGGATCTCCAGCTTCGGCCCGCGCCATCACCTGCGCACCGACGAGACACTGACCGCGTCGGAGGACCCCCCGATCACCATCGCGGCCGTCGATGCGGCCGACAAGATTTCCGCGCTGGCCCGACACACTGTCGAGCTGGTTCCCCGTGGCCTGATCACCCTGGAGCGGGCCCAGCTGATCCGCCGCCAGTCGCCGGAGCCAACCGTCACCGACGTCTGCAAGCTCACCGTGTACGTCGGCCGCCACCACCGGGTGAGCGGCGTCCCGGCCTACCGTGCGGTGTGCGACCTGCTGCACCGGCGTGGCTTCGCCGCGACGACGGTGTTCCTCGGCGTGGACGGCACCGCGCATGGCCAGCGTCGCCGCGCCGCGTTCTTCAGCCGAAACACCGAGGTACCGCTGATGATCGTCGGGCTCGGGACCGGAGCCCAGCTGAATGCCGTCCGCGCGGAACTCACCGAATTGCTGGCGAACAACCCCCTGCTCACCGTCGAGCGGGCGCAGCTGTGCAAGCTGGGCGGCCAACTGCTGACCCGGCCGGCCGAGCTGCCCGGCACCGACGGCCAGGGCCGCCCGCTGTGGCAGAAGCTGATGGTCCACACCTCCGAGACCGCACAGCACGACGGGGTGCCCATTCACCGGGCCATCGTGCGCAGGCTGATGCAGACCGGCGCGGCAGGCGGTGCCACCGTGCTGCGCGGGGTCTGGGGCTACAGCGACGGGCAAAAACCACACGGGGACAGGCTGTTCCAGCTCGGCAGGCACGTCCCGGTGACCACCATCGTGGTGGACACCCCTGAACGCATCGCGGCGTCCTTCGAAATCGTCGACGAGATCACCCGGGAGCACGGCGTGGTCAGCGCCGAGCTGGTGCCTTCGGCAACCGTGGTCGAGGCCGGGCACCGGCACGGCGGTACCGATCTGGCCCGCTTCAGTTACTGACCTCACAGCCGGCTGGGTAAGGCTAGCCTATCTTTCCTCCGCCGTGTACCGTGCCACCCCATGCAGTCGACTACACCCGAAGCGGTCAGTGCCGCCCTCACCGAGATCCTTCGCGACGACATGAACGTCGATGTCCGCCGGGTGACCAGTGAGTCACGACTCATCGACGACGTCGGACTGGACTCGGTGGCGTTCGCAGTCGGCATGGTGGCGATCGAGGACAAGCTCGGTGTCGCCCTGTCCGAGGAAGACCTGCTCAGTTGTGACACCGTCGGCGACCTCGAGGCGGCCATCCTGGCGAAAGTACCTGCCGCGCAGAGCAGCCAGTGAGCGTGCTGGCCACGGCGCTGTCGGCGTCACTGACCACCACCGACGCCGACCTCGTGGTGTACGACCCCGGGACCGGCACCTGGACCCGCCATCCGTGGGGGCAGGTGTACGCGCGCGCCGAGAACGTCGCCGAGCAGATCGGCCAGGACGCTTCGACAGCGGTGGGCGTGGTCGGTGAGCCCACCGTGGAGAGCATCGCGACGGTCCTCGGCGCCCTGCTGGCCGGCGCGGCACTGTCCGTTCTACCCGGCCCGATCCGAGGTGCGGACGCCGATACCTGGGCACAATCCACCGTGAACCGGTTCTCCGGCATCGGCGTCGGCACGGTGTTCAGCAACGGCGGCTACCTGGACCTGCTGCGCACGGTCCAGACCGACCTCAAGATCCACGACGACGCCATCGTCGCCCACCCTCAACGCTCCACCACCCTGCCGCTGGGAACCGGCCAGTTCGCCGTACTGCAAGGCACCGCCGGTTCAACCGGCACGCCCCGCACCGCACAGCTGACGCCGGGCGCAGTGCTGGCCAATCTGCGTGGACTCAGCGAGCGAATCAGCCTGTCGCCCAGTGACATCGGATGCTCGTGGCTGCCGCTGTACCACGACATGGGACTGACCTTCCTGCTGGCCGGAGCGCTCGGCGGTATCGAGGTGTGGCAGGCCTCGACCATGGCGTTCGCCGCCTCACCGTTCAGCTGGGTGCGCTGGCTCACCGAGAGCCGCGCCAGCCTGACCGCCGCCCCGAACATGGCCTACGGCCTGATCGGCAAGTACTCCAAACGCCTCACCGATCTGGACCTGTCGGCCGTTCGGTTCGCGCTCAACGGAGGCGAGCCGGTGGATTGCGAGGCCACGAGCCGGTTCGGCACCGAGCTGTCCCGGTTCGGCTTCAACCCCGGCGCGCTCTCACCGTCGTACGGCATGGCCGAATCATCGTGCGCGGTAACCGTTCCGGTTCCGGGACTCGGTGTGGTTCTCGACGAGATCACCGTCACCACCGACGCTGGGTCCAACCGCCAGCAGTTGGCGGTGCTCGGCGACGCCATCCCCGGGATGGAAGTGCGCCTGCGGCCCAGCGAAGACAACGCGGGCATCGTGGGCCGCGAGGTGGGCGAGTTGGAGATCCGCGGCACCTCGATGATGTCGGGCTACCTGGGCCAGACACCTCTGGAGCCCGGCGACTGGTTCGCCACCGGCGATCTCGGCTATTTCGTCGACGGTGGGCTGGTGGTCTGCGGGCGCACCAAGGAACTGATCACGGTGGCCGGTCGCAACATCTTCCCGACCGAGATCGAGCGGGTTGCCGCTCAGGTCAAGGGTGTTCGTGAGGGCGCCGTCGTGGCCGTGGGTGCCGGCGAGAAGTCGGTCCGCGCCGGCCTGGTGATCGCGGCCGAGTTCCGTGGCGCCGACGAGGCCGACGCCCGCAGCCAAGTGATCCAGCAGGTGGCATCCGAGTGCGGCATCGTGCCCGCCGACGTGGTGTTCTTGGCACCGGGATCGCTCCCCCGCACCTCGTCGGGCAAGCTGCGCCGACTGGAGGTCAAACAACAATTGGAGACAGCGAAATCATGACCGCGCTCACCCCTACCCCGGCGCCGGCAACCACCACGATCGACGAGTACCGCGACCTGCTGGATCGGGTGTTCGACGACCAGGTCAAGGCATGGACCGCCGAAGCCGAGGCGACCGAGAGCTTTCCGCGTCAGCTCATCGAGCACCTCGGCCGCAACGGGGTGTTCAGCGAGAAGTGGGGCGACGGGCAGCAACCCGATGTGGCCAAGCTGGTAGAGCTGGCCTTCGCGCTGGGCCGGACCGGCTCGTCGGGCATCGGAGTGGGTGTCAGCCTGCACGATTCGGCGATCGCCCTGTTGCGCCGCTTCGGCAAGTCCGACCATCTGCGCACCATCTGCGAACAGGCCGTCCACGGCGACGCCGTACTGTGCATCGCGGCCTCCGAGGAATCCGGCGGTTCGGACCTGCAGATCGTGGAGACCGAAGTCCGCACCGCCCGAGACGGATTCGAGATCAAGGGCGTCAAGAAGTTCGTTTCGCTGTCGCCGATCGCCGATCACATCATGGTGGTGGCCCGCAACGTCGACCACGACCCGAACAGCAGGCACGGCAACGTCGTCGTCGTCGCTGTCCCGACCTCCCAAGTCGAGATCCAGACGCCCTACCGCAAGGTCGGCAACGGGCCCCTGGCCACCGCCGCGGTGCACATCGACACCTGGGTCCCCGCCGATCATCTCGTCGCTCGCGCCGGCACCGGGCTGGCGGCGATCTCCTGGGGCCTGGCCCACGAGCGGATGTCGATCGCCGGACAGGTGGCCTCCGGATCCCAACGAATCCTCGGGATCACGTTGGCGCGCATGATGAAACGCCGCCAGTTCGGCCACACCCTCTATGAGCACCAGGCGCTGCGGATGCGGATCGCCGACCTGCAGGCCCGCGTCGATCTGCTGCGCTATGCGCTGGCCGGGGCGGCCGCTGCGGGCAAGCTCGATCTCCGGGCCGCCGCGGCCTTCAAGGTGACCGCCGCGCGCCTGGGCGAAGAAGTGGCATCGGAGTGCATGCACATCTTCGGCGGCTCCGGCTACCTCGTCGACGAGACGCCGCTGGGCAAGTGGTGGCGCGACATGAAGCTGGCCCGCGTCGGTGGCGGCACCGACGAAGTGCTGTGGGAGTTGGTGGCCGCGGCCATGAAGCCCGACTACGACGGCTACGCCGAATTCGCCGGAGCCTGAACCGGTTACCCGGCGGCGCCGAAGGCGTCGCCGGGTGTGCGCGGCAGCGCGTAGAGCGCCATCTTCCGGTTGGACATCTGGTGTTCGCCCAGGAATTCGCATCCCGCCCATTCACACACCCGACGGGCGCCGGTGTTGCGATGGTCGGGATCGAACATGATCCGCCGGCAGTTCGGTTCGAGTTCGAACACGTTGGCCACGATGCGCGGCAGCAGGATCGGGCCCATGCCCCGGTTGACGAATCTCAGATCGGCGATCGCGGCGTGCATGCCGATGTCGTGCGGTTCGGCGGCGTAGCGCGGTGCGATGGAATCCTTGGCCGCCCGGTACAGCTCGATGTAGGCGACGGGCTTGCCGCGGAAGCTCGCGATGAACGGCCGTGAATACTCACCATCGAGCTGAGCCTGCAGGTAGCGCCGCCAGCGCTCGGGCTCCCAGTCGTACTCCCAGGCTTCCACCAGATGTGGGCGGTTCATCCACTCCGACACCAACTCGGCGTCAGCACCGGCATCGGCCACCCGGATGTCGTATGGCTCGGCCAGGATCGGGGTGGGCGGAGCGTCGACGGCGCGGACCGCATCGGTGATGTCGGTCAGCTCACGCTTGAGTATGGGCAGTTCGGTCACGTCGGTATCGATATCGCTCATTTGAGCGCCGAGCCTACCGTAGCGAGTGAGGGTAGGTTTACCTTCCTCCCGCCGTACGAACTCAGGTCAGCAGGGCGGCCAAGACGGTCAGGTGGCTGAGTTCGACGTCACGAGTGGCAGTCACCAGGGTGACCGGGCCCTCATCGACCAAGGACCGCAGTTCATCGAGGGCCGCAGCCTCCTCCCCGGACTGCAATTCCTGGGTGTAGCGCGCGGCGAACTGGTCGTAGCGTTCCGGCTTGTGGTCGTACCAGTGCCGCAACTCAGTCGACGGGGCAACCGCGGGCAGCCACTGCCCGACCCGCGGGTCGGTCTTCTTCACGCCCCTGGGCCAGAGTCGGTCGACGAGGACTCGCTGCCCCTCGCCGGATTCGGGTTCGGTGTACACCCGGGCCAGCCGCACGCGGTGTTTCTCGGCCATCACATGTCATGGTAGGAGGCATGGGCGTGGATCGGGTGGCAGATTTGCAGCGCTGGGAGGATTCCGGCGCACACTGGCGCGTGCTCACCCGCACCACGGACAGCCTCACGATCGCGTTACTGCGCTGCGACGGCGGCGAGGAGGTCGACCGGTTCACCTCTACCGATCCGCGCCTGCTCGATTTCGTGGGTCCCCGCAGCTCCAGCGAGGACCCACCACACCTCGGCTGATCAAGTCGCCGGGCCGAAGCGGGCCAGCCGGGCCAGATGATCACGGTCGTCCACGTCGAGTTTGGCGAACATGCGGTAGAGATGCCCGTCGACGGTGCGCACCGACAGGCACAGCTTGTCGGCGATCGCGCGGTTGCTCATCCCGACCCCGACGAGGTTCGCGATCTCCCACTCGCGCTCGGTCAGCGGCAGTGGATCGCCGGCGCAGCGCAAGGCCGGCGTCCGCGCGCCACTGCGACCCGCCAACCACAGCGCCCGGGCGGCGGCCTCCAATTCGCCACCACGGCAACCACTCTGGGCAAACTGGCGGGCCGCATGGGCGGCCGCATCGGCCGCCAACGCCAGCGCCCCGATCGCCTCGAACCGGTCGGTGGCCGCGACGAGTTCATCGGGATCATGTCGGGCCAGACCGATGCTCTGCGCGGCGATGGCCTCGGCCATCGGGCCCCCGAGGCATCGCGTCAATTGCCGGATTCTGCCGTGACCTGAAGTTTTCCCGAACCGCAGCGCGGTGTGCAGGGCCGTGAGCTCGACCGCGTCCATCCCGTGCGCCTTGGCAGAGGCTGCCGCCCACGCAGCGTGGCCGACCCCCGCCTTCGTGTCGCCGTTGGCTGCCGCCGTCCAGGCTCTCGCCAACTCCAGTTCTGACCGGAACACCTCGAGGGACCCGACAGCGGCGGCCTCGGCGCGCCGCAGAGCGGCGCCCGCAGCGGGGCCGTCCGCCCTCATCCCCTCGGCCTGGGCCAGCCACGCCGCGACCACCATGAGCCACCCGGGCGGGAGTCCCGGAGGTGTCGCCCATACCGCGGCCTGCAGCGCTTCACACGCCGATGACAGGTGGCCGCGGGCCAATGCCACCCGTCCACTCAGCGCGGTGACGACGGCCTCGGCCTGCGCGGAACTCCCGGCCGGCACGGTATAGCGGTCACACACCCGCTGCGCCCGGGCCAGCTCTCCCGCTGCCGCGGCCGCCGACACCTGTGCGAAGGCCAGCCAGTAACGCAGCGGACCCGACTCGCAATCCTCGGCAACCCGTTCGCCCGTCTGCGCGACGGCAGCGGCTTCCTCCCAGCGTCCGGACAAAGCCAAAGCGCTCGAGGAGGCCAGGGCGGCCCACACTTTCGCCGTCGCCGCATTCGACGACGACAGGTCCGTGCCGAGCATCTCGGTGCTCAGTGCGATCGCCTCTCCGGTCTCGCCGAGGAAGAACGCGAACACCGCCTCCATCGCCGCGACCAGGCTCACCGTCTGGCGGCAGTGCAGCTGCCTGCGGACCATCGCAAGTACGGAACGCGCGGCATCAGGACGCGCACACCCGAAGAACAGGTTGGAGGCCCGCAGGCAACCCCAGCGCGCGAGCGTCGGTTCGTCCTCCTCCGGCGGCACCGTCCGGGCCAGCAGGTCCTCGGCCTGCTCGCCACGACCCTGCCAGCTCATCGCCTCAGCCAGCACGATCGCCGCAGGCGCCCCGGCCCCGTGGTTCACGGCGTATCGCGCGAGCTCCTCTCCCAGCGCCAGATTGGACATCGTGACCGCACTGGCCGCGGCATCGGCGATCACGCCCGCATCCGCCGGACCATCGCCTCCCGCCATGAACCGAGCCAACTGGATTCGCCCCCGCACGTCAGCCGGCCCGCCGTTGTTCGGCGAGGCCAGGTGCTCTCCCAACAGCACGGCCAATTGCGTATTGATCTGCCGGGAACGGGTTTTCGAGCATCGGCTGCGAGCCACCTCCCCGATGATGGGATGGCCGGGCTGCACGAGGGTGCAGGCCGCATCGTTGAGCACCTGGATCGCGCCCCGGCGCTCGACCCGGCCAATCGCGTCGAGGTCGCAGGCTGCCACCAGCACGTCCCAGTCGATGACCTCCGCTGTGGAGACCACCTCGACGACATCGAGCTCATCCGGCGTCAGGGTGTCGAACCTGGACCCGATCAATGCATGCAGATCGGCACTGGCCCGCAGCCGGCCGCGCAGCCGCCATCGCCCCTGATCGCAGACCAACACGGCATCGCCCAGGGCCGCGTTGAGCGCACCGCGGAGGTAGAGCGGACTACCCGAGGAGAACCGGTGCAGTTCTGCGACCGCGCGATCGTCGACCGCACCGCTCAACACCGCGGCTGCCAACTCGGCCGTCTGCTCCCGGGTGAAGGGTTCGAGGTCCAACCGTAAAAGCAGCTGTTCTTTCCACAGCGCCGTCACCGCATCGGAGGCGACTGCGCCGTTGCCGATGGTGACGATCAGTCGCGGTGAGCCGTGCACCGCCAATTGCTGGATCAACAGCGCCGACAACGGATCGAGATGCTGCGCGTCGTCCACCACGATGACCACGTCGGGATCGGCGGCCAACATCTCATGCGCCGCGCCGAGCATCACCGTGGGGTCACGCGCATCGGCGAGGGTGAGCGCATGCCGAAACGCGCCGAGCGGCACCGCCTGAGCGGTCTCGGTTCCGAGGACGAACCGCACCGGGCAACCCTCTGACTCCAGGCCCTCTGCCAGCACCCGGGCCAGCGCCGACTTGCCCACTCCGGTCTGGCCGGCCAGAACCACCCCGCGGGAACCGACCCGCAGCGCTTGCGCGGCTTCGTGCAGTTCCACGTTCCGTGCGACGAACGGCCAGTCCGACAAGAACGACCCCCGGATACTCTGTGGGCTTACCCGGTTGACGGTACGCCGGTGCAAGAATTGGTAACGGTCGATTCTCGCCGCCGCGACACGAATTGTTGCGTCAGAAAACACTTCTCGGACACCGGCGGCGCAGGACGGCCTAGGCCTCCGATCGCGGCTCCCACACACCTCGGCGCATCACAGCGGTGACCGCCAGATCCGCGTCCAACACCACGAGATCGGCTGCGGCACCTGGGATCAGGCCGCCACCGGGAAAACCCAGCGCACGCGCCGGGTTGAGCGAGGCCTGACGAACGACCAGCGGCAGCGCCTCCTCGCGGGGCAAACCGCAATGGGCCACAGCAAACCGGACCACGCGGTCCATGGTCGCCGTGCTCCCCGCGATGGTGTCGGTGCCTCCGACGAGCGCGACTCCGTCCACCACGTCGACCTGCACCGGCCCCAGGTGATAGCGCCCGTCGGATATTCCGGTGGCCGCCATCGCGTCGGTGATCAGCGAGACGCGATCCGGGCCGACCGAACGCGTGACATGCCGGTAGATGGCCGGATCGATATGGACCCCGTCGGTGATGAGTTCGACAGTGACAGAGGGATCTTCGAGCAGCGCGATCGCCGGGCCCGGCTCACGCCGGTCGATCGGGCGCATGGCGTTGAACAGGTGGGTGCCCACCGTGGCCCCGGCCGCGATCGCGGCGCGGGTCTGATCATAGGTCGCCTCGGTATGCCCGACCGCAACCACCACACCGGCGTCCACCAACTGACGGATCGCGGCCGGCGCACCACGACGTTCGGGTGCGATCGTCACCATCCGGATCGTTCCCGCAGCGGCGGTGAGCAACCGCTCGATCTCTGCCGGATCCGGGTCGCGCATGAGCGCAGGTTGATGTGCCCCGCACCGTACGGTCGACAACCACGGGCCCTCGAGGTGAATGCCGTCGAGGTGGCCGGCCCGAACCGCCTCGGCAAGTGCGCCGACCTGACGCAACAGATCGTCGGGGCTCGCGGTGACCAGGGAGGCGATCATGCTGGTGGTGCCGTGCCCACGGTGTAGCGCCACCGCGGCCGCTGTGTCGGCCTCCGATGCGGCCGAGAAGCTTCCACCGCCGCCACCATGCGTATGGGTGTCGACGAAACCCGGCACTACCGTCACCGGACCGAGATCACGATCAGCGGGCCGGGGCGGCGGGCCCGCGCCCATGGCCCGCACCAGACCGCCTGACACGTCAATCCACCCGGGCTGCAACAGATCGGCGCCGGGGCACACCGAATCCGCGGTCAGCAGCATTCAGAAGCCCTGCCAATCCGGTTTTGACCGGTAAGTCTCACGGTAGTAGTCGATGAGTTGAAGTCGTTGTGCCGCAGCGTCGTCGAGCAGCACAGTGACATGAGGGTGGTGCTGCAGGATGGTCGCAGGCCACATGGCGCTCACGGCACCCTCCACGAGGTGGTGCACAGCTTCGGCCTTGCTGCGGCCGAGTGCCACCAGGATCACGTGCCGGGCCGCCATGATGGTGGCCAAACCCTGGGTCAGGCAGTGCGTCGGCACCGCGTCGAGGTCGTCCCCGAAGAACCTGGCGTTGTCGAGGCGGGTCTGCCGCGTCAGCGTCTTGATGCGGGTGCGTGATGCCAGTGAGGACCCCGGCTCGTTGAACGCGATGTGCCCGTCGGTGCCGATGCCGACGATCTGCAGATCGACACCGCCGGCGGCCCGAATGGCGTCCTCGTATGCCGCACACGCCGCTGGAATGTCGGTCGCCAGGCCGTCGGGACCCAACACGGTGTCCGGGCCGAAATCGACGCGGGAAACGAAGACGGTGTCGATCACATTGCGGTAGCGCTCAGGGTGATCGGCGGGCAGGCCGACGTATTCGTCGAGCGTGAACGCCCTGGCCTGCCGGAAGGAAATCCGCCCGGCGGCACATCGCGCAGCCAGCTCATCGTAGATCGCCAGCGGCGACGAGCCGGTGGCCAGACCGAGGACCGCATCGGGTTTACGGTCGAGCAGCGCGGCGACGGCGTCGGCGGCCGTGCCGCCGATGGTGGCCGCGTCGGGCAGGATAACGACTTCCATTCAAGTGCTCGCCGTGAAAAGCTCTGCGCCCGAATCGATGTCGACTCCGGAGACAACCGCGGCGGCTACGGCAACGTTATCGGGCTCACGCTCGTCCATGACCACCACCGGCACAATCGGATTGAGCCCCTTGGCCTCGACGGCCGACACATCGTAGGTGATCACCACCTGGCCGGCATCGACCTGATCTCCCTGACTGACGTGCGTGGTGAATCCGTCACCATTGAGCGCGACGGTATCCAACCCGAGGTGAACCAGCACGCCCACGCCGTCGGCCGTCAAGATGACGTACGCGTGCGGCATCAGCTTCAACAACTTGCCGCTGACCGGGGCGATCGCGTCGATCACGCCACGCGGCGGGTCCACGGCGGCGCCGTACCCCACCATGCCGGCCGAGAACACCGGATCCGGCACATCCTGCAGTGCCACCGCGCGCCCGGCAACGGGGGCGAGAACTCGGGTGCTGCTCACTGTGCTGGCTCCTTATCGGCGCGGGGCGTTCGTCTCCCCAACAATACGAGTGTGACCGGAAGACGGCCGCGAGTTCACAGGTTCTCGTCTAAGCTTCCGCACAGCTTTACGGCGGTTCACCCCGGGTGGCCAGGAGGACGGTGGGCGATGAGCGGTACGACGAAAACTGAAGGTACACAGGAAAAGTCCGGTCTGAACATACCCGCTTTCGCGCAACTGCAACGGCTCGGCAAGAGCCTCATGCTGCCCATCGCAGTGTTGCCCGCCGCGGGCATCCTGCTGCGGCTGGGCCAACCCGACCTGCTGGGCCGGATCGACTCCCCCGTCATCGGCCCGTTCTTCCAGGCGATGAGCGCGGCCGGCGACGCCCTGTTCACCAATCTGCCCCTGCTCTTCGCGGTCGGCGTCGCGATCGGCTTCGCCCGCAAGGCCGACGGCTCGACGGCCCTGGCCGCGGTGGTCGGCTACCTGGTGATGTCCGCGGTGTTCAAGACGATGTCTCCCATCGTGCTGGCCGGCGAGGTGGACAAGGCCGGCGACCAGGCACAGATCAACTACAGCGTGTTCGCCGGCATCGTGGTGGGTCTGGTGACAGCGTGGTTGTTCGACCGGTACCACACCATCCAATTACCCTCCTATCTCGGCTTTTTCGGAGGGCGCCGATTCGTGCCGATCGTGGTGTCGCTGGCGAGTTTGTTCATCGCCTTCCTGATGAGCTACTTCTATCCGATCTTCGATGCCGGGCTGACCGGGCTGGGCCGGTTCATCGGCGGCAGTGGCGCACTGGGCGCATTCGTCTACGGGTTCGCCAACCGCATGCTGATTCCCCTGGGCCTGCACCACATCCCGAACTCATACGTGTGGTTCATCTACGGCGACTATCAGACCGCCGACGGCAACGTGGTCACCGGCGAACTCACCCGGTTCGCGGCAGGCGACCCGTCCGCGGGCATCCTCACCTCGGGGTTCTACCCCATTCTGATGTTCGGATTGCCTGCCGCGGCGCTGGCGATGATCCTCGCCGCCAAAAAGAAGCAACGCAAGGTTGCGTTCGGAATCCTCTCGGCGGCCGCGCTGACGGCATTCCTGACCGGTGTCACCGAACCGCTGGAGTTCGCCTTCATGTTCGTGGCGTTCCCGCTCTATGTCATCCATGCGCTCTTGACGGGGCTGTCCCTGGCGATCGCTTACCTGCTCGACATCCACCTGGGATTCTCGTTCTCGGCCGGCCTCCTCGACCTGCTGCTCTACGGCGGTGCGCCCGCTGCGCACAACATCTGGCTCCTGATCGCGGTGGGAGCGGTGTTCGCCGTCATCTACTTCGTGTTGTTCTACGTCGCGATCACGAGATGGAACATGCGCACACCCGGACGTGAACCCGAAGCCGAGTTCGAGGCCGAGGAGCAAGCCAACCTCGGCCAGGACGCCGAGGCCACGACCGCCATCACCGCCGGCGGCACCGGCACCCTCACCGCACCTGCGCGGCCCGACACGCAGGTGGAGCAGCTCATCGCCGCGTTCGGCGGACGGGAGAACCTCGTCAACGTCGACGCCTGCATCACCCGGCTCCGTATGGAGGTCGCCGACACGAGCAAGGTCGACCAGGACCGACTGAAGGCCCTCGGTGCCGCAGGTGTCATCGAAGTGGGCAACAGTGTTCAAGCGGTGTTCGGCACCAGCTCCGAGGCGCTGAAGAACGCCATCGTCGACAGCTTGTAGACGTCAGGCTCACACCGACAGCAGGCGCTGGAAGAAATCGCGGTAGCGCGTGAGAGCCACGCGTAGGTCTTCGGTCGACGCGTCCTCGCCTCGCGACCATTGCGCCTCGAGTCGAGACCGGGTGTCGGCGAAACTCGCGGTGAGCTCCTCGACGACTTCGGCCACCAAGTTGTCCGCTTTCTGCACAGACTCTTTCGGATCGTCGACGAAAGCGGCCTGAACGTCATTCCAGCGCGAGTGCAGTCCCGACCGATGCTCGTCGGCGAACAACAGGGTGTTGTCATCGGTCGGCGTCCGCGCCTCACCGGCCCGGGAAACCGCCGACTGGTCGGCCCCCCAGAGGTCATGCTCGCGCCTCTCGCTCGTGCTTTCCCGCCTCACGCTGGACAGGAGTGGCGTGTTCGGCCCGGGTGTCGGTGGCCGGATGGGTTCCGGGGACCGCACCGACCAGCTGCTCGAACAGCGCGCGATAGTGCACGATCGCCTCACGTTGCGCCTCGGTACCGATCTCGCCCTGATCCTGGGCAAGGCGCAGGATGTGGGCGGCGCGGTAATGCTCGACCACCTTGGGATGGTCCACCGAGACGTCGGCCGCGCGTTGCTCGAAATCGTCGACCGGATATCCGCGTTCCCGCAAGACCTCGGTCACCAGGCGATCCGCTTCGCTGACCGACTTCGACGGATCGTCGACGAATCCGGCTTGGGTCTGGCCCCACGCTTCGACGTAGCGCGCCCGGGATTCCGGCGTCAACTCATTGATCTTGAGCTTGTTGTGTTTCCGTTCGCGGGCAAGCAATTCCCGCTCCGCGGCACGTTGACCGCCTGCCGATTCGACCGCGTGCTCGTACTCCGGCCCGAACTGTTCTTTGAGTCGTTCACTGCGCTTCTGACGCATCATCGCGGCGACCACGACCACCGCGAGCACGATGATCACGGCAACGAAGACGATGACGATCCAACTCCATGTAGGCATTTCCTGACCTCCTGCGGCCATGGATACCCGCCTGATGTCGACAGAAACGTCAATACCCGGATGTGGTGGCTGGTCAGCGGCAATAGGACCGAGTGGCGTGCTCCAGCGCCCGCCGATACAGCGGATCCAGATGTCGCGCCGCGGCCACACCATCGACCGCGCTCGCCAGGTCGGCCGGGCACGACGGTGAGTGCAGGGTCGGCCACTGGCTGGCGATCTCGTTCACCATCGTGTGGTTGAGCCCGTCGATGGTGGTTCTCGACGCGGCCAGGTCGGGGGCGCTCACCGGAGCAGCGGCCGGATCCAGCTTCCACTGCGAGAACAGCCCGTACTCCACGGCCACGGTCGCGTCGATCTGATCCCGGAACACCCGGCCCACGTAGGCCGGGTCGAGGTGACGGCCGACGGCCTCGGCAGCGGTCGCGTCGATCACCTGCTGCTCGCGGCGCGGGTCTTCGATCGTCCCACCGGTGCGGAACTTGCTGGCCGCCACCGGGTCTGCTGTCTGCAGGCGTTGGGCAGCGGTGTCGACCAGCGGGAGCAGCGGGCTGGGATCCTGGGCCCGGGCCAGAGGTGCACACAGCGCCGCGAGCGTCAGTGCAGTGGCCACCGTGATCCGGGTACGCATCAGAGCTTGGCGAAGCAGGCGTCGTCGGCTTCATCGCCGGGAATGGACGCGTTCTGGCTGGAGAACTTGCCCACCACCCCGGTATCGGTCACCGCGACGCTGTCGGCGTGAATACCCAGCGGGTAGGCGTCGTTCAGCTTCGTCGTGAGGCCGTCGAGAGCGGCCTGCACAGTGTCCTTCTCGAACGGACCGCTGACATCGGTGACCTGCAGATCGAGGTTGCCGTTGGTCACCACCGGCTTCGCTGTCACCTTGGTGTTCCCCACGGCCTGCAGCGTGATGGTGCCCGCCGCCGGGTCCGTGCTGACGTCGGAGACCAGTGCGCCGACCCCCGGCAGATTCTCGGCCACCGTGTCCTTGATACCGGCCGAGGTCCAACTCAGGGTGGCGCTCAACGATCCGATGGTGCCCTTGGAATCCTCGGTGCCCTGCAACCGGATGTCGGACAACGCCACATCGGCAGTCATCCCCTTGGCGGCCTGCACCTGCTTACCCGCGGTCTGCACCGAGATGTTGGTGTAGTGACCGTTGATGTGCTGCCACAGGAACGGCGGTTTGACACCGAAAGAGACCGAGGCGTTGTCCTCCACCACGCACTCGGCCACCGCGACGAGTACCGAGCCCGCCTTGTGCCGGGCGTACAGTTCGGCACCGGTCAGCCCGATCACCACGAGTGCGACGACGATGACCGCGGTCAGGATCATCCCCTGCGGGCTGCGCCACCGAGACGACGGCTTCGTCGATTCGGGTTCGCCACGACCGGCAACAGACGGTTGTGGCGGCGGTGGCGGTGGTCCCGCCGGCCGAGGAGCCACCGGCGGACGCCTACGCATGATCTTCTCGGTGGCGGCCTCAGGCGGCTGAGGGCGGGCCCGGATCTGTTCGGTCGGCGCCTCGCCCCGTCGTGAACGGGGCAGCCGCCGGGTGACCGGGTCGGGCGGCGGCACGGGACCCCTGCCTCGCCGGCCGGGGTCGCCAGGGTATTGCGGCGGTGTCGGCACCTCCGCAATTCTGCCGCATCCTCCGGCGCGTCAGTTGCGTGCCGCGCCTGTGGGTTCGCTGCTCATTCCGGGTTGCCGGCCGTGACCGACGGCACCGCGTCAGGCTGTTGTTGCAGGCCGGCGGGATTTACGGTAGCTGCCGCAGCGATCGACAGACCGGCGATCACCAGGCAGATGACGGTGTAGCCGAGGCTGCCGATCGGGTCGCCGGAGGCGGTCCAACCGTCGACTGCGCCGAAGTAGGCCGGCAGCGCCGTCAACCACAGGACCGTCATGACCGCCAGATACACCACGGCATAACGCAGGATCAGCGGGTTCGAGTAGCGCACGGTGGCCGTGTCGCTGTCCTTGCGCAGGCTCGACCATTGACGGAACAGCACCGGGATCGCGACCACGGTGAGCACGACGAGTTCGGCGGCATAGACCACCCCGCCCACCGTCGTACTGCCCGAGATCGATGCGGCAAGGGTGGCGGGCAGGGGCAGCACCGCGGTGCCGATGGACGCCAAGACGCCGACGACGATCGTGCGGCCCAGGATCTGCAGCCCGGTGAAGGTCTTACCGTCCTGGACGTGGCGCCCGACGAAGAGCTGCACGCAGAAGGCCAGGGACATCGGCCACAGCGCAGCGAACACCACCACGCTGGGCAAAGGCACCGAATCGAAGAACGGCTGGTTCATCGGGTGGTCCAGAGTCCACTCCCACCACCGCAGCTGGGGCCCGAGGTGGTCGAAGATCTCGTAGAACGCATGGTGGACGAACCCGACGCAGATGGCGCCGATCAACACACCGCGGCGACGGAAAACACCGAGGATCCGGACGATCTCGTACGCGACCGTCGCCATCATCGGGTAGATCGCGACGATGTAGAGCGGCAGCCGGCCCCACAGGAAGTCGACGGTGAACACGTTGTGCGCGAACATCGTGTCGACGTGGTCGGCGATCCCGAACGCGCCGGGGAAATACAGCGGCGGTTCGATGATCAGCAGATAGGCGATGGCACCGAACCACAGCACCAGGTTGGTCGGGTCGTTGTGCCGGCGCAGCCGCACGATCGCATACACCAGGGCCAGCACCGCACCCACGATCACGGTGGCTTCCAGCACCGGAAGCGTCCAGTTCTCCAGCCCGAACGGGTTGCGGAACTCGACCAGCCCACCGGCCGTGTCACAGGAAAAGCCCAGGCGCTCCGCCAGTCCCGAGAACGTCGGGGTACACAGGTCAGACATTGGCCGCGCTCGCCTTCTTCTCGGTCGCCTCACCGGCGGTGTACCACTGCGTGACCTCGTAACCGTCCTCGTAGCGCCGGAACCACTCGTCGGCCAATGCCGGCAGTTTCTCGTGGGCCGGATTGTGGCCGGGTACCTGGCTGCGCACGACGCCGGCCAGTGCGGTCAGCATCTCGCGTACCGGCAGATGCGCGAACGCGTTCTCCACCGGTCCGTCATACGGAGTCTTGGTGAACGGAAGCTTTTGCAGCAGGGTCTTTTTCCGCGCCTGCATACCGAACATCGACATCGCGTCGATCTTGCGTTCCTCCAGTGGCACGTGCTTGTTGAAGCCGTCGCAGGCCACCTTGAGCACCGCCCACACGTGTTTGAAGATCGACGGCGCGACCCGCATCCGGTACCACGGATCGTCGGCCACCGCGTCGTAGATGATCAGCGCCGAGCTGCGATGCTCGACCTCTTCGACGAAGTGCCACAGGAACAGTGACGCCACCCGGTCGTCCCCCGGCGCGAACAGCGTGTCGTCATGGTCGAGCATCAATTTGAACACCGGGGTGAACGTCGCCTCCAGATCGGCGGTGTAGGCCAACCGGTACTTCAGTGGTGTCTCGGCGGTCAGATCGTCGAACGCCTTGACCACCTCGTCGAGGGTCTCCTTGAGACCCGGATAGGTCTTGATCAAGCCCTTGGCGTGCTGACGGTGGGCCATCGCGTGCTGGCCTTCCTGCCGCACGAAGGCCTGGGCTTCCTCGGCCACCTCGGGGTCGGTGATGAACGGCATGGCCTCGGTGATCATGTGGCCGATCATCTTCTCGAAGGCGATGGCCAGGAACGACACCGCGTTGGCCATCGACGAGAACGCCGGGTTGGTCTCGTTCCACAGGAACGGGACGCGGTGGTCCGCGAAAGCGAACCTCATCTTCCGCACGATCAGATCCGTCATCGGTGCCACCTCGCTTGTCCGAGCAATCATACAAATAACGCCTCAGTTGTATGATTACTACACGCGGCCGCGGCCCGTCAACGACGGGTGGCGATATCCTGCAGATATGTTGCCGGCCGAGAATCCCGACGATGGCGCGTAGACGCGGATGGGACGGGCGACCGCCCGGCAGCGACGAAGAGGCCTCCGAACGCATCGTGGCCGCCGCGGTGCAGTTGATCGCCGAGACCGGCACCGGGATCAGCATCGCCGACGTGGCCGCATCGCTCGGCGTCATCCGCCAGACCGTCTATCGCTACTTCCCCACCGCCGAATCGCTGATGCACGCCGCGGCCATCGCCACGGTCGACGGGTTTCTCGACCGGCTCGCCGAGAGCGTGCGCGGCATCACCGACCCGGCCGAGGCGATGACCGAAGGCGTCATGTTCACGCTGGAAGAGGTCGCCCGCGTACCGCATCTGCGCATCATGCTGTCGGGGCCGCAGGCCGCAACCAGCTCAGTGAACGTCGCCTCTGACCAAGGTCAGGCGTTCGGCATGCGGATGATCACCCGCTTCGATGTCGACTGGGAGAAGTACGGATACGACGAGGGCGCCCTGCGTGAGCTGGTGGAATTCACGCTCCGCATGATGCTCTCGTTCTTCGTCGCGCCCAACGATCCCGCCCGCGGCCGCGACGAGTTACGGGGCTTCGTCAGACGGTGGCTGGGTGGATCGATTCTGGCCCAACCGGTCGATGAGCAGCGATGACATCACCGAACACCGCAGGTAGCAACCGGTTGAAGATGTCCGCACGTTCCCATTGCAGGAAGTGACCGGCCCCCGGAATCACCAGCGGCCCAATGCGATCGAGAAACGCTCGCTCGGCGCGGGGAACGAAATCCTCGCCGACCACATGGTCGTCGGGACCGTAGAGCACCAGGGTGGGCACCTGCACGGCATCCATCAGCGGGATCTCGGACATGGCGCGGCCGTAGGCGAGTTGGTAGGACGCCCAGCCGGCCCGTAGCCGTGCTTCGTCGGCGAACGGCTCGGTCATGAAATCCACGTCGGGCTGGGCGAACGCATAGGCCGAGCCCCACAGCCGATTGGTGTACATCGCGGCCACCCACTGCCGACGCGCCTCCGGCGTGGGCAGCATCGCGGCGAGCTCGTCGGGGAAGGCGCCCTGCATCCAGCGGTAGTCGCCGGTCGGGTCGGCCGCGCCGCCGACGAACCCCGGATGCCGGGTGCCGATCCCCGAATAGTCGACCCCCATGGGCGGCACGGTGTTGAAAACACAGAAACCCGTGACGAACCCGGGGAACCGGTGGATCAGGTCGGTACTCACCACCGCCCCGACGTCGCTCGCCGCGATCAGGCAGGAGTCGTGGCCCAGCTCGTCATGAACCAGCGCATACAGATCCCGCGAGTAGGTGACGATGTCGTGTTGATCGTCGGACGGGATCGAACTGTCCCCCATCCCGCGCAGGTCGGGCACGATGACCTCGAAGCCGGCCGCCGCCAGGGCCTCGATGTTGCGCCACCAGATCCGCTTCGTCTCGGGATAGCCGTGTACCAGCAGAAGTGGCACGCCGCCGACGCCCTCGCGGACGAACGCCAGCGAAACCCCTTCAGCGACAACCGCAGAGTGGATGGTGAACGCGTCAGCGGCCGGTGCCGGAGGCTGCGCGGGCCGCTGACGCGGGTCGTAACGGAAATCCGCCATGGCGAAAGACCCTACAGATCAACGAGTCCCGCGCACCAGACGGCCCGGTCGAGCCCCGGTGTCGACACCGTGACGGCGGGTCACCGCGCCGCTGACAATCGTCGCGTCGTAGCCACTTGCACCTTGCACCAACCGCTTTCCGCCGGCGGGCAGGTCATACGCCATCCTCGGGGCGTGCAGGGTCAGCGCATCCAGGTCGATGACGTTGACGTCCGCCTTCTTGCCCACGCTGATCACGCCGCGGTCGGACATGCCGTAGAGCTGCGCGGTGTCGTGCGACTGCTTACGGATCACGTACTCCAACGGCAGCTTGTCGCCGCGGTGGCGGTCGCGGGCCCAGTGCGTCAGCAGGAACGTCGGATAGGAGGCGTCACAGATCATGCTGCAGTGCGCGCCACCGTCGGACAGGCCGAGCACGCCGGCCGGATGGGTGAGCATCTCGCGGATCGCGTCGTGGTTGCCGTCGGAATAGTTGAACATCGGGTACATCAGCATGGCACCGGCATCGGACTCGAGCATCAGGTCGTACATCGCGGCCAACGGGTCCACCCCGCGCTGCTGGGCGATCGCCGCGACCGTGCGCTCGTCGGTCGGCTCGTAGTCTGGCGGTTCCCCGATGTGGTACAGCCGGTTTGCCGCATTCTGCGCCAACATGAACATCCCGTCGAACAACTTGTTCGGGTCGATCGGCAGATCTTCCTCGGCCAGGATCGCCGCACGCACCTTGGGGTCCGCGAGCCGCTCGGCGAGTTCCTCGCGGGTGCATTCGGCTTGCAGGCGCCGGTAGGTCGGGCGGTGGGTGAAGGCGTGATGGCCGGGGAAACCGAGCAGCATGCCGAACGGTCGCGCGGCCACCTGCGGGAACAACCGACTCCCGGCCTGATGCGCGGCAGCCGACAGATCGAGCTGTTCACGCCAGAGATTGGGATCGGCGTCGACCTGGATCAGGGCGAAGCTCAGCGCACAATCGACCTCCTCGCCGAGCCTGCGCATCCATTCGAGTTCCGTCTTGGGTGCAACGATGTCTTCGCCGGCTGCACCCTGTGGAGCCAGCTCGAACACCGCCGCGCCGCCGGCCGCGGTGGCCCGGCCCAGGGCGAACAGCTCGTCCTCTGCGGCGAACGTGCCGGGCACCGGCTCACCGTCCATGGCGCGGTGCGCCAGCGTCCGCGAAGACGAAAAGCCGAGCGCACCGGCCTCGATGGCCTCCTGCACCAACTCGGCCATGGCCTTGATGTCATCGGCAGTGGCCGGTTCGTTGCGGGCTCCGCGTTCGCCCATCGCATAGGCCCGCACGGCGCCGTGGGCGACCTGGGTGCCCATGTCGACAGCCAACTCGCGCTTTCCGATCACGTCGAGGTATTCGCCGAAGGTTTCCCAGCCCCACGTGATGCCCTCGGTCAGCGCCGTGCCAGGGATGTCCTCGACACCCTCCATCAACTTGATCAGCCAGTCTTCCTGGCCGGGCCGGACGGGCGCGAAGCCCACTCCGCAGTTTCCCGCCACCACGGTGGTGACGCCGTGATTGCTGGACGGTTCGAGCACAGCGTCCCAGGAGACCTGGCCGTCGTAGTGCGTGTGGATGTCGACGAACCCCGGGGCGACGATCTTGCCTGTGGCATCGATGGTTTCGGCTGCGTCGCCGGCCAGCGCCGGGTCATTCGGGCCCCGGCGGTGCACCTCGACGATCTGACCGTCCTTGATCGCGACGTCGGCGGTGAACCGGTCGGCGCCGGTCCCGTCGACCACGGTGCCGCCGGTGATTTTGAGATCGAACACGTTTTTGCTCCCTTGAGGCGTTCAGGCCGCTACGGTCGCAATGTAACACCGTTACATTGCGACGTCCCGAGATTCTCCTTCTCAGCGGGAGGTGTCCCATGACCCACAGCTCAACCCACACCTGCACCGACAGTCCGCGACGCGCGGATGCGATCGGCGACCCGCCGGCGCGCCCGACGCTGGTGCCGGCCGACCGCTACATCTCCCCCTCGTTCGCCCGCCTCGAAGTCGAACGGATGTGGCCCCGGGTGTGGCAACAGGCATGCACCGTCGACCACGTTGCCGAGCCAGGCGACTACTTCGAATACCGGTGCGGCCCGTACTCGGTTCTCATCGTCCGCGGCGAAGACGGCGAGCTACGCGCCTTCCAGAATGCCTGCCGCCATCGGGGCAACGCCCTGTGCAGCGGCACGGGTTCGTCGCTGCGAGAACTGAAATGCGGCTATCACGGATGGACCTGGGACCTGGCCGGCACGCTCAAACGGATCCCGAACCGCAAGGGTTTCGGGACGGTGCACATGTCGGAGTTCCCGCTGTCCCCGGTACAGGTCGACACCTGGGAACGGTTGGTCTTCGTCAACCTCGACCCCGAGTCCATTCCACTGGCCGACTACCTGGAGGCGGTCCCCGGCGACATCGCCTGGTGCGGGCTCGGCGACTTCCGTTGCTACGCAACGATGACCATCGACGTCGGCGCCAACTGGAAGACCATCGCCGACGGCTACAGCGAGACCTACCATGTCCAGACCCTGCATCCCGAACTGCACCGGTGCATGGACGACGTGTACGCGCCCCAGCAGATCTGGGGACACACGGGCAAATCCGAATCCCTCTACGGAGTTCCGAGTCCGCGACTGGCAGGCGCACTGAGCGACGAGGAGGTCTGGGACGCCTACGTCTACACCCAGGGCCCCCTGATGGGTGTCGCCGAAGACACGCCATTTCCGCGTGAACGGCAGACCGCCGGGCAAACCGTGGCCGACGTGATCGCCACGCAGATCAAGGAATTCGCCGCCGGACGCGGCGTAGACATCGGCTGGGCCAGCACCGACCAGGTGATGTGCCTGCACCAGTACAACATCTTCCCCAACCTGACACTGTTGGCCAGCGCCGATCATCTGACCGTGATGACCTCGTTGCCCGGGCCTGACCCCGACCGCGGCCAACTCGTGATGACACTGATGACCCGGATGCCCGCGCAAGCGCCGCGGGTCAGTCCGACGGATGTCCGGATGAGCGCCGAGGACGCGCATCCCGGCGTGGTGATGAGCCAGGACATCGCCGTACTGACCGGCCTGCAGCGCGGTTTGCACCAGCCCGGGTTCACCCATCTGGTGCTCTCCGCGGAGGAGCGCAGAATCATCAACATGCACCGCAATCTCGAGCGCTACCTCGACCTGCCCGAGCCTGAGCGCATCTGCGAGGCGGAACCCCGCGGATGAGTCCGAAGGCAAAGCCGATCGACGCCGACGTCATCCTCGACGCGGCAGCTACCCTCATCGAATCCGATGGGGTGGAGGCCTTCTCGATGCGCGCGCTCGCCGAGCGGATCGGCGTGGCCGTCACCTCGATCTACTGGCACGTCGGCGGCCGTGACGCGCTCTTCGACAGCCTGGTCGACCGTCTGATCGCTGAGATGGCCGGATTGCCGATGGAAGGCGACGCTCCCGTGGATCGGATTGCCTCGCTGGCCCGCAACCAGCGCGGTCTGCTGATCCGCCGCCAGCACCTGCTGGCCATCGCCCATGAGCGGGACCGCACCCCGACGCTGTTCCTGCCGGTCCAGCAGAAGCTTGCCGCCGAGCTTGCCAAGGCCGGGGTGACCGGGGCGCACGCCGCGCTGGTGCTCCGGGCCGTGCAGGTGCACGTGACCGCCTCTGCGGTGATGTTGTTCTCAGCCGTGCGCGGGCCGGCGCACGACGAGGAGGACCCCTCCTTGTGGACCG
The DNA here is from genome assembly GCF_005924235.1 of Mycobacterium sp. DBP42. Classification (NCBI taxonomy): domain Bacteria; kingdom Bacillati; phylum Actinomycetota; class Actinomycetes; order Mycobacteriales; family Mycobacteriaceae; genus Mycobacterium; species Mycobacterium sp. DBP42. Next base: position 72,523 of record NZ_VCMY01000019.1, read on the forward strand.
CCGACTGGCCGGATCAGGCGCTCGTCGCGGCCCTGCAGTCGCCCACCGACTACGACGCGGTGTTCGAGTACGGCCTCGAGGCGATGTTGGCTCCGGTGGCTGCGCTGCGGCACGTCAACGGTCGGGTCAAGGCAACACGGTCTTCATCAACATGACGTTGTAGGCCGACCACAGCGACAGGTTGTAGTACAGCTCCTTGCCCGTCGACCACGGGTGTAGGTACGGCGCGTAGATGCCGCCAGGGATCTGCGACGAGGGCGCGATCAACTGCTCGGGGCCCCAAGGGCCCTGCGGTGCCGGTGCGGTGCGCATCACGACGTCGTTGGCCCCGTTGCCGTACAGCACCAGGTACTGCTTGAGATACGTGTTGTACTGGGCCGACATTTCGCTCACCGGGCCGGGGATGACCGGTGTCGCCGCGGCCGGGTTGCCCGGCACCCAGGCGTTACGGTCGGCGTTGAAGTACTCGTATTTCGTGAGGTCGGGGATGAAGGCCGGCGACACCCGGGCGATGTAGGCAGAACCGCCACGCCCGTTCGGGGTGCCGAACGTGTAGATGTAGGGATCGCCCGGGCCCGGCTTGAGAAAAGCCCCCATCTGGAAGTTTTCGTTGCCCCCACCGGGCGTACGAATGGTGCCCGGATAGACACCCCAGTTCTCACCGTTGTCCGGTGACATCGCGATCGCGGAGAAATTGGTCGACCACGCACCCGGGCTGTCCCAGTTCCGGATCGACATGAAGTTCAGATACTGATTGCGTCCGACCGCGATTCCCGCGGTCGGGATGATCCCGGTCTCCTCCGGCGCCCGGCCGATGCTGTTGATGATCTGTTTCGAAATCCCTTGACGCCAGACGGGCGAACCGGAGTACTTGTTGGCCACCACGCCGTCGGGCACGGCGATGGTGCGAGACAGCGAACCGTCCTGGCTGCGGAACAGCGCGTTGTACCGCCACTGCTTGCCGGGAATGCCGCAGTACCCATTGGTGTCGCCGAAGGCCATCAACACCTGGCGGTTCACCGGATCACCGTTGTCCCACATGATTCCGAGGTCGGTTCCGGTGATGGCGAACCGCTTGATCGTCTGGTTGGGGCTGTCGGGACCAGTGACCCACCCGACGATCGACGTGCCCGGAGGCGCGCCCGGCGCGGGTTGTGCTGCGGGCGCCGGGGCGGGAGCCGCCGCTGCCGGGGCGGGAGCCGCCGCTGCCGGGGCTGGAGCGGGCTGCGCCGCATTCGGGACAGGCTGGGCACCACCGGGATTGGGCGCCGGCACGACGGCGGCCTTCTGCCTGACCTGCCCGGTGTTGGGGATCAGCGCCTTGAGAAGGGCCAACGGCAACTGCCCGAGTCTCGGCAAGGGCGCCTGGTCGTTGGCCCCGACCGGCTTGTGCCCGATCGGACGGTTGAGCGGCGCGAGCCGGGACGGCTTGGGGATCTGAAAGGCCTGATGCGGCAGGGGTTGCGCGGCCGCAGCGGCACCTTCGCAGGGCTCGGCCGATGCCGCGGGCGCCACCCCGACGGCCACGACAAGCCCGATTGCGGCCGCCGCAGCCATCGTCGAAGCACCTCGAGGACGTCGCGACATGTCACACCTTCCCAATGCAGGGACGTCGACATGACGTCACAGTTGGCTGATGTGACGTTAGTGATCAATGTTGCCGATGTGGCTACCGATGCATTGATAGGTACCGTCCCGTGACCGTGTCGCAACCATGCGCGGCGTGTTGCGGCTACGGTGGGAGCCGGTGGAACGATCGAACCGAACGAGAGGGATCACCGTGGCAGGAAGCTTCGATCCGAAGAAGGGCGGCAAGTTCGAGCCGACCACGAAAGCCAAGCCGCCGCCACCTCCGCGGCCTGGGGGCAACAAGAAGTAGTCAAACGAAACTGCCCGTGTGCGAGCGTTTTCAGCTCCCACACGGGCAGCTTCATATCCCGGCGTTGAATGTGCGCTCGCGCCGGATCGCTGCCAGCCGCCGCTTGGACGCCGCCGACTGCACGACCTGCGGCCACCAGAACCACCGGCCCAGCATCGCCGCGATCGCCGGGGTCATGAACGACCGCACGATAAGAGTGTCGAACAGCAGACCGAGCGCGATGGTGGTGCCCACCTGTGCCATCACCTTGAGATCGCTGAACGCGAACGACGCCATGGTGAAAGCGAAGACCAATCCCGCCGACGTCACCACCGAACCGGTTCCGGCCATCGCCCGGATGATGCCGGTCTTCAAACCACCGGCCAGTTCTTCCTTGAACCGGGACACCAGCAGCAGGTTGTAGTCGGAACCGACCGCCAGCAACAAGATGACCGACATGGCCAGCACCATCCAATGCAGTTCCAGACCGAGGAGGTGCTGCCAGACGAGCACAGACAATCCGAACGACGCGCCGAGGGACAAGAGCACCGTGCCAACGATCACCGCCGCAGCCACCACGCTGCGCGTAATGAGCAACATGATGATGAAAATCAGCGATACCGCCGCGATTCCGGCAATCAGCAGATCGTAGAACGACCCGTCCTTCATGTCCTTGTACGTCGCCGCAGTACCGGCCAGATAGATCTTGGAACCTTCCAGCGGCGTGCCCTTGAGCGCTTCTTTGGCCGCCAACTTGATCGGGTCCACATGGCTGACGCCTTCCGGCGTCGCGGGGTCCCCCTCGTGGCTGATGATGAACCGCACCGACTTTCCATCGGGCGAGATGAAGTTCTTCATGCCACGCTTGAAGTCCTTGTTGTCAAAGGCTTCCGGCGGCAAGTAGAACGTGTCGTCATTGCGGGCATCGTCGAAGGCCTTGCCCATGGCCGTCGAATTCTCCTGCATGGCGGCCATCTGATCCTGCTGACCGGCCTGCGTGGACCGCTGCGTCAGCATCATCGTCTTCATGGTCTTCATGGATTCGATCTGCTGGGGCATCAGCCCGACCAACTGCGGCATCAACGAATCCAGCCGCTCCAGCTCGGGTACCAGCTCCTGCACGTCGTCGGTGAGGGCGTCGATCCCGTCGAGGGTGTCGAAGATCGACCGCAACGACCAGCACACCGGGATGTCGGCACAGTGCGGCTCCCAGTAGAAGTAATTGCGCAGCGGACGCAGCCAATCATCGAAATTGCCGATGTTTTCCCGCATTTCGGCGATGTCAAGGGTCATCACCTTGGTCTTGGCCACCATCGAATGGGTGATATCAGCCATCTGCTGGGTCAGCCGCGACATCCGCTCCATCGTGTCGATGGTCTTCTGCATCTCGTCTGCCTGCACCAGCATGTCGGCCATCCGGTCCTGCTGATACTTCCGGTTCATCGTGTTGGTCGTGCCCTGCCTGCTGAGCAGGAACGGGATACTGGTGTGCTCGATCGGACGGCCATTGGGCCGGGTGATCGCCTGCACCCGCGACACGCCGGGAACCCTGACGATCCCCTTGGCGATCTTGTCGATGACCAAGAAGTCCGCGGGATTCCGCAGGTCGCGGTCGGTCTCGATCATCAGCAGTTCGGGGTTCATCCGCGCGGCGCTGAAATGCCGTTCGGCAGCGGCATATCCGACATTCGCCGGCAGATCGGCGGGTAGGTACTTGCGGGCGTCGTAATTGGTCTTGTACCCCGGAAGGGTGAGCAGGCCGATGAGCGCCAGGCCCAACGTGGCGGCCAGGATCGGCCCGGGCCACCGCACCACCGCGATACCGACGCGGCGCCAGCCCCGCGACCGGATGCTGCGCTTGGGCTCGAAACGCCCGAACCTGCTGCCGATCACGACTACTGCCGGACCCATCGTCAGCGCAGCGATGACCGCGACGAATGTGCCCACCGCGCAGGGCACCCCCATGGTCTGGAAGTACGGCAAGCGGGTGAAGCTCAGACACAGCATCGCGCCGGCGATCGTCATCCCGGACCCGAGGATCACGTGAGCGGTGCCGCCGAACATCGTGTAATACGCGGTTTCTCGATCTTCCCCGGCGCCACGCGCCTCCTGATAACGACCGATCGCGAAAATCGCGTAATCGGTGCCGGCCGCGATGACCATCAACGTCAGGAGGTTGACCGCAAAGGTCGACAAGCCGATCACCCCGGTGTGGGCCAGGAACGCCACGATGCCGCGCGCCGCGCCGAGCTCCACGAACACCGTGACCAGAACCAGAATCATGGTGGCGATCGACCGGTAGACGATCAGCAGCATCACCGCGATCACGACGAGCGTGATGGCCGTAACCCGGGCAACGCTCTTGTCACCGGCATGGTGCTGATCGGAGACCAGAGGCGCACCGCCCGTGACATACACCTTGATGCCGGCCGGAGGCGACGACTGGTTGATGATGTCGCGGACGGCGGCCACCGATTCGTTGGCCAACGTCTCGCCCTGGTTGCCGCGCAGATAGACCTGGACGTAGGCCGACTTGCCGTCGTTGCTCTGCGCTCCCGAGGCCGTCAGCGGGTCGCCCCAGAAATCGGCCACGTGCTGCACGTGGGCGGTGTCGGCCTCGAGCTGGTCGACGATCCCGTCGTAGTAATGGTGAGCGTCATCGCCCAGGGGCTGCTCACCCTCGAGCACCACCATGGCGTTGCTGTCGGAATCGAATTCCTGGAAGTCGCTGCCGATCTTGCGCATGGCGATCATCGCGGGTGCGTCTTGTGCGCTCAACCCGACGGTGTTCTCCTCGCCGACCTTTTCCAGCGACGGAACGAACACGTTGGTCAGGACGGTCAGCACGATCCAGCCGAGCAAGATGGGCACCGCCAGCGTGCGGATCACCCGGGCGATACCCGTATGTGGTGCTGTGGTCTGCACAACCCGCCCCTTCGATCAGGCCACTGTCGCCCGGGTGGGACAGGTCGCGAGCGATACACATTCGCGAACGCGCGTAATATACCTAGCCTGTCAAAGTGTCGGTGTCAACAATCACTTGGCACGTCAACTGACAGCAATTTCACAGCTTGTCGGCAACCGTGGCCTCACGTTGCCGCGCCCGCTCCCACGGCCAGGTCATCAGCGCCCACACGACGAGGACGATCGCGACCTCGGCCAGCAGATACACCGGCCACGGACCCAATATGTCGAGCACGGACGCGGTCGGAGGCTTGCGGTTCAGGTAGCCGTAATTGGTTCCCATGACCGTGTTGAAGGCAAGGGTGAATGCCACCCACCCCGAGGTTGCGATCACCGCGAACCGATAGTCGCGCCAGCGCGGCCGCATCCTTCTGCCCCACGTCAGATAGATGGCCGCCCACACGACGAGAACGTGAAGGGTGAAGAACGTGACGAAGAGGTGGTGCGGAAAGTCGGGAGCGCCCTCCTTCGGCGTCCCGATATCCGGGGTGAGCAATGCCTGCGAGCTCAGCACGAGGCCCCAGTAGTAGGTGAGGACGAAGGCCCAATGCCGTTGTGACCACAGCGCATACGCCGCCGCCAGTTCGGCGAGGTCACACAACTGCAGCGGCACCGAGGTGTCGATCGTGGGGTCGGCGAGCTTGTAGGCCAGTGCCACACCGAAAGCCGCGACAAGGACTACCGCCAGGGCACGGCTCAGGGTGCGGGCCTGCGACTCGGACTGCCGACGGCCGATCGTCACCAGAAGCACCGCGCCCGTCACGAACACCGCGAGCACGATCAAGTGCGACGGCCCGTACGCCGCAAACTCGCGCTGCGCAGAGAACATTCGATCAACTCCCCGTTTCGTCGCACGCAGGGACCGTCATCCATGATCGCAGGCGAAGTTCCACCGGCGCCAGAAGCCGGAAAAACTCGTCAACCCGCCTCAGCACGCGATCGAGTCGCCCTATACTCCTGCCAACCTTGCGGTTGGCGGGAGTCGAGAATGGTCAGGCGCGCGGCGGCAACGGCTTTGGGGTATCACTCGCGGAGCGCAGCTTTTCGCGGGCTGCTGCTGCAACTCGCGCTGCGGGTTCTGTTGGTGGCGTTCATCTTCTTCGCGTTGTTCCTGCAACCGCCCGAAAGTTACCGCCTGGTCTACGGCCTGCTCTTGATCGGCTACCTGGCAACGATCGCCTGCTGGGGTTTCTGGGCGCTGCGGCCCGCCAACGACGCCGGGATCGGGGCCAGGCGCTGGGTTGCCCTGCTGATGCTGTGCGCGGATGTCGCTGTGGTGTCGATACTTTCAGTGCAGTCCGGGCTCAGCTCGCCGAACACCTGGACCTCCGATGTGCTGCACTACGGGCTGTTCCTGATCCCGCTGATCGCGGCGGCCCAGCTCGATCCTTTCGTGAGCTCGGTCATCGCCGTCCCTACCGTCGCCGCATACGTCGTCGTGCTCTGGGTCAATCAGGCGGCCAACGGCGACGAACCGTGGGGCTCGATTCTCACCACCACCGGCTTGTTGTTCGGGTTGGCCGCGGGTTCGGTCGCGCTGTCGTGGATCCAGCAGTCGAAAGAGCGAACGATCGCGCGGTTGGCCCAAGAACGCAGTCACCTGCTCGAAGAAATCGTCACGCTCGAAAAGCGGGAGAGACAAACCCTGTCCGAACGGCTGCACGACGGAGCACTGCAGTATGTCCTGGCCTCACGACGCGAGATGGAAGAGGTGCGCGAAGGGTCCACCGAATCCATGGACCGCGTCGATGTGGCGCTCGGCGAATGCTCCCGACTGCTGCGCGACGTGGTCCGTGAACTACACCCCGAGGTGCTGGCACGAGCCGGGCTGCGGGCCGCCGTCACGTCTCTGGCCGACAGCATCGCCGCACGCACCAGCCTTGCCGTCCACGTCGACTTCCACGACTGGCCCGACGATCTGCGAACCGACGCCGATCATTTGCTCTACAGTGCGGCGCGCGAGTTTTCGACGAACGCGATCAAACACGCCAAGGCCGACAACCTGAGGTTCACCCTGGGGCGGTCGAACGGGCGCGCCACACTGTGCGTCGCCGACGACGGCGTGGGCATAGAACCGGAGCGCCTCGCGCTGAGCGTCGAAGCCGGTCACATCGGCTTCGCGTCGATACGGGCCAAGGTATTGGCCCTCGGCGGCATGTTGGACGTCCATGACACCCGCGGTACCGAGATCGCGATCTCGCTGCCATCGCAGGCAGCGGTCTGAAAGCGCTCAGACCCATCCGATCGGCGACGTCGCCGTGGGCGCGGGAGTCGAGGGACCTGGCTGCTGCCCGTAACCGGGCGTGTCCGGGCCGTAGGCCGGCGACGGACCGTGCAGGGATGTGTCAGGGTCATACCCGGGCGCCGGCGCATAACCCGGCGCCGGGGCGTAGCCGGGTGACGTCGGGCCGGACATCGATGAGTCCGGTCCATACCCCGGTCCATACCCCGGCCCATAGCCGTAGTCCGGCAGCGCCGGGCCGTACCCGGGTACCGATTGGCCGGAACCGGCCAGCAGCTTGGCGGCGGCGAAAGCCGCCGCCTGGGTGGTGTACACCGGGACATACCCCTCGGTGTGTCCGCTCCATTCGTTGCCCTGGCCTTCGTGACAGATCGGGTCCATCGGGTTACAGAGGTCGATCGCCTTTGACCCGAACAGTGCGCTCTGGGTTGAGATCGTTTGCTTGGTGCGGGTGCCTACGTCGCCGAAGGTGGTGATCGCCGCGACGTTGTCCGCGTATTCGGACGGGAGCGAATCGCCCCACTTGATGCCACCCAGCGGATTGCCGGCCACGATGTTGATCACGCTCGCACCCTGCGAATAGCCGCCGAGCACGATCTGGGTGTCGGGGCACGAGGACAGCGTGGACTTGATGTGGGAAATCGCGTCCTTGGCACCGTCACCACCATGCAACTGCAGCTTGCTGGCCTTGTAGTCGACCGCGTAGGTGTTGATGGTCAGGCCGGCGGTCTGCTTACGCAGCGAGTCGACGAAGGCATCGCCGACCCGGCCCATACCGGGCGGCTCATCGGTACCGCGGGCGAAGACGACCTCCGCATCGGCGCAGTCGTCGGCGGCCGCCACCGGCGGCGCGGTCACCGCGACGAGCGGAAAACCGGAGGTGAGAAGTGCAGCAGCGCCAAGCCCGACCCAGCGACCACCTGACCGCGCACTGCCCTTGCGAGGGGTAGCTATGCGGCGAGAAAACATGTCTCAACCTAACCCGTATCCCAGGTGGATCACCACCGTCGCCTGGTCGAATGCGGGTGCCCCGCCGCGCCAACGTGGTGACGGCAAAAGAAAACAGGCCAGGGATCATATCCCTGACCTGCATCTTCTCGGTGGAGCTGCCGGGAATTGAACCCGGGTCCTACGGCATGTCCTCGAGGCTTCTCCGTGCGCAGTTCGCTGTGCCTCTACTCGGATCTCTCAGTCACGCGAACAAGCCGAGATGACGATCCCAGTCGCTGTTTGATGTCCCCACGGGTCCCGCGACCGAACCCGTGGGTGGGTCCCTCTAGCTGATGCCAGGGTCCGGGCCGAGGGCGCTCCCGGTCTGACAGACACGCAGTCGCTTAGGCAGCGAGTGCGTAGTCGCGCTGATTGGAATCGGCGCTTAATTGGTTGCAACGACGCTTACGGTGGTCTCTTGCCTGCACCGGCACGCTTCCCTTGATTCGATGCGCGAAGTCGAAACCGATCAGCCCCTCGCACCCCTGCCGACTTTCGGCAGGACAATCAATGGTACGCGACTACCAACGGCGAACGCCAAGTGATTATTCCGGGGCGGGTCACGGTTCAGATCACAAAGTTCAGATGGTCGACGATGCGCCGTCCGACCGCCTCCTCGCCGCGGTAGCTCACCTCTGCGGCATGCCGGTCCGGGGTGGTTCGACCGCCGGCGAGCCGGGTGAACAACAGCCCGTCGAGGGTGATCGTCACGGTCGGCTCGGTGTCGAAGCTCTGGACCAGACGGCCGCGCCCGTCGACGGCGACGTTGACGGTGCGTTGTAGTGGCCCGGTCAGCTCGATGCGGACCCGCGATCCGTCGGGAGCTCCCCCGAGCTTGCCGACCACGAATCCCATGCTCGACAGCAGCTCGTCCAGCGCCAGTCGCGCGGGAACACCGGCCGGATTCTGCGCCGGGCGCCGCAGCGCATCCCGGATGTCGTGCTCGTGCATCCAGCAATCGAAGATTCGTACCCGCATGAACCGGCCGTAGCTGTCCGGACCGACCGGGGTGGCCGTGACGGCTTCCCAGTCGGTGTCGCTGACCTGCTCCAGTTCGTTGCGCCGGGCAGCGGTGACCTCCCGGAATTTCTCGAGCAGCTCGGCCGTGCCGACCGTGCTCAACTGCCGCACCCAGAGTTCGTTCAGTGCCCCGATGTCGTTGCGCACATGCGCCGGTGACGACACGTCGGTATCGGCATCCGGGGCGGTCGCCCCGTGCAGCATGGCCTCGGTTCCGATGACGTGCGCCAGCACATCGCGCACGGTCCAACCGGGCAACGGAGTCTGGGCGTGCCACTGCTCGTCGGACAGCCCCTCGACGAGCCCGTCGAGCACACCCCATTCACCGAACAGGCCGTCGAGAACGTCGGTTTTGTCGAGTCGGGTGACCGGGCGCGCAGAGCTGCTCACCCGGCCGAACGTAGTGCGTCGGTTGCACGCGGTGCAACGGAGAGCTACATGCCCTTGGCGCGGCGGCCCAGCTCGCGGATGATCTCCCGGTCGGCATCCCGCTTGGCCAGATCCTGACGTTTGTCGTGGGCCTGCTTACCCCGAGCCAGAGCCAGTTCCACCTTGACCTTGCCGTCGGAGAAGTACATCGACAGCGGCACCAGGGTCAGGTTTCCGTCGCGAACCTTGCCGATCAGGTTGTCGATTTCTTTGCGGTGCAACAGCAATTTGCGGTTGCGCCGCGGCGCATGGTTGGTCCACGTGCCGTGGTGGTACTCGGCGATGTGGACGTTGCGCAGCCAGATCTCGCCGTCGTCGACGGTGGCGAACGCGTCAGCCAGTGAGGCCTGGCCTTCGCGCAGGCTCTTGACCTCGGTGCCCATCAGCGCGATACCCGCCTCATAGGTATCGAGAATCATGTAGTTGTGCCGCGCCTTGCGATTGCTGGCCACAATCTGCTTATTGCCGGCGGGGCTGGACTTCTTGGTCGCCACTAGTTCACGACTACCTTCGTATGTAGAGCCGCAGCGTCACATACGCGGTGATGCCGGACATCGCCAGGCCGAGGAACAGCATCCACGGTGCGCTGAAGTAGAGCACGTCAGCGTAGTCGACCCGGGCAATCAAATTCGACTGATAAAACTGGTCGAGCGCCTTCTCCAGGAACACCGCGCGCACCACGATCAGCCCGACGATCGCGATCACCACACCGATCAGCGCCGCGATCATCGCCTCCACGAGGAACGGCAACTGGGTATACCAGCGGGTCGCGCCGACCAGACGCATGATGCCGATCTCGGTACGGCGCGTGTAGGCGGCCACCTGGACCATGTTCGCGATCAGCAGCACCGCACCGATCGCCTGCACCAGCGCCACCGCGAAAGCAACGCTGCTGAGGCCGTCGAGCACCGCGAACAAGCGGTCGATCAGGTCCTTCTGGTTGAGCACGTTGAGCACACCGGGCTGGCCCTGCATCGCCTTGTCGAACGCCTCGTGTTGCTCAGGGTCGTTGAGCTTGACGATGAACGACGCCGGGAACGCGTCCTTGCCCGCCACATCCTTGTACTGCGGGAACTTCTTGATCGCGTCGTCGTAGGCCTGCTCTCGGTTGAGGAAGCTCAGCGAGCGCACGTCGTCGCGGTCGTCGATCATGCGGTACAGCGCCTTACACGCGTCGCCGTCGCAGCTGGGATCGTTGGCCGAGATGTCGTCGGTCAAGAACACCTGGCTCTCGACACGGTCCAGGTAGATGTCGCGAGACTGGTCGGCCAACCGCACCACCAGCAGACCGCCACCGAACAACCCGATCGAGATGGCTGTGGTGAGAATCATCGCCACGGTCATCGTGACGTTACGACGAAGCCCGGTCAGGACTTCATTGACAAGAAAGCCGAAGCGCACTTAGCGATCCATTCCGTAGACGCCGCGCTGCTCATCACGGATCAGCCGGCCGAGTTCGAGTTCGACGACCCGCTGGCGCATGGAGTCGACGATGTGATGGTCGTGGGTGGCCATCAGCACCGTGGTTCCGGTGCGGTTGATCCGTTCCAGCAGATCCATGATGTCCTTGCTGGTCTCGGGATCCAGGTTTCCGGTGGGCTCGTCGGCGATCAGCACCAACGGCCGGTTGACGAAAGCCCGCGCGATGGCGACGCGCTGCTGCTCGCCACCGGACAGCTCGCTCGGCAGCCGGTTGGCCTTGCCGGACAGGCCGACCATCTCCAGAACGTCCGGGACGACCCGGTTGATCACCTCGCCGCGCTTGCCGATCACCTCAAGGGCGAACGCCACGTTCTCGAACACGGTCTTCTGCTGCAGCAGCCGGAAGTCCTGGAATACGCAGCCGATGACCTGGCGCAAGTTCGGGACGTGGCGGTCCGCCAGCTTGTTGACGTGAAACTTGGACACACGGATGTCGCCCGACGTGGGCGTCTCGGCCGCCAACAGCAGCCGCATGAACGTCGACTTGCCCGAACCCGACGGGCCGATCAGGAAGACGAACTCACCCTTGTCGATTCTCAACGAGACGTCGTCGAGCGCTGGGCGCGCCGAAGACTTGTAGTGCTTCGTCACGTGGTCGAGGGTGATCATCACGGCACGCCAGTGTAGCGGTGCGCAAGCATTCGGCAGGTCAGGCTATCGCGGCAATGTCGGCGCCACCGACTCCTGACCGGGTTGCGGCTGCTCGGGCGCGGGGCTCGGGGCCTGGCCGGGCGACACCGGCAACGTGACGGGAGGCAGCAGCCCCGGACCGTCAGGATCAAACACCGTCGTACTCGGCGCCCCAGGCGGCGGCGTGGTCGAACTCGTCGGCGCACCCGGCGGGGCGGTACCGGTGGTCTCCGGAGTCTCGGTCGGCGTCGTGGTGGTCGGGACTGTGGTTTCGGTGGTCTCCGGCGTCTCGGTCGGTGTCGTGGTCCGCGGAGGCTGCACCTTGGTGCGCGGCACCCAGGTGTACTCGGGATCGGGTACGAACCCGGGCGGCACGACCTGGGTGTCAGGCATCTGCGGCGCGGTGTGTTTGGGCGCGTACTCCTGTTGCACCCACGCCAGCGCGATGAACACCGCGATCAACACCACCGTCGAGGTACGAAGCCGGCCCACTCGGCTGCGCCACAGTCGGGCGGCGGCGTCGGTCACCCGGGTGAAGTCCAGCTTCACTTCTTCTGCTCCTGTGCCGAGCCGGCCGGTGCCCCGCTCGACGTCGTGGCCTGTGTTTCGGCGACCGCTGTCGGGTGAATGATGTCTCCGGCCGCTGCGACCGAGGCATCCGACGACGTCACCACGCCGGCACGACGCAGCGCTCGCACCACCCGTACCCGCAGCCGCCTGCCCACGTCGAACTGTTTGCCCGGCAAAGTGCGTGCGACCATCCGCAGGTTCACGGTGTCCAGGCCGATGCTCTCCACGCCCATCAGCTGCGGCTTGTCCAGTAGCAGCTTCGACAGCTCGCCATCTTCGGCCGCCTTCTCGGCGACCTCGTTGAGTACATCGTTGACGAGGTTGAGGTCAGCACTCACCGGCACCGGGATGTCGACGACCGCGCGTGCCCAGTCCTTCGACAGGTTCAGCGCCTTGACGATCTGCCCGTTGGGCACCGTGTACATCTCGCCTTCGGAAGACCTCAGCTTGGTGACCCGCAACGTCACGTCCTCGACCGTGCCCTCGGCCTCGTTGCTGGCACCGATGGTCAGTCGGACCAGATCCCCGAAGCCGTACTGCTTTTCGGTGATGATGAAGAAGCCGGCCAACAGGTCCTGCACGATGCGCTGCGCACCGAAACCCACGGCGGCACCGAGCACCGCCGCCGGGGCGACCAGGGAGGCGATCGGCACCTCGAGCGCATCAGTGACCTCGACGAGCACGATGACGAACAACAGCGCCACCGAGACCCACGAGATCACCGAGGCGACCGCCTGCCGGTGCTTGGCACTCTCCGAGCGCACCAGTGCGTCGCTTTCCTGATATTCCGCATCGATGCGGCGCACCACGCGTTGCGCGGCCCAGTTGATGAAGCGGGCCGCGAGCAGACCGCCGATGAGCAGCAGTGCGATCCGCAGGCCCGTGGTGAGGATCCACACGCCCATCTCGCCGTGCCAAAAATCGTGCCAGCGGTCGGCGAGTGACAGGGCCATCAGCGTGTTAGTCGTCTTCATCTTTTCTGTTGCGCCATCTGATACCCGCTTCCAGGAATCCGTCGATGTCTCCGTCCAGCACCGTGGCCGGATTGCCGACCTCGTACTCCGTGCGCAGGTCTTTCACCATCTGGTAGGGGTGCAAAACATAGGACCGCATCTGGTTGCCCCACGAGCTGCCGCCGTCCCCCTTGAGCGCATCCATCTCGGCGCGCTCCTCCAGGCGTTTGCGTTCCAGCAGCCGGGCCTGCAGAACCCGCATCGCCGCGACCTTGTTCTGCAGCTGGGACTTCTCGTTCTGACAGGTCACCACGATTCCGGTCGGGATGTGGGTGAGCCGGACCGCGGAGTCGGTGGTGTTCACCGATTGCCCGCCGGGCCCGCTGGAGCGGTACACGTCCACGCGCAGGTCCCCTTCCGGGATCTCGATGTGGTCGGTCGTCTCCACCACCGGCAGCACCTCGACATCGGCGAACGACGTCTGACGGCGGCTCTGGTTGTCGAACGGGCTGATGCGCACCAACCGGTGGGTGCCTTGTTCCACCGAGAGGGTGCCGTAGGCGAAGGGGGCGTGCACGGCGAACGTGGCGCTCTTGATCCCCGCCTCCTCGGCGTAGGAGGTGTCGAACACCTCGACCGGGTAGTCGTGCTTCTCGGCCCACCGGGTGTACATCCGCAGCAGCATCTCGGCCCAGTCCGCGGCGTCGACGCCGCCGGCACCGGAGCGGATCGTCACCACGGCTTCGCGCTCGTCGTACTCACCCGAGAGCAGGGTGCGGACCTCGAGGGTCTCGATGTCTTCGCGAAGGTTGGCGAGCTCGGCATCGGCCTCGGCGACCGCATCGTCAGCCTCTGCCCCGGCTTCCTCAAACGCGAGTTCGAACAGCACCGGCAGGTCGTCGACGCGCTGCCGCAGCTCCTGCACCCGGCGCAGCTCGTTCTGCGCGTGCGAGAGCTCACTGGTGACCTTCTGCGCCCGCGACTGGTCGTCCCAGAGGTTCGGATCGGAGGCCTGCTGTTCGAGCATGTCGATCCGCTGACGCAGGCCATCGATGTCGAGCACCCGCTCCACGGTCGTCAGGGTGGTGTCGAGTGAGGCTACGGCGGCTTGACGGTCTGGATCCACGGATATTCAGGGTACCCGGCGGCATTTCGGCGGCAGTTCTCTCCGACTCGCGGCAGCGCCGACGATCTGTGTTTAGAGTCGGTTGGTACCCGGCCCAGCACACCAAGAGCCGGGCTGTAACGGCTTTTCCGCTCGTAAGAAGGCAGGGTATGCGCCCATATCACGTAGCGATCGTCGGCTCCGGCCCCTCGGGATTCTTTGCTGCCGCATCGTTGCTGAAGTTCGCCGATTCGCCCGACTCCGATCGCGACGTCCGCGTCGACATGCTCGAGATGCTGCCCACCCCGTGGGGGCTGGTGCGTTCGGGAGTGGCGCCGGACCATCCGAAGATCAAGTCGATCAGCGCGCAGTTCGACAAGACCGCGGCCGACGCCCGGTTCCGGTTCTTCGGCAACATCAAGGTCGGCGAACACATCACGCCTGCCGAGTTGGCGGAACGCTATGACGCGGTGGTCTATGCCATCGGCGCGCAATCCGACCGCGCCCTGCACATTCCCGGCGAAGAGTTGCCGGGCAGCGTGGCCGCAGTGGATTTCGTCGGCTGGTACAACGCCCATCCCCATTTCGACGGCATGGCACCCGATTTGGCGGGTGGCCGCGCGGTGGTGGTCGGCAATGGCAACGTCGCACTGGACGTGGCCCGCATCCTGGTCAGCGACCCCCAGGCCCTCGCCAACACCGATATCGCCGACCACGCCCTGGCCTCGCTGGACACCCGCGGAGTCGAAGAGGTCGTCGTGATCGGGCGTCGCGGACCGTTGCAGGCCACGTTCACCACACTGGAATTGCGCGAGCTGGGCGATCTTGAGGCGCTGGGTGACGTGGACGTCATCCTCGATCCCGCCGATTTCGACGGCATCACCGACGAAGATCTGGAGGCGGCGGGCAAAACCGTCAAACAGAACATCAAGGTGTTGCGCAAGTACATCGACCAGCAACCGCGAGAAACCAAGCGCCGCATTATTTTCCGCTTCTGCACCTCCCCCATCGAATTGCACGGCGAGGATCGTGTCGAGTCGATTGTGCTGGGCCGCAACGAACTCGTCCGCGACGCCGACGGCCGGGTGGTGGCCAAGGACACCGGCGATCGCGAAGAACTGCCCGTCCAGCTGGTGGTGCGTGCGGTCGGCTACCGGGGCGTGGCGACACCAGGACTGCCGTTCGACGAACGCTCGGGCACGATTCCGCATACCGCGGGACGTATCGACGGCAGCCGCAACGAATATGTCGTGGGCTGGATCAAGCGGGGACCGTCCGGTGTGATCGGCAGCAACAAGAAAGACTCGCAGGACACCGTGGACACCCTGCTCGACGACCTACGTGCGCGCGGCGTCGATGAGCGCGGTGCGGATTACGCAACCGCCCTCGCCGAATGGCTGCTGGAACACCAGCCCGAGCTCGTCACCGGTGAACACTGGCAGCTGATCGACGCGCATGAGCGCGCCGCCGGTGAGCCGTTGGGACGGCCACGGGTGAAGCTGGCCAGCGTGGCCGAACTGCTTCGCATCGCCCACACCTGATCAGCACCCTCTGATCAGGCCGGCGGCGGCTCCGCAGGCGCGAAGGCCCACTTGTCCGGGTTTCCCGGCGAGTAGACGACCGGTAGGAGCGCGCCCATGGTCGGCCACTCGTTCACGTCGACGGCCATGCGCTGATACACGACATGTTCGGTGACGGTGGGTCCGGTGATGACGCCGGTGATCGTGACGTACTGCTCGCCCTCGACATCGGGCCGCGGGCTCACCCCGGTCACGAGCAACGTGCCGTGCGCCAGTTCACCCCGAATCCCCCGCCGCCGCATGATCCACGGCGCCACCAGCACCACGAGTGCGCCCACGATCAACAGGAGCATGCCGATTTCCCACACCAGGCCATGGTAGGACTTCAGGCATGAGCACCGTCGCAGATGACTTGACGCTGGCCCTTGAGTTGGCCGACAAGGCCGACTCCTTGACCATGGACCGCTTCGGCGCCCTGGATCTGCGCATCGAGACCAAGCCAGACCTGACTCCGGTCACCGACGCTGATCGCGGCGCCGAGGAATCGTTGCGGGCCGCACTGGCCGCGGCCCGCCCGGCCGACACGGTGTTCGGTGAAGAGTTCGGTGGCACAACGACATTGACCGGCCGACAATGGGTGATCGATCCGATAGACGGGACCAAGAACTTCGTCCGCGGCGTGCCGGTGTGGTGCACGTTGATCGCGTTGCTCGAAGACGGCGTCCCGACCGTCGGCGTGGTCAGCGCACCGGCGTTGGCGCGCCGTTGGTGGGCCGGGCTGGGCCAGGGGGCATTCGGCTCGTTCGCGGGTGCGACTCGCAAACTTTCGGTGTCGGGGGTTGCCGAGCTCGAGTCGGCCAGCCTGTCGTACTCGGACCTGACGACCGGGTGGGAGGACCGACGCAGCCGGTTCGTCGAACTCACCGACGCGGTCTGGCGGGTGCGCGCCTACGGTGATTTCTGGTCGTACTGCATGGTCGCCGAAGGGGCCGTCGACATCGCCTGCGAACCCGAGGTGAAGCTGTGGGACATCGCTCCCCTCGACATCCTCATCCGTGAGGCCGGCGGAAGGTTCACCAGCATCGACGGCGCCCCAGGGGCGCATGGAGGTAGCGCGCTGGCCACCAACGGCTTGCTGCACGACGCGGTGCTGACCCGGCTCGGCGGCCGGTAGTTCACGTAGTTCACGGGCGGAGCACGTACCGGCCACGTATCCCGCCTTTGGCAAGCCCCCGGTGTGCATCGGCCACCTGATCCAACGGCAGCACGGCATGCACCCGGGCCGGCAACTGCCCGGACACCGTGCGGGCGAGAAGGTCGGCCAGCCGTACACCGTCGGGGTGGGCCACCACGGCGGCGACGGTGATGCCGCGTTCACTCGGTGGCTGGGCGCTGGGTTGCACCCCGACGAACAGCCCGCCGTCGCGGACCAGCGCCAGCGCTGCCAGCTGCATCGCACCGGCATCGGCGACCGCGTCCCACCCCGATTCGGCGTGGGTCGTGAAGTCGGCTCCGAGCCCGCGGACGAACTCCTCGTCCTGTTCGCGGGCCAGACCGGTCACCTGCCAGCCGCGCTCCTGGCCCAGCACCAGGAGATAACCCCCGACCGCTCCGGCGGCGCCGGTGACCAGGAGCCGGCGCCCGTCGGCGGGGGCGTCGCCGAGAAGATCGAGGATCTGTGCTGCGGCTAATCCGTTGAGCGGCACCGTCGCTGCCGCGATCAAGTCCAGCCCGTCGGGCACGACAGCAACATCGGCGGCGGGCACGAGCAAACGCTCGGCATAGGTGCCGTAGTCGCGGTCGAATCCGTCGACCACCCCGGCGACCCGGGAACCCACGACGAGGTCCACGCCGGGGCCCGTGGCCTCCACTGTGCCCGCAAAATCCCAGCCGAGCCCCGTCCAATGTGGCTGGTCGACCAGTTCGAGATCGTGGAACACACCGGCGGCCACACCGAGGTCGACCGGATTGACCGCCGCGGCCGCGATCGCCACCCGGACCTGGCCGGGGCCTGGCTCAGCCACCGGTACGTCGACGATCTCGATCGAGTCGGGTCCGCTGGGCGTGCGGACGACGGCGGCGCGAAACGTGGGGACAGACATGAAAATTCACTCCTGAACATCTTGTGGCGGAATGCTTACGTACTCCACGATGGAGTGGTAGCTCTCTAATGGGAAGTAGGCACTTCAAGGTGCGTAACTCACCACGGACGAACGGATCCCGACATGCCGACGACGACCGCGGCCCAGAAACGGGCGCGAGCAAAGCTGGAATACGACGCCTTCCTGGCGAACTGCCCCAGCCGCCAACTGCTCGACCGGATCAGCGACAAGTGGGTCGCGCTGATCCTGGCCGCACTCGGGGGCGACGGCCCGCAGCCCGGAATCGGCGATGCGGGCCAACCGCGTCCGATGCGCTACTCCGAGCTGTCCCGCCGCCTGGCCGGGGTAAGCCAGAAGATGCTCACCCAGACCCTGCGATCCCTCGAACGCGATGGATTACTCACCCGGACCGTGACGCCGACCGTTCCTGTCACGGTCACCTACGAGCTGACTGAACTGGGCCTTTCCCTGCACCGTCTGATGATCGGAATCAAATCCTGGGCCGAGGCCCACATGGACGAGGTGCACTCGAACCGCGCGCGGCACGACCAGCTCTCGGCCGCGGAAGCCGGACCGCAGACGGTGTGAAGTTGGTAACAGATGCCCTACCTTACTCCGGAGTAAGATACGGTCAGATGCGTCGCCACGACCAACAGAGGCAGCTGACATGACCAACACCCTGCCGTCCAAGAACGGCACCCCCTCCCGTCCCTCCAGCTCCGGCCGGCAAAGCGCGGTCGGACTGCACAAGCACAAGCGGACAGCGACCGACATCGGGTTGGCGCTGATCACGCCCATCGTCGGCCAGGAGTTCCTGGACCGATACGGCCTGCGCGATCCGCTCAACCGCAGCCTGAAATACGGTGTGAAGCAGGTCTTTTCGACCGCCGGTGCAGCCACCCGCCAGTTTCAGCGCATCCAGGGCCTGGGTAAGGCGCCCACCCGACTCAAGGCCAGCGGCGCCGATTACTTCGACCTGACGCCCGACGAAGACCAGCAGATGATCGTCGAGACGGTCCGGGAGTTCGCCGAGGAGATCCTGCGTCCGGCCGCGCATGACGCCGACGAGGCAGCGACCTACCCCGCGGATCTGATCGCCAAGGCCGCCGAACTGGGCATCACCGCCGTGAATGTGCCCGAGGACTTCGACGGCATCGCCGAGCACCGCAGCACCGTGACCAACGCGCTCGTCGCCGAGGCCCTGGCCTACGGCGACATGGGCCTGGCCCTGCCGATCCTGGCACCCGGCGGTGTCGCCGCGGCGCTGACCCACTGGGGTAGCGCCGATCAGCAGGCCACCTATCTCAAAGAGTTCGCCGGCGAGAACGTGCCGCAAGCCTGCGTCGCGATCGCCGAACCGCACGCCCTGTTCGACCCCACCGCACTCAAGACGACCGCGGTGCGCACCCCCAGCGGCTACCGCCTGTCCGGCGTCAAGTCTCTGGTACCGGCGGCCGCCGATGCCGAAATCTTCATCGTGGCAGCACAATTGAACGGCAAGCCGGCATTGTTCATCGTCGAGGCCGCGTCACCGGGCCTCACGGTCAAGGCCGATCCGAGCATGGGTATCCGTGCCGCGGCACTGGGCCAGGTCGAACTCGACAACGTGGCCGTGCCGCTGAGCAACCTCCTGGGTGAGGACGGTGCCACCGACCAGGACTACAGCGAGGCGATCGCGCTGTCCCGGCTGGGCTGGGCCGCGCTGGCCGTCGGCACCTCGCACGCGGTGCTCGACTACGTCATCCCCTACATCAAGGAACGCCAGGCCTTCGGCGAGCCGATCGCCCACCGCCAGTCGGTGGCGTTCATGACGGCCAACATCGCCATCGAGCTCGACGGCCTGCGGCTGATCACCTGGCGCGGTGCCGCCCGCGCCGAGCAGGGCCTGTCATTCGCGCGCGAGGCGGCATTGGCCCGCAAGCTCGGCACCGACAAGGGCATGCAGATCGGTCTGGACGGCGTGCAGCTGCTGGGCGGTCACGGTTACACCAAGGAACATCCGGTCGAGCGCTGGTACCGCGATCTGCGGGCCATCGGCGTCGCCGAGGGTGTCGTGGTGATTTAGTCCAGCCATCGTTCCGCGTATTTGAACCGAAAGACTAATCATGGCAATCAATCTGGAAATGCCCCGCAAGCTCCAGGCGGTCATCGAGAAGGGCCACCAGGGCGCCGCCGAGATGCTTCGCCCGATCTCGCGCAAGTACGACCTCGCCGAGCACGCCTATCCGGTCGAGCTGGACACCCTGGCCACGCTGTTCGAAGGCATCTCGAGCGCCAAGACCATCTCGTTCGCCGGCGCCGAGGCGTTCCGTGACGACGCCAACACCAAGGGCGAGAAGGTCACCGTCAACGGCGCCAACATGTCTGCGCTGCTCAACGCTCTGGAGATCAGCTGGGGCGATGTCGCCCTGCTGCTCTCGGTGCCGCGGCAGGGCCTGGGCAACGCCGCCATCTCCTCGGTGGCCACACCCGAGCAGCTCGAGCGCCTCGGCAAGGACGTGTGGGCCGCGATGGCCATCACCGAGCCCGGGTTCGGCTCCGACTCGGCGGCCGTCACCACCACCGCGGTGCTCGACGGCGACGAGTACGTGATCAACGGCGAGAAGATCTTCGTCACGGCAGGTTCGCGGGCCACCCACATCGTGGTGTGGGCGACCCTGGACAAGTCCCTCGGCCGCGCGGCGATCAAGTCGTTCATCGTGCCGCGCGAGCATCCCGGGGTGACCGTCGAGCGCCTGGAGCACAAGCTCGGCATCAAGGCCTCCGACACCGCGGTCATCCGCTTCGAGAACGCCCGCATCCCCAAGGACAACTTGCTGGGCGATCCAGAGATCCACGTGGAGAAGGGTTTTGCCGGGGTCATGGAGACCTTCGACAACACCCGGCCGATCGTGGCGGCCATGGCGGTCGGCATCGCCCGCGCCGCCTTGGAGGATCTGCGCGCGATTCTCACCGACGCCGGCATCGAGATCTCCTACGACAAGCCGGCCCACGCGCAGAGTGCCCCCGCCGCGGAGTTCCTGCGGATGGAGGCCGACTGGGAGGCCGGGTACCTGTTGACCGTCCGCTCCGCATGGCAGGCCGACAACAGCATCCCCAACTCCAAGGAAGCCTCGATGGGTAAGGCCAAGGCCGCCCGGGTGGCCAGCGACATCACCCTCAAAGCCGTCGAAATGGCCGGAACCGTGGGCTATTCCGAGCAGACCCTGCTGGAGAAGTGGGCCCGCGACTCCAAGATCCTCGACATCTTCGAGGGCACGCAGCAAATCCAGCAGCTGGTGGTAGCCCGCCGCCTGCTGGGCCTGTCCTCGGCCGAGCTGAAGTAGCGCTTCCGCTTCCGCCGAGCAGCCGCAAACTGCCCAAAACCGCCTGGTTTTGGGCAGTTTTGCGTCTGCTCGGCCAACTAGGGTGACGTCATGGACACATTCCAAGCGCTCGTCGCGCGGCAGGAAGACGACCGTATCGAGGCGGCGGTCGAGACGCTGCAGGCATCCGACCTGCCGGACGGCGAGGTCACCATCCGGGTGCAGTACAGCAGCGTCAACTTCAAAGACGCGCTCGCACTGACCCCCAAAGGCGGTGTGGTGCGCGACTATCCGATCGTCCCGGGTATCGACCTCACCGGCGAGGTGGTCACCTCGGCGTCCCCCGACTTCTCGCCCGGCGATCTGGTGCTGGCCCACGGGTATCAGATCGGCACCGGTCATCATGGCGGCTACGCCGAGTACGCCCGGCTACCGGCCGATCAAGTGGTGGCACTGGGCCCGCTGACACCGCGTGAAGGCGCAGCGATCGGCACCGCCGGATTCACCGCTGCGATGAGCGTGCAGGCCCTTACCCGGCACGGCGTCGCACCCCAGGACGGTCCGGTCGTGGTGACCGGAGCGACCGGCGGCGTCGGGTCGGTCGGCGTGGACCTGCTGGCAGCTGCCGGCTACCAGGTGGTGGCGTCGACCGGAAAGCCCGATCAGGCCGATCATCTCCGTGCCCTGGGCGCATCCGACGTCATCGGCCGCCTCCCGGCCGATCCCGAGGCCAAACCCCGGCCACTGGGCAAGACGCGGTGGGCCGGGGCCGTGGACTGTGTCGGCGGCGCCACACTTGCCGACGTGCTGAGCAGTCTGCAGTACGGCGGCGCGGTGGCGGCCAGCGGGCTGACCGGCGGTACGGCACTGAACACCACGGTCATGCCGTTCATCCTGCGCGGCGTATCCCTGCTGGGAATCGACTCGGTACAGATGCCCATCGGACCGCGACGCGAGCTTTGGCAGCAGTTGGGCGGTCAGCTCAAACCTCACCATCTCGACGAGGTCACCCACGAGGTCGACGCCAAGGACGTCGTCGCGGTGCTCGACGAGGTCCGGGCCGGCCGCTACTCGGGACGCGCGGTGGTGAGGGTCGCCGGAGGCTTCTGACACTTCGCCCGCCAGATACCTTCTCCCGCCAGATACAAAACTGCCCCAAATCCGAAGATTTGGGGCAGTTCTGTGTCTGTTCGCGGGGCTGGCTAGCCGAGCACCCGCTGCAGGTCCGGAACCATGGCCTGCAACTGCTGACCCCAGTAGGCCCAGTTGTGGGTACCGGAATCCGGGAAGTTGAACACACCGTTGGTACCGCCTGCGGCGATGTAGTTGTCCTGGAACGTCCGGTTGGTGCGGATGGTCAGGCCTTCGAGGAAGGTGGCGGGCAGATCGCCGCCGCCGAGCTCGTTGGGCTGGCCGTTGCCGCAGTAGATCCAGAGGCGGGTGTTGTTGGCCACCAGCGTGGGGATCTGCACCATCGGGTCGTTGCGCTTCCAGGCGCTGTTCGGGTCCTCGGTCGGGCCCCACATGTCGTTGGCCTTGTAGCCGCCCGCGTCACCCATGGAGATGTTGATCAGGAACGGCCACCAGCCCTCGGAGGGGTTCAGGAAGCCCGACATCGAACCGGCGTAGATGAACCGGTCAGGGTGGTACGTCGCCAGAATCAGCGCGGCGGAGCCGGCCATCGAAAGGCCGATCGCGGCGTTACCGGTCGCGGCGACATCGCGGTTGGCGGCCAGCCACTGCGGCAGCTCGCTGGTCAGGAAGGTCTCCCACTTGTACGTGGTGCAACCGGCCTTACCGCAGGCTTGGTTGTACCAGTCGGAGTAGAAGCTCGACTGGCCACCGACGGGCATGACAACCGACAGGCCACTGTCGAGGAACATCTCGAACGCGTTGGTGTTGATGTCCCAGCCGTTGAAGTCGTCCTGAGCGCGCAAGCCGTCGAGCAGGTACACCGCGTGCGAACCCGGCCCACCGCTCTGGAACTGAATCTTGATGTCGCGGCCCATCGACGGCGACGGGACCATCAGGTACTCAACCGGCAGGCCCGGGCGGGAGAAGGCCCCAGCGGTTGCCGATCCGCCGGCAACGCCGATCAAGCCAGGCAGCAACAGAGCTGCCACGGCCGCCACCGTCATGCGGCGGGCCCAATGGCCACGAATCTTGTCAATGAAGGTCATACTGCGAATCCATCCGTCTTCCGGTCATTACGCCATTTGCGCGGTCGGCGATCAGCGTCGCCAAGCGACATGGCAACGACCGAGTCGTCGTTGCACTGTCACGCCCGCTCGTCCGAGCCGGTGCCTCTGATGAGCGGACCGAAGAATTCAGTTGTTGCGCCTTGAGTAAATCACGCGTCCACGACGAGGGAAAACCCGCGGCGCGCCAACGAACTGCATATCTACGGATTCAGAAAAGTGAATTCGGCTTTATCTCGTGCCCATCGGAAGGCGATCTACCTGCAAAAACGCGTTCCTCCCCCGGACCGCACCGGCGGCGCTCGATGAACACCGATGCTTATCCGTTCACAACCGGTGTCCGGAGGGTTATCCGATCGTCGCCAACCGGTATTCCAAATTGCCTGCACACGCCCTCGCACCGGGCCGAAACCTGACCATACTAAAAAGTATGGTAACTTTCGACACATGACCTCCCCCCTCACCACCGACCGCTCCATCACCGCCGAATTCGTCGCCCGCCTGGCCGAGCGGGCCGCTGAGGCCGAGGAGTTGCGCCGGCTTCCCGATGCGACGGTGGCCGAGCTTGTCGACTCCGGTTTCACCGAACTGTTGGTACCCGCGCGGTTTGGCGGTCGGCAGGCAGATTTCCCGCAGATCCTGGACCCCGTACGCCGGATGGCCCACGGCTGCACCTCGAGCGCCTGGACGATCGGCTTCCTGGCCCTGCACAACTGGATGCTGTCGCTGTTCGGTGAGCAGGCCCAGGAGGAGGCGTTCGCCAGCAGACCGTTCCTTGCTCCGGCTCCGTTGGCGCCGACCGGGCGGGGACTACCGGTCGACGGAGGCATTCGCCTGACCGGCAGGTGGTCCTGGGCCACCGGCGTGATGCACGGGAACTGGATCATCGTCGCGGCGTTGTGCGGCCCCGACGACGGGCTGTACCCGGCGCTGGCGCTGCTGCCGATCCGCGACGTGACGGTGGCCGATGTGTGGCACACCGACGGCATGCGAGCCACCGGGTCCAACGACGCCATCGCCTCCGACGTCTTCGTGCCCGAGCACCGGTTGGTGAAGGTGCTCGACATCTATTCCGGAACGGCTCCGGGTGCCGGACTGCACGACGGCTCCGGGTGCCGGACTGCACGACGGCTCCGCCTACCGCTGGCCGATGGTGCCCGCACTGGCCCTGTTGGCCGCGATGCCGGCACTGGGCAGTGCCGAGCGGGTCACCGAGATCTACGCGCAGCGCCTGGGCGAACGCGTACTGCCTTACGAAGGCGTCATACAGAAGGACAAGCCGATCGCTCAGGCCCACCTGGCCGGGGCTCAGGTACGGGTGCGCGCGTTGCGGGCTCTGCTGGCCGACACCGTCGGCGAGATCGAAGCGATCGTGGCGTCCGGCGACCCGGTCGACAAACCGGTGCGCGCGCAGGCGCGGCTGTCGGCGGCGCACATCGTCAGCGAGTCGAAGGCCGTCATCGCCGACCTACTGGGCGCCGGCGGCGCGAGCATCCATTTCCTGTCCAGCCCCCTGCAACGCTTCAAGCGCGACGTCGACGTCCTGTCCGGCCATGTGGTGTTCGACTACGACACCAGCCGCGAGTTGGCCGGTGCACTGGCGCTGGGGATGAAGATCCCCCGGACCTCGATGATCTGACAGCCCAAAGGGCCGGCACTCAGGTTTGGGCCGGGCTGCTTGCCAGCACCTCTGTGATGGCCTCGCAGAACGCCGGAAGATCCCGTGGCGACCGGCTGGTGATCAGATTGCCGTCGATGCAGACCTCACGGTCCACCACGGTGGCGCCGGCATTGCCGAGATCCGTGCGGATGCTCGGATAGCTGGTCAGCGTGCGACCGCGCACCACGTCGGCCTCCACCAGGGTCCACGGACCGTGACATATCGCCGCCACCGGCTTGCCCGATCGGACGAAGTCGCGGACGAACGCCACCGCGGTCTCGTCGAGCCTCAACTTGTCCGGGTTCACCGTCCCCCCGGGCAGAATCAGCGCGTCGAACTGATCGACCTTCGCCTCGGCGACCGTGCGGTCCACGGAAAAGGTTCCTGCGGGTTCGAGATCGTGATCGCGGGCCTGGATGTCGTCGGCCTTGAGCGACAGCAACTCGACGTGGCCACCCGCGTTCTCGACGGCCGCGCGAGGTTGTTCGAGTTCGATGCGCTCCACACCGTCGGCGGCGAGGATTCCCACCCTGCGGCCTTCCAATTCCTTTCGCATCAGAGTCCTTTCCGTTGACACCGACGGGCAGCAGCGAGCCTGGGCGCCCGCTCCAGGGCTACCCCGGCGCGCCGAGGCCAAAACCCGGTGATTCAGTCCCGTGCACCCCTTGTCACCAGTGGTAACAAAAAGTAAAGTCACTTTCAGTTTTCGCCCCACACCGTTCAGGAGTCGAGCATGGAATCCTTCGTCCACCTGCGAAAAGGCAAGACCCCGAAACGGGTACATGCCGACCTCGACGGCCTCAAGGACGACGAGCTCGGTCGCGGCGGATTCGTCGGCCGCACCGCCAACATGTACCGGCGCAACGACCCCACCGCCTACCGCACCGTTGGTCCCCTGCGCCCCACCGACGTGTTGTCCAGTGAGCTCAAACCCAGCGATGCCACCGATGCACAAGGCGGCCCGCTGCTGATGTTCTCCAACGCCGACTGCCAGGTGCTGTTGAGCCGCCGCAGTGAGGAAATGCCGTTCTTCGTCCGCTACGTCGACGGCGACCTGCTGTTGTTCGTACACAAGGGGGCAGGTCTGCTGGAAACCGAATTCGGTCCCCTGCGCTACCGCGAGGGCGACTGGGTCTACATCCCGAAAGCCTGCACGTTCCGTCAGGTGCCCGACAGTGGAGAGGACGGAGCGAGCACTTTCCTGATGATCCAAGCCACCGACGATTTCCGCGTCCCGCCGGCCGGCACCCTGGGGCGGCACTTCCCGTTCGACCCGGCGCAGGTGACCATCCCCGAGCCGGAGCCCGTCGACGATGACGGCCGGGAGGAGTACGAGGTCCGGTTGGTCCATGAAGGTGGTCCGACTTCGCTGTTCTACCAACACAATCCGCTCGACGTGGAAGGCTGGCGGGGCGACAACTTCCCGTTCACCTTCAACATCGAGGACTACACCGTCATCACCTCCGAAAGCGTGCACCTGCCACCCACGGTGCACCTCTTCATGCAGGCCACCGGCGTGTACGTGATGAACTTCCTGCCCAAGCCCGCCGAGAGCGTGCCGGGCACCGAACGCACCCCGTGGTATCACCGCAACGTCGACTACGACGAGATCGCGTTCTTCCACGGCGGCTCGCTTTACGGCATCCCGATGCCGCCCGGCCTGGTTTCCCATGCACCGCAGGGTGTGCACCACGGGGCGCCCGAGAAGGCGCGCGAACGCGCCCGCCGCAAGTTCGACGACTACGACCGGGTCGACTGGTCGGTGATCGCCATCGACACCCGTCGTCGTCTCATCCCGTCCGCCGAAATCCTCGCCAACGACCTGGGGCAGCACTAATGACAACAGTTGAAGCACCTGTAAAGCACGAGTACGACCGCATCCCGTATCTGGTTGCCTACCAGAACAACTCGTCGGTGCGCGACGTGTACGGCGGGGTCGCCGAGCTCGTGGTGCTGGAGAGCTACCTGCTGCGGCCAAAAGCGAAACCGTCCGACACCGTGCTGGTGTTCATGCACCCGATCGGCGGCGGTGCCTACCTGCCGATGATCAATGCCCTGGCCCGGGCCGGGCACCACGTCATCTACTGCAACAGCCGGTTCCGCGGCACCGACTCGGCCCTGTTGATGGAGAAGGTGGTCGAGGATCTCGGCGAGTGCATCAAGGACGCCAAGAACCGACTGGGCTACGAGAAGGTGGTGCTGGCCGGTTGGAGCGGCGGCGGTTCACTGTCGGTGTTCTACCAACAGCAGGCGCAAAACCCGACCGTGACGGCCAGCCCGTCCGGGGACGGGCCCGATCTGACCAAACTGGGGTTGATCCCGGCCGACGGAATCATGCTGCTGGCCGCACACATCAGCCGGCACGGCACCATGACCGAATGGATGGACGCCTCCATCCTGGATGAGAACGATCCCTCCAAGCGGGATCCCGAGCTCGACCTCTACAACCCGGACAATCCCAACCAGCCGCCGTACACACCCGAGTTCCTCGAGCGTTACCACCAGGCTCAGATCGCCCGCAACCGACGAATCACCAAGTGGGTCAAAGAAAAGCTGGCCGAGCTCAAGGCCGCCGGACGTCCCGATGACGAGTTCGCCTTCGTCGTGCACGGCACCATGGCCGACCCGCGCTGGCTGGACCCGACCGTCGATCCCAATGAACGCACCCCGGGCACCTGCTATCTCGGCGATCCTCAGGTGGTCAACATGAGCCCGGTCGGCCTGGCCCGGTTCTGCACCCTGCGCAGCTGGTTGTCGCAGTGGAGCTACGACGATGCAAACGGTGACGCGGTCAAGGCCGGACCGGATATCGCGGTGCCCGCTCTGGTGATCGGAAACCTCGCCGACGACGCCTGCACACCGAGCCACACCCGTCGCCTCTACGAGGCCATCGGGCATGAGGACAAAGAGATGCACGAGATCCCCGGCGCCAACCACTACTACTCAGGCCCGGATCAGCGGGACACCCTGCGCCAGGCCGTCTCGATCTGCACGGATTGGCTGCACCGGCACGGGTTTTCGCTGTGACAGCGGCGGGCGCGCTGGACGGCATCAGGGTGATCGAGCTCGGCACCCTGATCTCCGGCCCCTTCGCCGGCCGCCTGCTCGGCGACATGGGCGCCGAGGTCATCAAGATCGAGCTGCCTGCCACCCCGGATCCACTGCGCACCTGGGGCCAGGCCGAACTCGACGGGCACCACTTCTTCTGGACCGTGCATGCCCGCAACAAGAAGGCCGTCACGCTGGACCTTCGCACCGAGAAAGGACGCGAACTCTTCCTGGACCTGGTGGAGCGATCCGACATCATCGTCGAGAACTTCCGGCCCGGCACCCTGGAGAAATGGAACCTGGGTTACGACGTTCTGCGCGAACGCAACAAGGGCATCATCCTGGTGCGGGTATCCGGCTACGGGCAGACCGGGCCCGACGCCGGCAAAGCCGGCTACGCCTCGGTGGCCGAGGCGTCCAGCGGGTTGCGCCACATGAACGGCTTCCCCGGCGGTCCCCCACCGCGGCTGGCCCTGTCCCTCGGCGACAGCCTGGCCGGCATGTTCGCCGCCCAGGGCGCCTTGGCGGCGCTGTATCGGCGGACCGTCACCGGCGAGGGCCAGATCGTCGACACCGCGCTGACCGAAAGTTGTCTGGCGATACAGGAATCCACCATCCCCGACTACGACATCGGTGGGGTGGTGCGCGGACCGTCTGGCACGCGGTTGGAGGGCATTGCGCCGTCCAACATCTACCAGAGCGCCAACGGCAGCTGGGTGGTGATCGCGGCCAACCAGGACACCGTGTTCCGCCGGTTGTGTGCGGCGATGGGCACCCCCGAGCTGGCGACCGACGACCGATTCGCCAATCACGTTGCCCGCGGCCGCAATCAGGACGAACTGGACAAGATCATCGGGGAATGGGCCGGGAAACGGCAACCCGAGGAGATCATCGAGACCTTGTCCGAGGCGGGAGTGATCAGCGGGCCGATCAACACCGTTGCCGAGGTGGTGCAGGATCGGCAAATGCAGGCCCGCGGCATGATCGCCGACCACTACGATGAGCGGATCGGACGGACCGTGAAGGGCCCCGGCGTCGTCCCGGTGCTCTCCGAGTCGCCCGGCACCATCCGCAACGCCGGATCGGCGCGGCCCGGTCAGCACAACGACGAGGTGTACGGCGACCTGCTCGGCCGCAGTGCACAAGACCTGGAAACCCTGCGCTCCGAGGGGGTGCTGTGAGATGAACCTGCCCGACAAGGTCGACATCCGCGAGGTGTGCCTACGCGACGGCCTCCAGATCGAGACGCCGATTCCGTTGTCCGCCAAGGTCGCTATCCTCGAAGCCATCGTCGCCACCGGAGTGCGGGAGGTGGAGGCGACGGCTTTCGTCTCACCCTCGAAGGTGCCGGCGCTGGCCGACGCGGCCGAGCTCGCCGAAGAACTGCACAGGTTTCCCGACGTGGAGTTCTCCGCGCTGGTGGCCAGCCCCAACGGTGCCAAACGAGCGATAACCGCGGGCCTGCGGTCGATCGAGTACGTGGTGTCCGCATCGGATGCGCATTCCCATGCCAACGTCGGCCGCACGTCGGCCGAGGCCACCGCACAGATCGCCGACATCGTGGCCATCGCGCACGACAGCGACACCTCGGTCGAGGTGATCATCGCCACCGCGTGGGACTGTCCGTTCGACGGCCCGACCGATCCGCAGCGGGTACTCGACATCGCCTCGGCGGCTGCTGGTTTCGGTGCGAACCGGATAGCGATCGCCGACACCATCGGCACCACCACCCCGCGACGGGTCAGCTCGTTGATCGAGAAGGTCCGGCCGCTGATCGCGGACCTGCCACTGGGCGCGCACTTCCACAACACCCGCGGGGCCGGACTGGCCAGTGCTTACGCAGCCGTGCAAGCCGGCGTCACCCGGCTGGACGCGTCGGTCGGCGGGCTCGGGGGGTGCCCGTTCGCCCCCGGTGCCAGCGGCAACATCGCCACCGAGGACCTGGTGTACCTGCTGCGCGACAGCGACATCGCCGTCGACGTCGAATTGGCCGCGGCCGTCGACGCGGCCCGCATCGCCCAGGACGCCGTGGGCCATGAGTTGCCCAGCGCACTACTTCGGGCCGGCGACCGGATACTGGGCTGAGACCTCGATGACCGCCGCCGAGCTGGGCACCAAGGGCCGTCAGACCCGGTCCGCCATTGAGCTGGCCGCACGGAAACTGTTCGCCGAGCGCGGCTTTCACGGCACCACCCTGGCCGACATCACCTCGGCCGCGGGTAAGAGCCCGGCGGTGTTCTACCGATACTTCAGCGACAAAGAAGATCTGCTGGCCGCGCTGGCGGAGTCCTTCCTGCACGATGTGGTCGAGCCGTCCGGACTGAACCTGCACCTGCCGGATTCCCCCGACGACACCGAGTTCTTCACCACGGTGGTCACGGGTTATTGGAACATCTTCAAACAGAACATCGGCATCATGATCGCGGTCGCCCAGCTGGCGGCCACGCAGCAGCGATTCGCCGACGTGCAGAACAAGTTCCGGCGGTTCGGTATCGACATCGTCATCGCATCGGTGCACCACGCCCAGGGACAGGGCCACGCTCAGGGACTGCAACCCGAACATGTCGGAGCGGCCATCGCGTTGTTGTTCGAGAACTTCACCACGGTCTTCGTAGGCCAGTCCGGGCTCGGCATCGAGATCAACGATGCCGACGCCATCACCACCCTGTCCACCATCTGGAAACGAACCCTGTACGGCTTCTGACCCGAGCTTTCGACCCGAGAAAGAGAGATCATCGTGGATTTTGCTTTACCCGAACATCTTTCAACCGTCCTCGCCGACATGGACGAGTTCATCGAGACCGATATCAAGCCGCTCGAGCGCGAGCAGATGCAGTATTTCGACCAGCGCCGCGAATATGCCCGCACCGATTGGGAGAACGGCGGCATACCCGCCCGGGCCTGGGAAGACCTGCTCGGCGAGATGCGTCGGCGCGCTGATGCCGCCGGCTGGCTGCGCTACGGTCTGCCCGCCCGGTTCGGCGGCCGCGACGGCAGCAACCTGGACATGGCAGTGATCCGGGAACATCTGGCGCACAAGGGCCTCGGCCTGCACAACGATCTGCAGGACGAGTCCTCGATCGTCGGCAATTTTCCACAGGTGATCATGATGGACCGGTTCGGCACCGAGGCCCAGAAGTCCGAATGGGTCGAGGCGATGCTGACCGGCAAGCGCTCGATGGCCTTCGGCTTGACCGAGCCCGACCACGGCTCGGATGCCACCTGGCTGGAGACCACCGCGATGCCGGACGGAGACGGCTGGATCATCAACGGCCGCAAGCGGTGGAACACCGGGGTACACCGGGCCACGCATGATCTGATCTTTGCCCGGACCTCGGGTGAGCCAGGGCAGGCCCGTGGGATCACCGCGTTTCTGGTGCCCACCGATTCGGAGGGCTTCACCGTCCCGTTCTACTGGTGGACGTTCAACATGCCCACCGATCACGGCGAGGTCGAGTTGAACAATGTGCGGGTGGCCGCAGATGCGGTGCTCGGCGAGGTGGACCGCGGCCTGGAGGTCGGCCAGACCTTCCTTCACGAGAACCGAATTCGTCAGGCCGCCAGCAGTTTGGGCGCCGCTCAGTTCTGTATCGACCGCGCCGTGGGCTACGCCAACGAGCGCAAGGTGTTCGGCAAGCCGCTGGCGGTGAACCAGGCCGTGCAGTGGCCGCTGGTGGAACTGCAGACCGAGGCACAGATGGTCCGGCTGCTTGTCCGTTATGCGGCAACTCAACTGGACCAGAACCACCACATGGAGGTGTCCGACAAGGTCTCGATGGCCAACTACCGCGCCAACCGTCTGGTGTGTGAGGCCGCCGACCGGGCCATGCAGGTACACGGCGGCATCGGCTACAGCCGTCACGAGCCCTTCGAGCACATCTACCGCCACCACCGGCGCTACCGGATCACCGAGGGGGCCGAGGAGATCCAGATGCGGCGAGTGGCGCAGCGGTTGTTCGGGTTCGGCAAGGCCAAGCGGTGACCGAGCCCGCCCTTCTCGCCCCCAAGTTGGTCCAGGTCCTCACCGGAGTGCTCGGTGACGGCGTGGCCGTGGAGAACCTGCGCGAGCTGACCGGCGGGGCCAGCCGCACCACCTGGTCCTTCGACGCGATCACCGGCACCGCTCGGCGCCCGCTGATCCTGCGCACCGGTGCACCCGATGAGGTGCATGCCGGGATGGAACTGGAGGCCGAGGCGCAACGGGCGGCAGCACTGGCCGGGGCACCGGTCCCGCACGTGCTGGTCGCCGACGATTCCGTTGCCGCCCTTGGGGATCCGTTCCTGATCTGCGACTTCATCGGGGGCCAGACCATCGTGCGGCGGATTCAGCGCACGCTCGACGATGCCGGCCGGGCACGGCTGCTCACTCAGTGCGCGCAGGCGCTTGCCGCAATCCACCGGGCCTCCCCTCCCGCCC